>JANWHA010000032.1 GCA_025450635.1 Croceibacterium sp. | reverse complement strand
AGCACGACCCCGCCCGGGTCGCCGTTGCGCAGCGGATTGATTGTGACCTTGACCGGCATACCCGCCTTCAGGGCCGAGGGCCGCCAGCCCTTGGCGTAAAGGTACATCGGCGCGCCCATCTCGAGGCTCCACTCGACGTCCTTGCCCGAGGCGTCCTTGACCATCAACTGGATGTAGCAATGCGGATTGGTCCACTGGAACTCCCGCACCGTGCCGGAGAGCGTAACGGTCTTCGTCTGATCGAACATCGCCATCGAATGGTGCGCCAGCGCGGGCGCCGCGGGGATGCAAAGCGCCAGCGCGAGTGCGCCGGCCATCGGGTAACGCATAAATCCTACTCCCAAGGGCCCAGGCAGCCCCTTGTTGACTCGGTCAATTGTGGCATTTCGAAACCATTTCGTCACTACTGAATGAACGACGGCTGATCAGTTGCCCGCGCGCCGCCAGGCGTAATAGTCGTCGAGCACCTTCAGGCGCCATTCGACCGGCAGCGGGATCGGCTTGTTGTCCTTGCCCAGCGCCATCACCGTCGTTTTGCCGGGCTGGAATTTCGGCCAGCGCGGGAGGCCGGGCGCGTTGGGATCGCCGGTCTTGGCGAAGTTGACCCAATAGCCCTGCAGCTCCTGCGAGAGCGCGCGGTCCTCATCGGTCCACCCCGGGCGGCCGGCGCGGTGATCCTCGTTGGCGAACACCAGCGGCACCTCGCTGCCGTGGCCGGAGCCGTCCGGGTCGGCGGCGGCCGGACGATTGTACCAATAGGCGTAGGCGGGCGCCTTGCCGTGCTCGGCCTGAAGGGCGGCCCAGGTGAACATGTTCCAGTGGAACATGGTGTCGCTGGCGAGGTCCTTCGCGGCGCGGGTCGCTTGCGCGTCTGTCGCGTGCGAATAGGCGGCCAGGATCGCGTCCGCGTGGGCGCCGTAGCCGTCGCGGACCTGCTTTTCGAAGTCGGCCGGCGTGACCGTGCGGCGCCCGCCGAACACCGCGGCTTCGTCCGACGTAGTGCCGATGAGCACTGGGACGTCGTTGTAGGCGTGGCGCTGCCACAGCGCGTATTCCGGCGCCGTCAGGACGTACCCGTCGAGCGGCGGGAAGAAGCGCGGTGCGCCGACCGCGCGCTGGGCGGCTTCGACCTTGGCCGCGGGCAGCGCGCGGGCTTCGGCGAGCGAGTTTGCCCCGAGGCTTGCCAGCCATTTCTGCCCATTGGCTTCCGCCTCGGCCAGCGTCGCCTGGCTGGTTCCGGCGAACGTGCCGGGCGGGGCGAAGTCGGCGCCGCTCTCGGCGATGGCGCCGCGGAACAGGTTCTTCGCCAGCGGCGAGGCGACCAGCTCGCTCACCGCCATGCTGCCGGCGGAATGACCCATCACCGTCACCTTCGCGGGGTCGCCGCCGAACTGGGCGATGTTGTCGTGCACCCAGCGCAGCCCGGCGACGAGGTCGAGCAGGCCGTAATTGCCCGAGCCGTGGCCGCTTTCGGCGCTGAGGTCAGGCGTCGCGAGGAAGCCGAACGGCCCGACCCGATACGACAGGCTGACGAACACCACGCCCTGGTGCGCGAAGTTGGCCCCGTCGTACATCGGCACGCTCGTCGCGCCGGAATTGAACCCGCCGCCGTAAATCCAGGCGATCACCGGCAACTTGTCGGACGGAGCGTTCGCCGGCGTCCAGACGTCAAGGTAAAGGCAATCCTCGGAGGTCGCGGCGGTGCTGCCCATCTGCGCCAGGATCGGGCCCTGCATGCAGGCCGGGCCGAAGGCGACCGTCCTGCGCACGCCCTGCCATGGCTGGACCGGCTGCGGGGCCTTCCACCTGAGGTCGCCCACGGGCGGTGCGGCGAACGGTATGCCCTTGAATTCGCCGATGCCGTTCACGGTCTCGCCCTGCACCGCGCCGGCCGTCGTTTGAGCCTGCGAGATCGCCGCTTGCGCGGGGCCACTGAAGAGCGCCAGCGCTGCGCCGAGCGCGACAAGTGTCTGTTTCATTTGCACCCCTCCCGACTGCCTGTGGCCCAGCGAGTGTGCCGGACTGTCCCGCTTGCGTCTAGCCAGCTCCCGCTTTCCAAGGCGGCCTGTCGGCCGCTACAACCCGGGAACGGCACATTGGGGGGACGATGATGGACACCAGGCGGCTCGAGGCGTTCAGCGACGGCGTGCTGGCGATCATCATCACGATCATGGTGCTGGAGCTGAAGGTGCCGCACGAGGCCACTCTGGCCGCGCTGCATGCGCTGTGGCCGGTGTTCCTCAGCTATGTGCTGAGCTTCATCTACATCGGCATCTACTGGAACAATCACCATCACATGATCCACGTCACCGGCCGGGTGACCGGCGGCATCCTGTGGGCCAACCTGCACTTGCTGTTCTGGCTCTCGCTGCTGCCGTTCAGCACCGGCTGGATGGGCGAGAACCAGTTCGCCCGCTGGCCGACGGTGGTCTACGGCGTCAATCTGCTGGCCTGCGCCATCGCGTACATGATCCTCGAATACCGGATCATCGCCGTCGAGGGAGCGGACGGTCCCCTGGCCGAGGCGATCGGCCGCGATCTGAAAGGCAAGCTCTCGCCGTTGTTCTACATCGGCGGCATCGCCGCGGCGCTGTTGTGGCAGCCGGTCGGGGGAATGGCCTTCTTCGTCGCGGTGGCGCTCGTCTGGCTGGTGCCGGACCGGCGGATCGAGCGGACGATCGCCGGCTAGCGCAGCGTGCGGAAGGTGATCGAGCGGCGGGTGACGGCCAGCGGCAGGATCGAATGCTCCCATTCGCGCCGCACTTCGCCCGAGAGCAGGTAGAGCGAACGCGGCGCAAGCTCGACGGTGCGGCGCTCGAAGCCCGCGGCGGTGCGGCGGCGCAGGCGCAGGACGCAGGGCGCGCTGAGCGAGAGGCCGAGCACCTTGTCGTATTGCGGGCGATCGCGGTGCCAGCCGATGCCGGCGCCGGGGTCGTAGCGGATCAGCAGCGCGGCCTCGAACGCGGCGGGATCGAGCCCGACTTGCGGTGCGAGTTCGCCGCGTAGCCGGATCAGCCATTCCGGCAGCGGCGGCGCCTCCGCCACGCGCTGGCGGCTGAAATCGTAGCCCGATCCGTAATGCGTCGTCAGCCGCTTGCCTTCCCACTGGCCGAACTGGAACGGCGCGAGCGGTACGGCGTCGATGCGCGCAGCAAGGGCCATTTCCTCGGCCTCGCTAACCGCCTGATCGACCACCACTAGCCCCGGCACTGCCGGCTCGTCGGCGAACAGGGCGTACTGCTTAACCATTTCCGCTATATAGGAAGCCGATGCACCAGACGCTCGCGATCCTGACGTTCGAGACCGACGGGCAAGGCTTCGTCGAGATCACCGACGACGTGAACAGCTGGATCCGCGCGACCGATATCCGCATGGGCCAGGTAACGCTGTTCTGCCAGCACACCAGCGCCAGCCTGATCATCACCGAGAACGCCTCGCCCGCGGTGAAGCGCGACATCCTGCGCTGGCTCGACCTGGCCGCACCCGAGGGCGACGGTTACGAGCACAGCGCCGAAGGGCGCGACGACATGCCCGCGCACGTCAAGGCGATGCTGACGGGCAACGCCATGACGGTGCCGTTGGCGGACGGCAAGATGATGCTCGGCAGCTGGCAGGGCGTGTACCTGGTCGAGCACCGCCACGAGGCGCACAAGCGCTATGTCGTGGCCCAGGCGATGGGCGACTGACGAAACCACCCCGCAGCGCATGCGTTCAACTGGCGTGCGCATCCCAATGGACATTGTGGTAGCGCTACCATAGAGATCGCGAGATTTTTCCTTGCGGCGAGGCATGGCGGAGACGCATGGCCGGGACGGCAACGCAAAACGAGGTCACCGCATGAGCTTCACCGCCGACACCCTGTTGCTGTTCGGCGCCACCGGCGATCTCGCCAAGCGAATGCTCCTGCCCTCGCTCTGCGCGCTCGACGCCGACAAGCTGCTGCCGGAAACGCTGCGCATCGTCGGCACTGCGCGATCGCCGATGAGCGACGCCGAGTACCGCAACTTCGCCCGCGCCGCGCTCGAGAAGTACCTCCCGGCCGAGCGGCGCGGCGGAATGGCCGATTTCCTCAACCGGCTGCACTACCAGCCGAACGACGTGACCCATCCCGAAGGTTTCGCCAAGCTGGCCGAGCAGGTCGGCGATTCGAGGCATCGTTTGGCGATCTTCCTGTCGACCGCGCCGAGCTTGTTCGAAGTCACCATCGAGGGGCTGGAGCGCGCGGGCCTGGGCGGCGAAGGGGTGCGGATCGGGTTGGAGAAGCCGCTCGGGCTCGACCTCGCCTCGAGCCGCGAGATCAACGACGCGGTCGCCAAGTGCTTTCCCGAAACGCGCATCTTCCGCATCGATCATTACCTCGGCAAGGAAACGGTGCAGAACCTGCTCGCGCTGCGCTTCGCCAACGTGTTCTTCGAGCCGCTGTGGAACGCAACCCACATCGGCCATGTGCAGATCACCGTCGCCGAAACGGTCGGCCTGGAGGATCGCGCCGAGTTCTACGACCACACCGGCGCCCTGCGCGACATGCTGCAGAACCACATCCTGCAGTTGCTTTCGCTGGTGGCGATGGAACCGCCGGCGAGCTACGATCCGACGGCGGTGCGTGACGAGAAGGTCAAGGTTCTGCGCGCGCTGCGGCCCGTCAGGGACGGCGAGAGCGTGACCGGCCAGTACCGCGGCGGCGCGATCGGCGGCGCCATCGTGCCGGGTTACGACGACGAGCTGAAGCGCGACAGCGGCACCGAGACCTTCGTTGCGCTCAAGGCGCATATCGACAACTGGCGCTGGCAGGGGGTGCCGTTCTACTTGCGCACCGGCAAGCGGATGCACGAGCGGGTGACCGAGATCGTCGTCCAGTTCCGCAACGTGCCGCACTCGATCTTCGGCAACGCGCGCATGAAGCCCAACCGCCTGGTGATCGGCATCCAGCCCGAGGAAAACATCACCCTTTCGCTGATGGCCAAGGTTCCGGGGCTCGATCGCGACGGCATCGCCTTGCGCCCGGTGCCGCTCGACATCGCCATGCCGGACGCGTTCACCGGCGCCCACCGGCGGATCGCCTACGAGCGGCTGTTGCTCGACCTGATCGAAGGCGACCAGACCCTGTTCGTTCGGCGTGACGAGGTCGAGGCGCAATGGGCGTGGATCGACGGCATCCGCGCACAATGGAAGAGCGAAGCGCTCGAGCCGAAGCCCTACGCCTCGGGCAGCTGGGGCCCGAGCGCGGCGATCGCGCTGGCCGAACGCGACGGGGTGAGCTGGCATGAGTGAGCTCCACCCCACCGTAGCCCGCGTGACCGAGCGGATCGTCGAGCGATCGAAGGACAGCCGCAAGCGCTATCTCGACCTGATGGAGCGCGAAGGCGACCTCCACGCCGACCGCAACACCGCGCTGCCGTGCTCCAACCTCGCCCACGGCTTCGCGGCGATGGGCGAGGACAAGGCGTCGATCGCCACCCGCGCCGGCCCCAACATCGGCATCATCAGCGCCTACAACGACACGATTTCGTCGCACCAGCCGTTCGGCGCCTATCCGCCGCTGATGAAGGTGTGGGCGCGCGAGGCCGGCGCCACCGCGCAAGTCGCCGGCAGCACCCCGGCGATGTGCGACGGCGTGACCCAAGGCATGGACGGCATGGAGCTGAGCCTGTTCAGCCGCGACGTGATCGCGCTGTCGGCCGCCGTCGGCCTGAGCCACCAGATGTACGACGCGGTGGCCATGCTCGGGATGTGCGACAAGATCGTGCCCGGCCTGCTGATCGGCGGCCTGCGGTTCGGTTACTTGCCGACGCTGTTCTTCTCCGCCGGCGCGATGCCGAGCGGGGTCGCCAACAAGGAAAAGCAGCGCGTCCGCCAGCTCTATGCCGAAGGCAAGGCGACCCGCGCCGAGCTGCTCGCCAGCGAATCCGCCAGCTATCACGCGCCCGGCGTGTGCACCTTTTATGGCACGGCCAACTCCAACCTGATGATGCTCGACCTGATGGGGCTGACGCTGCCGGGCTCGGCCTACATCAATCCCGGCACGCCGCTGCGCCAGGCGCTGACGCGGGCCGGCGTGCACCGGCTGGCCCAGATCACCCGCGACGGCAACGACTACCGGCCGATGGCCCGCTGTGTCGACGAGAAGGCGATCGTCAACGCCACCGTCGGGCTGCTGGCGACCGGCGGCTCGACCAACGACGCGATCCACATCCCGGCGTTCGCGCGCGCGGCGGGCATCCGCATCGACTGGACCGACATGGCCGAGCTCAGCCATGTCGTGCCCCTGCTGGCGCACGTCTATCCCAACGGCGCGAGCGACGTGAACATGTTCCAGGCCGCCGGCGGTCTGGGCTTCGTCGTGCGCGAGCTGCTCGATGCCGGGCTGGTTCACCGCGACCTGATGACGGTGTTCGGCGACGATCTGTCCGCTTACGCGCGCGAGCCCATGTTCGACGGCGATAAGCTCGTCTGGCGCGATCCGGGTCCGAGCGGGGACGAAACGATCCTGCGCGGCATCGCCAATCCGTTCCAGGCCGACGGCGGCATGCGCCTCCTCTCGGGCAATCTCGGCCGCGCGATCTTCAAGACCAGCGCGGTCGCCCCCGAGCGCTGGACGATCGAGGCGCCGTGTCGGGTGTTCGAGACCCAGGCGGCTGTCGCCCAGGCGTTCGCCGCGGGCGAGCTCGACCGCGACGTCGTCGTGGTGGTCCGGTTCCAGGGCCCGCGCGCCAACGGCATGCCCGAGCTGCACAAGCTCACTCCCGTTCTGGGCGTGGTGCAGGACCGCGGGTTCAAGGTCGCCCTCGTCACCGACGGACGCATGTCGGGCGCCAGCGGCAAGGTGCCGGCCGCCATCCACGTCAGCCCCGAGGCGCTGGAGAAGGACGGCGTGTGGGGCCCGCTGGCGCTGCTGCGCGACGGCGATCTGGTGCGCGTCTCGGGCGAGGACGGGACGCTTTCGACGACGGCCGACCTGACCGGCCGCGAGCCCGCCGTCATGCGCGAGATCGAGCAAGGCACCGGGCGCGAGCTGTTCGCGTTCTTCCGCACGCTGGCGGACGAAGCCGAGCGCGGCGCCTCGGCGATGCTGGCGGAGAGCGGGTGTGACTGATCTCGTCGCCCTCGACGTCGGCGGCACGCATGCGCGGTTCGCCCGAGCCACCGTCAACAACGGCACGATCACGCTCTGCGAGCCGGTCACGCTCAAGACCGGCGACTACGCCAGCCTGCAGACCGCGTGGGAAGAATTCGGCCGGCTGCAGGACGCGCCGCTGCCGCGCGCGGCCTCGATCGCCATCGCCGCGCCGATCGTCGGCGAGACGATCCGGATGACCAACAACAGCTGGATCTTTCGCACCGACGCGGTCGACGAGCAGCTCGGCATCGACGCGGTGACCCTGATCAACGATTTCGGCGCGGTCGCCCATGCCGTGGCGCGCACCCCGCCCGAAGAACTGGTTCACATCGCCGGCCCCGACAAGCCAATGCCCGAGCGCGGCACGATCAGCGTGATCGGCCCCGGCACGGGCCTCGGCGTCGCTCACTTCCATCGCTACCCCGGCGGCTATCACGTGCAGCCGACCGAAGGCGGCCACATCGACTTCGCCCCGCTCGACGAGATCGACGACGGCATGCTGGCGAAGCTCAGGAAGGCGCACCGGCGGGTTTCGACCGAGCGGGTCCATTCCGGCCCGGGCATCCGGGAGATTTATCTGGCCCTGGCGGCACTTGAGAAGCGACCGCTCGAGCCGGTCGACGACAGGACTATCTGGGAGCGCGGGATCGCCCGCGAGGACAGCCTGGCCGCGGCCGCGGTGGACCGTTTCTGCGCCTCGTTCGGCAGCCTGTGCGGCGATTACGCGCTGGCCCACGGCGCAAGCGCCGTCGTGCTGGCAGGAGGCCTGGGCTTGCGCTTGCGCGAGTTGCTGCCCAAATCGGGCTTCGGCGAACGGTTCCGCTTCAAGGGCCGCTACACCGAAATGATGGCCGGCATCCCGGTGAAGATGATCGTCCACCCGCAGCCTGGGCTGTACGGCGCCGCGGCGGCCTTTGCCAACGAGCACTGCCAATGAGCGACATCGAAACCATCATGCGCACCTCTCCGGTCATCCCGGTGCTCGTCGTCGGCGACGTCAAGCAGGCGCGGCCGCTGGCCGAAGCGCTGGTTTCGGGCGGCCTGACGGTGCTGGAAGTCACGCTGCGCACTCCGGCCGCGCTCGAAGTGATCCGCGAGATGAAAAAGGTGCCGGGCGCCCTGGTCGGTGCGGGGACCGTCACCAGCAAGGCGCAACTGGACGCGGCGATCGCAGCGGGAAGCGAATTCATCGTCTCGCCGGGGCTGACGGACGAGCTTGGCCGCGCCGCCATCGCGACCGGTGTGCCTTACCTGCCCGGCGTAGCCACCGCGAGCGACATCATGCGCGGGCTCGCCCTCGGGCTGACCCGGTTCAAGTTCTTCCCGGCCGTGGCGGCGGGAGGAATACCGGCGCTCCAGGCACTGTCCGCGGTGTTCGGCGAAGCGCGCTTCTGCCCGACCGGAGGGATCTCCGAAGCGACCGCGCCGGCGTGGCTCGCGCTCGAACCGGTGTTGTGCATCGGCGGCAGCTGGGCGACCGGCAAAGGGGCTCCCGACTACGCCGCCATCGCCGACACCGCGCGGCGCGCGAGCCGCCTGGGCGCGCACCGCTTGCATTAATCCGTGCCATTCCCGCGTCCCGATGCGAGACGCGGGGCCGCGGGGGCTGGCACCGCGCGGTAAATCAGGCATTATCCATGACATGAACCCGGCGGTGAAGTGGATCGGAGGAGGCACGCTCGGCGTGCTGCTGGTGTTCGGCTCGGCCGTCGCCGCCGACCAGGCGCTGGAGGCAGTCTCCGCCGGGCCTGCCAGCCGTGTCGCGGCCCAGCCAGTACTGACCCCGCACGACTCATCGATGACGGCGCCCAAGCCGATGGCGCCCTTGGCGGCGGCGCCAAAGGCCACAGCAGAGCCTTTCATCATCAAGCGCATCCTGCCGATCGACGGTCCGATCAAATACGGCCAGTGGTTCTGGAACGACAAGGCAGTCCCGCAAGGACCGCTGGTGATCACGGTCGATCTGGAAGCGAGGGTGTTGTCGGTATTCCGCGACGGCTACGAGATCGGCGCCACGGCCGTGCTGCTCGGGACCGACGAGCACCCGACGCCGCTCGGCACGTTCCCGATCCTCGCCAAGGAACGCCACAACGTGTCCGAGAAATACGGCGACGCGCCGATGCCGTGGTCGCTGGTGCTGACCGGAGACGGGGTCGCCATTCACGGCGGCCACGCGGTCGAGCTCGGCTGGGCCAGCCACGGCTGCATCGGCGCGCCCAACGGGTTCATGCAGAAGCTCTATCCGGTGGCCAGCAAGGGCGACCGGGTGATAATCACCCGCGGCAAGCGCGCCGGCCTGGGCGATGCGCTTATCGAAAGCTAACCGCGCCGGGGCGTTTCCGGCCGGAACAGCCAGCCGCCATCCTCGACGCATGCGGCGACTCCGCCCAAGTTGCCTTGCGATCCCGCCTGCAGGCCCTCGATCAGCCGCGCCAGCGCCGCTCCGCGCGGGGAACCGCCAAACCCGGCGATGATCCGCGAGACGACGCGCAGCGCCACCGCCCTGGGGGCGCCGGGCTCGTAGCAAATGCCGCTATCCGCCACCGACACGTTCTCGTTCCAGTCGCGCTCGACCATCCATTCGAGCGCTTCTTGGGCGTCGGCCAGATGGGCGGCGCTCTCCGCCACGGCCTCGACGTCGAGCCAGTCGGCCGTGGCCAGCGCCTGGCGCATGCGGACGCGGTCGTAGGCCTCGTCGAGATTGCTCGGGTCGTGCGCCGGTTCGAGGCCCGCTCGGGCAACGATCGCGGCCAGCTCGGCGCGGCGCCACGCCAGCAAAGGGCGGATCACCGGCAGGCTGGAATCCGCAATCGCGCCGCGAGGCCTCACGCCGGCGAGACCGGCCAGCCCGCTCGCGCGGTTGAGCCGCATCATCAGCGTTTCGGCCTGGTCGTCGGCGTGGTGCGCGGTGGCGAGCGCGGTCAGCCCCTCGCGCCGCGCCCATTCGCCGAGCGCGCCATAGCGCGCCTTGCGCGCGGCCGCCTGGAGGTTGCCGTCACCCGTTTCGACCGCGAGTACGGCGCAGGGAATGCCCAGGTCGGCGCACAAACGCGCGACCATCGCACATTCGGCGCGAGCTTCGGGCCTGAGGCCGTGATCGACGGTCGCCACGGCGAAGCGGCCGGTCAGGGCGCGCTGCGCCAGCAGCAACAGCGCGAGGCTGTCGGGGCCGCCGGAGACCGCCAGCCCCAGCCTTCCGCCCTCCGGCCACAGCCTTTCGATCTCGCCGGCAAAGCGAGCCGCTTGGGCGGACGTTACCGCCTCACTTGCATCCGGCTTGCTTGCGGTCCTTGCCATACTGGTCCTGCAGACGCCCGACGGCCAGCGCCGGATATTTGTCGCTGAACTCGCTGAGCGCGCGGCAGGCGCGCGTATCGTCCTTCAGCGCGATCATCGATTCCGCGAGGTAAAGCAGGCTGTCGGGCGCCCGCGCGCCGCTCGGGTCCTTCTGATAATTCTCAAGGAAATAACCGGCGGCGACCTTCGGCTGGCCGTCGTCGAGATAGGCCCGGCCGAGCAGGTTGCGGCCGTAGCTGATCTCGCGGTGGTTCGCATACTTGTCGACGTAGAGCTTCAGCTGCTGCTCGGCTTCGGGGTAAAGCCCTGCTTCCCAGAGATGGAAGCCATAGCTGTACTCGTCGTCCGCCGGATCGTCGGTCTGCGGTTTGACCACCGCCCGCACCCTGGCGAGGCGACCCGCGCTGGTGGCGCCGGCCGACCGGCCTTCGGTCGCCTTGGCCGCCTTCGACCCAGCGAGCCGCGCTTCGCCCGGAATCGGGATAGCTCCGATCGGTTGCTCCGCAGCGGCGGCGTCGGACGCCGCCAGCGCGGGCGCCGCATTCCGGCTTTCGAGCGCATCGACGCGCATCTCGAGCTTTGCCAGCGCGTTGTCGGTCACCTCGCTATGCGCGGTGAGCTGCCTGAGCTGCGTCTCGATCGAATCCAGCCGCGCCAGAACGTCGGTCAGCGCGCTGGTCGAGGGCGTCCCAACCGCTTGCTGGGGCGCTTGCTCCACATGGACGCCCGGTGTGACCACCTCGGGTTCGAAGTACTTCCCGTCGGGGCCGGGAAAGACCTTGCGCTGCAGCGCGTTTATCTCGGCCTCCATCTTGCGCAGCCGGGCGTCGTCGCTCTGCGCCGCGGCCGGCATCGCCGCGGTCAGGATTCCGCCGGCCAGCGCCAGCGTCGCCACAACCATGCGGGAGGCCTGCCATCGGGTGAAACTCATGTGAAATGTCCCTCCTCGTTCGTTCGCGGGGGTGTTTCGCGCGGCCCGGGCGAACCTCGGCTGAACGGCGTGCGCCGTTGTGCCAAGAGGGGACTCACTTGTCGAGAGATCGGCCGGGTCAGGTCGCGGCAGGTTTAGGGTTTTCCCCCGCCGGAGCCGCGCCCTGCCGTCCGCGCGCGAGCAGCGCCTGGGCGCTGACCGGCACGCCCTTCATCACCTGCTCCTGCTGGGCCAGCTTGGCCACCGGCCGGCCGCCGATCGAGATCGCCAGCGCATCCGGGCGTCCGGTCCACAGCAGCGGCCCGTGCGCATCGGCGGGAACGGTGTAGCTTTCTCCCAGGGCCATCTGCTTTTCGAGCAGCGTCTTGCCCTGCGCATCGTAGAACTTGACCCAAATACCCGGCGCGGCGGCGGTGAAGACCACCGGTCCGGCAGGGTTGGCCGCCGGAGCCGCCACAGGAGCGCCCTTGCGCATCGCCGGTGCCGAGGCCTTCTTCTGCTGGTCGAGCAACGATGGCAACTCGCCCGCCGGGGCGAACATCGTCCGGAAGAAGAAGAACACCCCGGCGAGCAGCACGAGCACCGCGAAGGCCGCGAACCAGCCGAGCGCGCGCGAGGGCACCCGCGCCGGATCGCCGGGCTCGAAGCTGGCGGGCCGGTAACCTTCCTCGTTGTGCGCGTCGAGCTCGGCCCGCACCTTCGCGGCCGCTTCATCCTGGTCCAGCCCGAGCATCTTGGCGTAAGTCCGCGTGAAGCCGACCGCGTAAGTTCGCCCGGGGAGCTTTGCGAGGTCCCCGACTTCGATCGCCACCAGGTGCCGCTGCGGAATCCGCGTCTCGGCCGCGACCTGCTCGAGCGACAGGCCCCGCGCTTCGCGCGCGGCGCGCAACTGTGCGCCTACGCCGACCGGCGAGGGAGCTTCGATATTGATGTCGTTTTCGTCCATTCCCGCTTCCGTTTGGCGGTTATGGTCCATTGCGAACCCGGTTCGACGGCCAATGACTGTCGCGGGGCCGCCAAGTCAAGGCCGCCGCGGCGCAGGGCGGCTAATCGACCTCGATTTCGTGCTCGGTTGCCCAATCGAACAGCGCCACGCGCATGTCCGGCGGCGGCGAGGAGAGCCAGCGCTTCATCGCGGCTTCGATCTCGCCGGTATCGATCTTGCGGATCAGCTCCTTGATCGGGCCGACCGCGGCCGGGGTGATCGACAGGCGCCGGATACCGAGCCCGATCAGCGCCAGCGCCTCCAGCCGCCGCCCACCCATTTCGCCGCATACCCCGAGCTGGACCCGCTGGCCGGCCGTCGCCTGCACCACGCGGGCGAGAAACCGCAGGATGGCCGGGCTCAACCAGTCGTAGCGCTCGGCCAGCTTGGGATTGCCCCGGTCGGCGGCGAACAGGAACTGGGTGAGATCGTTGGTCCCGACCGAGATGAACGACAGCTTCGGCATCAGCACGTCGAGCATTTCGGCGAGCGAAGGCACTTCCAGCATCACGCCATAATTGATTGCCTCGGGCAGCGTGCGCTTCTGCCCCTTGAGATAGGCGATCTGCCGGTCGAACACCTTCTTGGCGGCGTCGAATTCCCACGGCTCCGACACCATCGGGAACATCACGTTGAGCGTCTTGCCGGCCGAAGCTTCGAGCAGCGCGCGGGCCTGCGCCTTGAGCAGCCCCTCGCGTTCGAGCGCCAGGCGCAGCGCGCGCCAGCCCATCGCCGGGTTCTCGTCCTGCCGGCCGATGTCGTTGCTGAGATAGGGCAACTGCTTGTCGCCGCCGATGTCGACGGTGCGGAACACCACCGGCTTGTCGCCGGCGATATCGAGCACGTCGCGATAGAGCCGCGTTTGCCGGTCGCGCTGCGGCAGCGCGGCGGAAACCAGGAACTGGAATTCGGTGCGGAACAGCCCGATGCCGTCGGCGCCGGTCAGGCTGAGCATCGGCATGTCGTCGCGCAGGCCGGCGTTCATCATCACCTGGATGCGCTGGCCGTCGCGGCTAAACGGCTCGACGTCGCGCAGCTTGGCGTAGGCTGCTTGCCGCTCGCGGTTGCGGGCGAAGCGCGCGTCGAACGCCGTGAGCACGCCTTGCGAAGGCCGCACCGTCAGCTTGGCGAAGTCGCCGTCGAGCAGCAGCGTATCGCCCTCGCGGATCAGGCCGCGAGCGTTGCGCACCCGGCCGAGCACCGGTATGCCCATCGCCCGGGCGACGATCACCACGTGCGCGGTGAGGCTGCCCTCCTCGAGCACCACGCCCTTCAGGCGCCGCTTGTCGTATTCGAGCAGCTCGGCGGGCCCGAGGTTCTTGGCGATGAGGATGGCGTCGTGCCGCAGGCCTACGCTGGCGGCGGTGCCGAGCTGGCCGGAAACGATTCGCAGCAGCCGGTTCGCCAGATCCTCGAGGTCGTGCATCCGGTCGGCGAGCAACGGGTCGTCGATCTCGCGCATGCGCATCCGCGTGCGCTGCTGGACGCGCTCGATCGCCGCTTCGGCGGTGAGGCCGGAATCGATCGCCTCGTTGATCCGCCGGCCCCAACCTTCGTCGTAGGCGAACATCTTGTAGGTTTCGAGCACCTCCTCGTGCTCGCCACCGACGCCGAACTCGGCTTGCCCGGCCATGGTGTCGATCTGCTCGCGCATCTTGTCGAAGGCGAGGTAGACCCGCTGGCGCTCGGCCTCGATGTCCTCGGCCACCGTCTGCTCGATATGAATGCGCGGCTGGTGGAACACCGCCTGGCCGAGGGCGAGGCCCTTTACCAGTTGCAGCCCGTCGAGCACTTCCTGGCCGCTGTGGTTGGCCGACAGCGTGCCGGGCGCCTCGTCGTCGACCAGGCCGGCGTTGTGGATCAGCTCGGCGAGGACCATCGCGACCGTCTGCAATGCCTCGATCTCGACGTCCTCGTAGCGCCGCGGCTCGACGTGCTGCACGGTCAGCACCCCGATCGCCCGCTCGCGCCGCACGATCGGCACGCCGGCGAACGAGTGGAACTTCTCCTCGCCGGTTTCGGGACGGTACTGGAACTCCGGATGGGCGGTCGCCTCGGCGAGGTTGAGGGTCTCGATGTTCTGCGCGATCGTGCCGGTCAGCCCGGCGCCGACGGCGAGCTTGGTGACGTGGACCGCGCTTTGCTCGAGGCCGCGGGTGGCGAACAGTTCGAGGAGCCCGTCGCGCAGCAGGTAGATCGAGCAGACCTCGCTATCGAGGGCCTCGCCGATGATGTCGACCACCTGGTTGAGCTTGCCCTGCGCCGAGATGCGCGAGGCCATCAGCTCGTGCAGCTGCGTCAGGATCGAGCGGGCGGCGGCGGCGGCGGACATGGCGGTTCGCCTATCGCATCCGCCCGCGGATTGGAAATGTTACCTCCCGTCGCGAGCGACGGTCAGGAAGGTCAGATCTGCGCGAGCGTTTCCTTGATGCGCAGCTTCTGTTTCTTGATCGTCTGGAGGATCGCATCATCGGGTGCCGGTCGGCTGAGCTCGTCGCGAAGCTGGGCTTCCAGTCCGGCGTGCCTGGCCTGAAGGGCTGAGATGTGCGAGGCTTCCATAGGGCGTTCTCCTGCTCTTGCCATGGACATTATACGACCCCGTCCGGCGCGACTCAGGCTGGCGGCCTGGCCGCGCGATTGGCATAAGAACACAATAGTCTTAAAACGGCAATTACGGGCTCGGCGAAACGTGGGAGTTTGGCGACGCCGCGCTCGGCCCGGGGACACGCGAAAGGGGCGGCGGGGGTGACCGAAGAGGAAATGCGCCGGCGCCTGGCCCTGCTCAAGACGGAGCACCGCGACCTCGACGCCGCGATCTACGCCCTCGGCGCCGCCGACAGCCAGGATCAGCTGCAGATCGCCCGGCTGAAGAAGCGCAAGCTGCTGCTGAAAGACCAGATCGCGATGATCGAGGACTACTTGACCCCCGACATCATCGCCTGATTTTCGCAACCCCAATGCGTGCCCTGCCGGGACAGCGCGACGGGGCGCGGGAAAACTATGGTTAACGCGCTGGTGAGGAACCGCCCGAATGCATTAGCCGTTGCGCTGAACGCGATGGCCGAACCCGCCGACCTCAGCCCGACAATCATCGAATCGCTCTACAGCGAGGCGCTGCTGCTTGCCGACGAGGCCCGCGCGGCGTTCGACTTGTCGGGCCGGCTCGACATCGTCGGTGAGGACGAGGACCTCGCCCGCGTGGCGCTGAGTTGCGAGGCGCTGCGCACGACCACGCGGATGATGCACGCGATCGCCTGGCTGCTCAACCAGCGGGCGTACTTCGCCGGCGAGCTGAGCGAGTTCCAGCTGCGCCACCACGGCCGCCTGCCTGGCTCGCAACCGCCGGCCAACGCCGAACAGCTCGAGATGCTCGGGCCCGCGACGCAGGAGCTGATCCGCCGGACCGAGCGCTTCCACGCGCGCATCGTCCGGCTCGACAACGCCTGGCGCGAACGCTTCGCGATGCACCCCAGCGCGATCCACCGCCTGCGCGAGCGGATCGGGCGCGAGCTCGGCGCGGTCTAGCGCCCTTGCCCGGAGGGCGCCCCCGTCTCACAAGCGCACCATGCCCACGCTCGCCCTGCTGACGCTGTCGAACATCTTCATGACCACCGCCTGGTACTGGCACCTGAAAGGCGGACCGGCGGTGGCCGAGGCGCGGCCGATCGGCTGGGTGATCCTGATCAGCTGGCTGCTCGCCGGCGTCGAGTACACGCTCGCCGTCCCCGCCAACCGGCTCGGCTACGAGAGCGGCTGGAGCCCCGCCCAGCTCAAGATCGCCCAGGAGGCGATCGCGCTGACGGTGTTCGGGGTGTTCATGGTGGTGGTGCTCGGCCAGCCGATCACGTGGCGCTACATGGCCGCGTTCGGCTGCATCATGGCGGCGGTGGGATTCATGTTCATCGGCCGGTGAGAGGCGCAGGAACGCGCGAGAGAGTCCCGGAAATGCGACGAGCCGAGGGAACCGATACAGTTAATCCAAGTTAGTAACTCACCGCACTTGCGACGCTTACCCCTTCCGCGCCGCCCCTGCGATCAAAGCAAGAAACGCCTGGGGTCCCGCGGCCGCGCCGCCCGCCCCCTCGTTGCAATGGCAGGCCTTTGGGGGCGCCCGCCGAACGAGAGTAGCAGGACGGTGAAACAAACAACCGACGGCGGCAGCAACGCGGCGCGCGAAGCGGTCGCGGACCTTCAGCACGATGCCTTCGAAGGCGCCAAGCGGATGGTCGAGGTCGCGCGGGTGATCCTCGCCGGCGACGAGGCGGCCGGGCACGAGGAGCCGCTGGTCGTCGCGGCCCCCGCTCAGGCGACTCGCGAACCGTCCTCGGACACGGTCCAGAAGCCCGCCGGCGAATAGCTGATCTGCCCCAGCGGCACGCCGTCTTCGTACAGCGTCGCCGGGCGGCCGGCCTTGACCAGCTTCTGCGCCTGCGCCAGCGCGTCGGCCCGGTCGACCACCTCGAGCTCGACGGTGATCGCGTCCCGGCCGAACGATAGCGCGTAGCGGCTGCGCGGACGATAATCTTCGCTCATACATCCACTCCGACCCCTGACCCAGGCCGCGCGATCCCGGCGGACTCGGCCGATGAGGGTTTTTATAGCGCGTCCATGACCGCCGGATGAATCACATGGATAAGTTCCACGGTCGGGCGCGCGATCGGTGCGGCTCGCCGCAATCGGCGCGGTCTTTCGGCAGGCAAGCGGCCCTTGCGCAAGCCGCCCGCGATGGGCCACACCAGCGCTCATGCCCCGCCGCGACGACAACGTGGTCCCCTTCCGCCGCAAGCCGCCCAAGTGGACCCGGCCGCAGGATTTCGGCCACGATCCGCGCAAGGCGCCCAAGCCGCCGAAGAAGCCCGGCGGCGGCTGGCGCGCCGCGCTGCGCAAGCTGGCGCCATGGGCGTTCATCGCCGCGCTGGTGGGGCTGACGGTGGCCTGGCACTTCTGGGGCTGGTGAGCGCAAAAGTCAGGCAAAAGTCAGCCCAACGCGCGCACCCGCCGCTTGCGGCCGGAGTCTCGGGCTTACGCCGCATCGTCGTCGCGGTACCTGGTCCAATCGAAGTCGGCCTCGACCGCGGGAGGGAGCGGCGCCACGGGCTCGGCGTCGCCCTTGCCGCGATGCCAGTGGGGCAGCTCGCCGGGAGGCGAGGTGTCGGCGATGAACAGCGCATCCTCGAGCTCGCCGGGCGGCATCAGCCGGTGCGGCTCGGGCGGCATGACCGGCTCGAGCCGGCGCAGCACGTCGGCCATCGGCGCCGCGTCGAGCGCCGAGGGCGGCAGCGCCTCGCCGGCGGCGTAGCCGTCGCGATGGGCGTGGCGGAACCGCTCCGGCATGTAGGCGCGCAGCAGGAACATCAGCAGCCGGTCGTTCTGGCGGTAGCGCGTGCCGACCTTGTGCCCGTCGCGGTCGAAGACCGGCTCGGTGGTGCCGCGAAAGGCGCGCTCGAAAGCGACGTCGAGCAGCCGGCGCGCCGCGTGCTGCAACGCTACGTCCCACGCGGCGGAGAAGCCTTCCGCTCCCGGCGAGCAGCGCAGGCGGTAGCACGAGCGCTCGCTCATCCGAACCGTCAGCGCCGCTTGCTCGACGCAGCCGGTCTCGGCCAGCGCGGCGATGAAATCCTGCTGCCGCTGCGGCGTCCAGCCGTCCTTGCGCGGCTTTCGCGTGACCGGCACCCAACGGTACTCTTGTGGATCAAACCCATGCGCGTCGAGCGCAGGCTCGGCGGCCTCCGCCTCGGGCACGGCCGGCGCCTGCTCGGCGTGCGGCTCCGGAGTGAGGGAGCCGAGATCGGACTCGGCGGAAGCGGCCGGGCGGGCGGCGGAGGCGGCCCGCGAATCGGGTCTGCTGGTCATCCGCAAAGTTGGAACAAAAACGCAACATGTAGGAAAGCATTTTCGCGCGGACGGCATGCGATTGTAGGATTTCGCCGCCCGGGGCTGTTGACCGCGCTGCGACAGGATTAGCGCGGCGCCGGAAAGGGTATTTTCGCGCACCATTTCTGCAAGTGCGCCTTCTGGCACAATAATATTGGTCCATTCTGGCGAGAAGACGCGATGCGTTGTTGGCGCCGATGCAACCGATGTTACGTTAACCCCGCGAATCCGGCCGTTTATTGGCCGGAAAGCGCGGCCCTCAGGGGTGGGGGCCCAAATGGGGGGATATTGCCATGAGGACAGCACGCCTGGCGGCGCTCGTTGCGAGCGCCTTGATGACGAGCAACTGCACAACGCTGCAAAATCAGTCGAGGGTCGATCCGCAGAGCGTTGCGATCTATCCGCTTCGCGGGGGCACGGCCTGTGGCGACACCCGAATACCGCCGGACACCAGGACGGGAGCCGTGAATCTCGCCTGCATATTGCGGGCAATACCCGAGGGCGACGTTCAGGAAACGATCCCTGACTCCAAGCAGACAGGCACGACCAACCCACAGTACAAGCTGCTCTACAACCAGGCGATCGACGATCCCGGCGCACGCAATCGGCTGATGGAAATCCTGGTCCGGCGAGCCGACGGGATTTGCGCCGTGGAAATGGGCCGCCTGACGGGCGACGAGGCGACCACCAACATGTTCCTGAGCACCGCCACGAGCGGCTTCGCCACCGCCGCCTCGCTGGTGAGCGGCAAGAAGTTCAGCGATGTCCTGGCCGGCTTCGCGACCTTGTCGAACGCGACCCGCGACAACGTCAAAGCGCAGATCTATCGCAACTTCGGCGCGATACAGATCGTGAAGGCCATCTTCCTCGCGCGCGTGAACAAGCTGAAAGAGCTGCGCGATCACACGAGCGACAGCGCGACCGAATACAACGTCGACAGGATGATCACGGAGGTGGATTCCTACCATCAGCTGTGCGGCCTGGACATCGGCGAGACGCTCGTCGACGAGGCGGTCAGCGCCACCGGCAACCCGACCTTGACGCAGAGCGATCAGTTCACCGCCGCGATAAACGGCCTCGGCACCAAGGTGGATGCGCTCAACAAGCAGATTGCCGCAACCACCGACGCCGACCTGAAGGCGGCGCTGACAGCGCAGCGCAATACCCTGCTGACCCAGCAGACCCAACTCTACACCCAACGGTCGCAAGCACAGAGCCCGGCGGCTCAGCCTGCCCCGCAGCCGGTGGTCCAAGGCGATGGCGGCGCCGCTGATCCTCCTCCGCCGCCTCCCGCCCCGCCCAAGAAAGCTGCCAAGTAACGGCGCGCTTACCCGAGCGAGACGCGCGTCGAGCGCGGGCGGCGCAGCGTGAAGGGCGGAGAGGTCGAGCTGCTCGAAAAGCTCGGCCGCAACGATCCGTGCCCGTGCGGCTCAGGCCGCCGGTTTCAAGCGCTGCTGCCTCGCCTCCGGCCGGTTCGACGGCGCGGAGCGGCGGGACTATTGGCGGTGAGGTCAGGCGATGAAGCGCCAGGCGGCGAGCGCCGCAATCGCCACCACCTGCAACGCGACGATCCCGTGCAGCTGGTTCGAAAACGGCTGCTTGCGGGTCTTGTGCCGGAACAGGCGCCTGCCGGCATAAGCGCCCGCCGAGCCGCCGATGAGGGCCAGGCCCAGCAGCCTCGCCTCCGAGATGCGCCGGGCGTTCGCTTCGGCCAGTAGCTTGTCGATCCCGAACGCCGCAAAGGCGACGAAGTTGATCGCGATCGCGTAGATCGCGACGTTCGCAGGCGTGAGGAACGGGGCGAAGACATCCATCGGTCGTGATGTAAGCCACGCCGGGTTGCCAAAGGTTTAGAATTCGCCGCGGAGCGGCGTGATTATAAGTGGCGAGGTCAATGCGGCTTTGGCGGCCAGACAAAACCTTTGGTGTTGAAAACGAACTGCCGATTGCCTTCCTGATAGAACGGCAACTCCACAATGGTCTTCTTCGATGACTTCAGCTTTTGGATAATGGCTTCGCCATAGGCGGCAAATAGCGCGTCCGAACTATAGTCCGCTGGCTCACTGAGAGATAGTTTCTCGGATTTTCCGTCGAAGCTGATGGCACCCGAGCAGCTTTCCACGCCGCAGACGAATTGCCCGCTCGATATCTTGAAAATTACATCCTGTCCGTACTGCGGGCTTTTCCTGATCGTCATTGTGAGACGAGAACCGCCTCCGTAGGGGAAACCAAATTCCACTTCATTATCGCTTGAAATTTCAGCGTACTGAACGGACTTATTTCTAAGCTGGTCCTTTTCTTCGCTATACGACCAATCGCTCGCAGGCTCCGCCGAAGCATCTGCCGCGGCAGCGGCCGCATCCTTCGATGCGGCATCCGCAGCCTTCATTGCGGCATCCGCATTGGCGTTGGCGTCGGCCATAGCGGTGTCCGTTGCATCCGGACCTGAGGACTGTGTTAGCTTGGAGCTGCACATGGCCACGACCAACAAAAGGACCACGATGACGACGCAGCCTGCCGCCGCCTGCGAAGTGATCGCCTTCTTAGCCAGAGCCGCATCGTCCGCTGCGGTGAACGTGTATCCACCTTACGACCCGCTCGAAGTTAGTAGCTTCTGCGTCCAGTGAAGACATATCAAAGTAGAGGCGCGTACTCATGTACGTTGGCAGCAGCGGCTCGCCGT
>JANWHA010000031.1 GCA_025450635.1 Croceibacterium sp. | reverse complement strand
AGTTCTCGCTGACTGCCAGCAGCCGCCCCAGCGCGCCGCTCAAGGCCGCCTGGCTCTGCTCGAAATTGTGGAACGCCTGCGGGTTGGTCAGCACGTCCGACGGAAGATTGAGCTGGGTCTGCGTCGCATGGGCGCGCGCCTCGGTCACGGCGGTCAGCACCGTCTGTTCCTGCTTGGCATAGCCTTTGACGGTCGCCACCAGATTGGGAATCAGGTCGGCGCGGCGCTGATACTGGTTCTGCACTTCGCTCCAGGCTGCCTTCACCTGCTCGTCCTGCGTCGGCACGGCATTGATGCCGCAGGCCGACAGACCGAACAGCACAAGGCCGAGCGCGGCGACCCGCATGGCGACTTTCGAAATATGCGACGACATCGATCGATCTCCTCGTTGGGCAGGACGCCCGAGACAGGCAGGACCAGCACTCTACATGGTAGCCCGCGTCGAACTTTCAAAAAAAAGACGCCGGGTGCGCTTTCACGCCCCGGCGCCAGTCTGCTTGGGATGCGCCGGGCCGCAAGGCCCAAACGCCGGCCGAGTGCTTTGGGGCACACGTCCGCACCGCCGGCCAAATTGGGGGGACGACCGGCGGCAAATGGGGAGATAGGTGCGGATTGGAAGGCTTCAAGGGGTAAGCAAAGATTGTCATCCCCGGCTGAGCGATCGTCCGTAGCGACAGCGTACGGACGCATCGCGAAGGGAAGGGGACCCAGGTGCCGACCACCGTCACGGTGTTTCCCGCCTGGGTCCCCTTCCCCTCGTGCCGCTTCGCGGCATTCGGCCGGGGATGACAGTTGAGTTAAAACTTCCACTCCTTCGATGCCTTCACCAGGAAGTCCCGGAAGGCCGCCACGCGTTTCGATTGCCTGAGCGCATCGGCATAGACCAGATGCACGTCGAAGCTCGGGCCCGGCACGTCGGGCAGCACCCGGATGAGGTGCGGCCGCTCGGCGGCGACATAGTCCGGCACCGCGGCGATGCCCAGCCCCGACTCGGTCGCGCACAGGATGCCCGTCACATTGTTGATGCGGATGGTGCGGCCCTTGCCGTTCATCCGCCTTCGCGTCTGTTCGAGCAGCCAGTTGATTTCGCGGATCTCCGGCGCCGCGGTCTCGCCATAGGCGATGATCGTGTGGTCGGCGAGATCGTCCAGCGTCTGCGGTGTGCCGCGGCTGTCGAGATAGGGCTTGGTCGCGTACATGTGATAATGCACGGTGAACAGCTTGCGCTGGATCAGGTCGGCCTGCACCGGCGCGCGCATGCGGATGGCGATGTCGGCCTCGCGCTGCGCCAGGTCGAGCTCGCGGTCCTCCATCACGAGATGGACCTCGACCTCGGGATAGTCCTTCAGGAAATCGTCCATGCGCGGCACCAGCCAATAGGTGCCGATGCCGTGGCTCGAGGTGATCTTGAGCGCGCCGCGCGGCGCCTCGCGCACATTCTTGAGTGCCTCCTCGGCCTGGGCGAGACGGTTCAGCACGTCGCTGACCGCAGAATAGAGCATCTCGCCCTCGTCGGTCAGCGTCAGGCCGCGGGCGTGGCGCTGGAACAGGGGCGTGGTGATCTCTTCCTCGAGCGCGCTGATCTGGCGGCTGACCGCGGACTGGCTGAGCGTCAGCATCTGCCCGGCATGGGTGAAGCTCCCCGCCGAGGCGACCGCGTGAAAGATGCGAAGCTTGTCCCAGTCCATGTCGCTATCCTTTTCGGGCCGCTCTCATGCGGTCCTTATCCTCGCCGCGCAATGCACTCTTCGTTGCGCTTCATTTCACGACCGTCATCGCCCGGCTTGTCCGGGCGACCCAATTTACTTCGGGCAAAAATGGGTCGCCCGCATTAAGCGGGCGATGACGACAAGGAGGGTTTAGATCAACTTCCATGCCCACCTGCCAAAAACCGCTCCGCTTCCAGCGCCGCCATGCAGCCCATGCCGGCCGCGGTCACCGCCTGGCGGTAGATCTTGTCCTTCACATCGCCCGCCGCGAACACACCCGCAACGCTGGTATGCGTGGAATCGGGCGCCGTCCTGATGTAGCCGGCCGCGTCCATGTCGAGCTTGCCCTTGAACAGCTCGGTCGCCGGCGAATGGCCGATCGCGACGAACAGCCCGTCGACGGCCAGTTCGCGCAGGCTGCCGGTAACCGTGTTGCGCAGCTTGACGCCGGTGACTCCCTTGGGATTCTCGGTGCCCAGCACCTCGACCACCTCGGTGTCGAACAGACAGTCGATCTTCTTGTTCGCCAGCACGCGCGCCTGGTTGGTCTTGTCGGCGCGGAACGTGTCGCGGCGATGGATCAGGGTCACCTTCTGCGCGAAATTGGTGAGGAACAGGGCTTCCTCGGTCGCGGTATTGCCGCCGCCGACCACGGCGACGTTCTTGCCGCGGAAGAAGAAGCCGTCGCAGGTGGCGCAGGCGCTGACGCCGAAGCCCTGGAATTTGCTCTCCGACGGCAGCCCGATCCAGTTGGCGCTCGCGCCGGTGGCGACGATCAGCGTGTCGGCGGTGTAGTCCGTGCCGCTGTCGGCCCTGAGCCGGAAGGGCCGGCGCGACAGATCCACATCGGTGATCGTGTCCTGCACCATCTTCGTTCCGAGATGGGCGGCCTGCTGCTGCATCTGCTCCATCAGCCACGGTCCCTGGATGGCTTCGGCGAAGCCCGGATAGTTCTCGACCTCGGTGGTGATGGTGAGCTGGCCGCCCGGCTGGATGCCGGCGATCAGCGTCGGCTCGAGCATGGCGCGCGCGGCATAGACCGCCGCGGTGCACCCGGCCGGCCCGCTGCCCAGGATGACGACTTTGGAATGAGGCATGACCGCTCCGACTCGCGAGGGAGCCGGACGCTGAAGGCGCGCCGGCCGTGCGGCCACGCCAAAAAGCCCTCACCCCTGGATTGATGTCCCTCATATCGGAAGCGCCGATGCAAAGGTCAAGCAGCGCCGATTCCGGTTTTGTGGCAGAGGCTTGGCCGGGCCCTACGCACTTTCCTAAAAGCGGTATGGCGAATCGGGGGCCGGAACTGTCGCGAACCAGAAATATAATTGCGCTGGCCCCGCCGTAAGGGTTAAATGCCGCCGTTTTTCCACTCAGCCGAAGGTCCCCTCGTGGAGCATCACAAGCTCGATTCCATCGATTTGCGCATCCTGGCCGAACTTCAGGCCAACGGGCGCATCACCAATGTCGAACTGTCGCGCCGCGCGAAGATCACGGCGCCGCCCTGCCTGCGCCGCATGCGGGCGCTGGAGAAGACCGGCTTCATCCAGGGCTATCACGCCGATCTCGACTCCACGGCGCTCGGCTTCGAAGTGACGGCCTATGTCTTCGTGCGCCTCTCCAGCCAGCACGACACCGACCTCAAGCATTTCGAGGAACGCGTACGCACCTGGCCGGCGGTGCGCGAGTGCTACATGCTCTCGGGCGAGGTGGATTTCCTGCTGAAGTGCGTCGCCACCGATCTCTCGACCTTCCAGCGCTTCGTCACCGAGACGCTGACGGCGGAAAAGAACGTCGCATCCGTGAAAAGCTCGCTCGTCATCCACTCGAGCAAGAACGAGGCGGGCGTGCCGATCGAGGTCAAGGTGTAGTCGTTATTCCGGCGTCCGCGACGGATGCCCTTCACCCCGTGATGTCCCGTCCCCTGGTCTCCGGCAGGAACAGGAGTGTCACCACGAAGCCGATCGCGGCAATGCTCACCGGATACCAAAGCCCCGCATAGAGATTGCCGGTCGCCGCCACGATGGCGAAGGCGATGGGCGGCAGGAAGCCGCCGAACCAGCCCACGCCCAAGTGATAGGGCAGCGACAGCGCCGAATAGCGGATGCGGGTGGGGAACAGCTCGACCAGCGTCGCCGCCTGCGGCCCGTAGAGCGCGGCGGCCGCGATCACGAAGATCAGCAGCAGCCCGATCGCCAGCGGAATGTCGACTCGCGCCGATACCGCCGCCGCCGGATAGCCCGCCTGGGTCAGCGCCGGCTTCACTTCGGCGGCGAAGTTCTTCTGCGCCGTGGTGAGCGCCGAGCTCGCCAGCACCGTGCCGTCGACGCTCGACAGCGTCACCGTGCCGATGCGGATGCGCGCCAGCTCGCCCGGCGCGATCGCCTCGTTGCTGTAGGGCACGCCCAGATTGGCCAGCGTGCTCTTGGCGATGTCGCAGGAGCTGGAGAAGGTCGCCTTGCCGATCAGATCGAACTGGAAGGAGCAGTCGTCCGGCGCGGCGAACACGGTGACGGGCGCACGCGCGATCGCCTCGGTCAGTCCCGGATTGACCGCGGAAGCGAGCAGCTGGAAGCCCGGCACGAACGACACCGCCGCCAGCGCGAGCCCGAACAGCATGATCGGCTTGCGCCCGACGCGGTCCGACAGCCGCGCGAAGAAGATGTGGAGCAGGGCGCTCAGCACGGTGACGCTGAGGATCAGCAGATTCACCAGCCGCGGCTCGACCCGCATCACGTGTTCGAGGAAGAACTGCGTATAGAACTGCGCCGTGTACCACACCACGCCCTGGCCCATCAGCAGCCCGATCAGCACCACCAGCACGATGCGCAAATGCTGCCAGCGCAGGAACGTCTCCGACAGCGGTGCGCGCGAGGTCGTGCCGGCGTCCTTGAGCGCCTGGAAGGCCGGCGATTCGTCGAGCTTCAGCCGGATCCAGATCGAGATCGCGAGCAGGATGAGCGACAGCAGGAACGGAATGCGCCAGCCCCAGTCGGCGAATGCCGACTCGTGCATCAGCGTGCGCGTGGTCAGGATGACGGTGAGCGCCAGGAACAGCCCGACCGTCGCCGCGACCTGGATCCAGCCCGTCGCCGCGCCGCGCTTGTCGCGCGACGCGTGTTCGGCGACATAGATCGCTGCGCCGCCATATTCGCCGCCGACGGCGAAGCCCTGCAGGATCCGCAGCGCGATCAGCAGATAGGGCGCGAGACTGCCGATCGCGGCGGTGTCGGGCAGGAGCCCGATGGCGAAGGTCGCAAGCCCCATGATCACGATGGTGACGAGGAAGGCGCGCTTGCGCCCGGTGCGGTCGCCGAACCAGCCGAACACCAGGCCGCCGAACGGCCGGACCGCGAAGCCGACCGCGAAGGTGAGAAGGGCGAAGATATAGCCCTGGGTCTCGCCGGCGCTGGCGAAGAAGTGCCTGGTGATGATCGACAGCAGCGAGCCGAAGATGAAGAAGTCGTACCACTCGAATACGGTGCCGGCGGCCGATGCCGAAAGCACCAGCCCCATCCGCGCGACGCGCGGCTCGCCTTCCGCCATGAACCGAACCCTCCCCCCGGGCGGCACAAGACCTAGCGGAGCGGGCGGGCTTGCTCAACCGGATTTCCTGCTAGCCTTGCGGCCATGCTTCGGTTGGTGACGATCCTGGTCCTGGCGACATGCGTCAGCGGGCTCGCGCAGGGCGCGGAATTCGACGGCTACGCCGATGTCCGCCTCGTCGCGCCGCCTTCGACCGACGCCTATCGCGACGGCGGGCTCGGCAAGCTGCGCTATGGCGCCGGCGATGCCAGTGCCAGGCTCGGCGACCTCGTCGCCCGCTTGCGTGCGGACGAGGGCGCCTGGTCGATGCAGGCTGAGGGCCGCGCCAATGCGGATTACGGACCGGCGCTCGATCTGCTCGACGCCTTCGTTCGCTATGCGCCGCCGTCGAACACGCAATGGGTGTGGTCGGTGCGCGCCGGTGCGTTCTTTCCGCCCCTGAGCCTGGAGAACGAGCAGGTCGGCTGGTCGTCGTTCTGGACGGTGACGCCGTCGGCGATCGATTCCTGGGTGGGGGCGGAGCTGCGCACCATCGGCGCCGAAGGCACGCTCGAATGGCATTCGAACGGCAGCGACATCGCGCTGAACGCGGCGCTGTTCGGCTGGAACGATACCGCGGGCGTGCTGATCGCCGAGCGCGGCTGGACCTTCGACGACCGCGTCACCGGCCTGTTCGAGAAGACGCGCCTGCCCGATGCGGTGGCGCTCGCCGCCCACCGCCCGCCGCCGGCGACCGTGCACCTGTTCTCCGAAATCGATTCCCGCCCCGGCTGGTATCTCGACCTCTCCTACGAGCTCGACGGCAAGACCGGCGTGGAAGTCATGCGCTACGACAACGACGCCGATCCGACGCGCCCGCGCGCCTGGCACACCGCGTTCTGGGACTTGGGCCTGCGCCAGCAGATCGGCGCGGTGACGCTGCTCTCCCAGGCGATGGCCGGCACCACCGTCATCCGGCCCACGCCCGCCGCCTTCACCGCGACCGATTTCAAATCGGCCTATGTGCTGGCGGGGTGGGACCTCGATCGCTGGTGGCTCGCCGCCCGCGCCGACGTCTTCCAGACCCGCACCCGAACGACGGCGCCGGCCGATCTCAGCGAGGACGGATACGCCTTTGACGCAACGGCAAGCTACCTGCTGCGCGACT
>JANWHA010000030.1 GCA_025450635.1 Croceibacterium sp. | reverse complement strand
GTTCGTGGCCGGTTGGAACGCGCGGCGATCACGCCGAGCGGCGCGCCGGTCTACGTCGACTACGCGCACACGCCCGACGCCATAGGGGCGGCCATCGATGCCTTGCGGCCCCATGTCGAAGGGCGGCTAATCACCGTGTTCGGCGCCGGCGGCGACCGCGACCAGGGCAAGCGCGGACCGATGGGCGCGGTCGCGTCGGAACTGTCCGACCTGGTGATCGTCACCGATGACAACCCCCGTGGCGAGGATGCGGCCACGATCCGTGCCGCGATCATGCAGGGCGCCGGGCCCAACGCACGCGAAATCGCCGGCCGGCGCGACGCGATCGCCGCCGCGATCCGCCAGGCAGGACGCGATGACATCGTGTTGATCGCGGGCAAGGGACACGAGCAGGGGCAGATCGTCGGCGCCGGAGAGGCGACGCAGGTGCTGCCGTTCGACGACGTGACGGTCGCGCGTGAATGCGCCGCCGCGGAAGGAGTCTGAGGGATGAGTGCGCTCGAACGGATTCTGGCCTGGCCTGCCAAAGCCATCGACCGGTACCGGCTCGCCTTGTGGACGGCGGCCGAACTCGCCGATGCGACCGGCGGCGCCCCAAGTGGGCCCTTCCAGGCCGCCGGCGTGGAAACGGATTCGCGCGAGGTCCGGCCGGGTGACTTGTTCGTCGCGCTCAAGGGCGAGAGCACCGACGGCCACGAGTTTCTCGACAAGGCCTTCGCCAACGGTGCGGCAGCCGCGCTGGTCGAACGACCGATCCCGGCGCCGCATGTGCTGGTCGCGGACACGACCAAAGCGCTCGAAGCGCTTGCGGCTTTCGCTCGCGACCGCGTCGGCGGCAGGATGATCGGGGTGACCGGATCGGTCGGCAAGACCGGGGTGAAGGAGGCAATTTTCAGCGCGCTCGACCGGGCCAGCCACGGCGCGGCGCACCGTTCGGTGAAGAGCTACAACAACCACGTCGGCGTGCCGCTGAGCCTGGCGCGGATGCCCGGGGCGAGCGCCTTCGGCGTGTTCGAGATGGGCATGAATCACGCGGGCGAGATCGCCGCGCTGACCACGCAGGTCCGCCCGCACGTCGCGGTGATCACCACCATCGCCCCCGCGCACATCGAGAACCTCGGCAGCGAGGAAGCGATCGCGGACGCGAAGGCCGAGATATTTCGCGGCCTGGAGCCGGCTGGAACGGCGGTCCTTCCGATCGACAGCCGCCATTTTCCCCGTCTGCGTGACGCGGCTATCCACTGCGGCGCGCAAGTCCTGTCGTTCGGGAAAGCCGCTGGGGCCGACATCCGATTGCTCGACGCGGTTCCGTCGGCAAATGGGGGTTCGCTGGTGACCGCCGCGCTCGGTGAGCGCCGGTTGTGCTACACCGTCGCGGAGCCCGGGGAGCACTGGGTCACGAACTCGCTCGCGGTCATGGGCGCGGTGTTCGCAGCCGGCGGCGATCTCGGCGCGGCCGGCCTCGCGCTGGCGGAGATGGGCGGCCTGAAGGGCCGCGGCGCGCGGCACCGGATTGCCGTTCCCGGCGGGCACGCGCTGCTGATCGACGAAAGCTACAACGCCAACCCGGCTTCGATGCGCGCCACCCTGGCGCAGCTCGGCCACACGCCGGCTTCGCGGCGCATCGCGGTGCTCGGCAGCATGAAGGAGCTCGGGGACTTCGCTCCGGCATACCACGCCCAGTTGGCCGAACCGCTCGCCGAAGCGCAGGTGGATTTCGCTCTCCTCGTCGGTCCGGAGATGGCCGCGCTCGCGCGCGAGCTGGGGAAAGCGGCGCACAATCCGCTTGGCAAGCCGCTTGCGTTTGCCCATTGCGCAGGTCCGGGCGAGGCGATTGCCGCGCTTGAGGAGTTCGGCCTTATCGGGGGCGATGCCGTGCTCGTCAAAGGCTCGAATTCCGTGGGTCTGGCGCGCGTCGTTGCTCATTTCGCCGCCAGGGAAGGCTAACGTTCAAGAATGCTTTATCTGCTGGCGCAATGGCTTGATTTTGCGGGGATCCTCAACCTCGTCCGCTACCAGACCTTTCGTGCCGGGGCGACGCTGCTGACGGCGCTGGTGCTGGGCCTGCTGATCGGGCCCAAGTTCATCTCGATGCTGCGCGTGCGCCAGGGCAAGGGCCAGCCGATCCGCACCGACGGCCCGCAGTCCCATCTGGCCAAGGTCGGCACGCCGACGATGGGCGGGCTGATGATCCTGACCTCGCTGATCGTCTCGATGCTGCTGTGGATGGACCTGCGAAGCCCCTTCGTGTGGGCTTGCGTGGCGGTCACCGGCGGGTTCGGGGCGATCGGCTTCCTCGACGATTTCGACAAGGTCACCAAGCGCAGCCACAAGGGCGTATCCGGCCGAGTGCGACTGCTGTTCGAATTCATCGTCGCCGGGGTCGCCTCGTGGCTGATCGTGAGCCACATCAGCACCAACCTCTACGTCCCGTTCTTTTCCGGCCGGGTCGTCCCGCTCGGGCCGCTGTACTATGTCTTCGCGGCGGTGGTGATGGTCGGAGCCGGGAATGCGGTCAATCTCACCGACGGGCTCGACGGCCTGGCGACGATGCCGGTGGTGATTGCGGCGGGCACGTTCGCGATCATCAGCTACCTCGTCGGCCGGGCAGACTATTCGCATTACCTGGGCATCCCCCACGTCGCCGGCGCCGGCGAGCTGGCGATCATGTGCGCCGGGATCATGGGCGCCGGTCTCGCCTTCCTGTGGTTCAACGCGCCCCCGGCAGCGGTGTTCATGGGCGATACCGGCAGCCTGGCGCTCGGCGGCGCGCTCGGCGCGATCGCGGTCGCCAGCCATCACGAGATCGTGTTGCTGGTCGTCGGCGGGTTGTTCGTGATGGAGACGGCTAGCGTGATGATCCAGGTGTATTGGTTCAAGCGCACCGGGCGGCGGGTGTTCCGCATGGCGCCGATCCACCATCACTTCGAGCAACTGGGCTGGTCGGAATCGACGGTGGTGATCCGCTTCTGGATCGTCTCGATCGTCCTCGCCCTGCTCGGGCTGGCGACGCTCAAGGTGCGATGATCGTCTCGCCGGCCTTTCGCGGCAAGCGCTACGCGGTCCTCGGCCTGGCGCGCACCGGGCTGGCGACGGTGGGATCGCTGTATGCCAGCGGGGCCGACGTTACCGCGTGGGACCGGCGTCCGGGGCCGCGCGACGAGGTCGCACCCATCGCGACCATCGCCGATCCGCTCGAAATCGACCTGGCCGGCTTCGACGGCGTGGTTCTTTCGCCCGGCGTGCCGCTCAACACCCATCCGATCGCCGCGCGGGCGCGCGAGGCGGGCGTGCCGCTGATCGGCGACATCGAGCTGTTCGCGCTCGCCCGGCAAAGCCTGCCGCGGCACAAGGTCGTCGGCATCACCGGGACCAATGGCAAGTCGACCACGACCGCGCTGGTCCATCATTTGTGCGAAACCGCCGGCATTCCCGCGCAGATGGGCGGCAACATTGGGCTGCCGATCCTCGGCCACGAGCCGCTGCCGGCGGGCGGCGTCTATGTGCTCGAGCTGTCGAGCTACCAGATCGACCTGACTTACAGCCTCGATTGCGAGGCGGCGGCGCTGACCAACGTGACCCCCGATCATCTCGACCGCTACGACAGCTTCGATGCCTATGCCTATTCGAAGGCCCGGCTGTTCGAGATGCAGTCCGCCCAGCACCTCGCGGTGTTCGGCTGCGACGACGGTCCGACGCGCCTCGTGTTCGAAGCCGAAGCGCCGCGCCGGGCTGCGGGGAGGGCGATTTGCGTCGCCACGGCCTCTCTCGCCGAACGGCAGGCGCACTGGATCGGCCTCAAGGGCCCGCACAACCTGCAGAACGCCGCCATCGCCACGGCGATCGCCACCGAGCTCGGCCTGGCGGACGCGGACATCGAACGCGGTCTCGCCAGCTTCCGCGGCCTGCCGCACCGGATGGAAGTGCTCGGCACGTTCCGGGGCATCACGTTCGTCAACGACAGCAAGGCCACCAACCCGGCTTCCACCGCGCCCGCGCTGTCGGCCTATCCGCCCGATCCCGCCCGGCGCGTTCACTGGATCGTCGGCGGGCTGCCCAAGGGGGATGACCTCGACGAGTGCGCGCCCGGGTTCGCCAACGTGGCCGCCGCCTACACCATCGGCGAGGCCGGCCCGCGCTTTGCCGAAATCCTCTCGCCGGCGATGCCCGTCGAGCGCTGCGAAATGCTCAGCCAGGCGGTCATGCGGGCGATGGCCCGGGCCAGGCCCGGCGACGTGATCCTGCTGTCCCCCGCTTGCGCCAGCTTCGACCAGTTCAAGGACTACGAGGCGCGCGGCGACGCCTTCCGCCAGATCGTCGCCGGCCTCACCGGAGCCCCGCCGGCCGAGCACGAGTTCGCCGCGAGATCGGCCGCGTGACCGCCGCGCGGCCCTATATCCCGCGGCCAGGCGAACGCGCTCCGGTGTCGCCCCGCTTCAAGCAGAGCCGCGCCGCGCGGCTGCGGATCTGGTGGCGCGAGATCGACCGCGTGCTGCTGGTGCTGGTGCTGGTGCTGATGGCGCTCGGCTCGGTCGCCGTGGCTGCAGCCTCTCCGGCGAGCGCGCGGCGGCTGAAGCTGGGCGACCTGCATTTCCTGTGGGCTCACCTGGTCTACCAGAGCTTCGGCCTCGCGGCGATGTTAGGCGTTTCGCTGGCGCCGCGTGACCTCGCCCGCCGCGGCGGCATCCTGCTCGGCGGCGCCATGCTGCTGTTCCTGATGCTCGTGCCGGTCATGGGCGCCGAGGTAAACGGCGCGAGGCGCTGGATCGACCTCGGCATTCGCTTCCAGCCGAGCGAGTTCCTCAAGCCCGCCTATGCCGTCCTGCTGGCCTGGATCCTGTCGTGGAAGCTGCGCGACCCGAGCCTGCCGGTGATCGGCGCCAGCGCCGGGCTGATGGCCCTCGTCGTCGCGCTCCTGATGGCTCAGCCCGACCTTGGCGATGCAGTCCTGTTCGTCGGCGCGTGGCTGATTGTCGCCATGCTGGCGGGCATGCCGATGAAGCGCATCATGATGGCCGGCGGGGCGGGCGTCGGTGCGCTGGTGCTGGCCTACATGTTCTACGAGAACGCCCGCCACCGCATCGACAGCTTCCTCGGCGGCGGCACCGCGTTCGACCAGGTCGACCTCGCCAGCCGCACGCTGCTGGCCGGCGGCTGGACCGGCACCGGCCTGTGGCTCGGCCAGCGCAAGATGCAACTGCCCGAAGCGCACACCGATTACATCTTCTCGGTGATCGGGGAGGAATTCGGGCTGCTGGTGTGCGGCCTCGTCGTGTTGCTGTATCTTGCCATCGTGCTCAAGGTGATCATTCGCCTGGTCGAGGAGGAGAACCTGTTCACGGTCCTCGCCGCCTCCGGCCTCATCACGCTGTTCGGCGGGCAGGCGTTCATCAACGTGCTGGTGAACCTGCAGCTGTTTCCGTCGAAGGGCATGACCCTGCCGCTGATCAGCTACGGCGGATCGTCGACGATCGCCCAATGTCTGACCATCGGCCTGCTGCTCGCGCTCACCCGGCGCAACCCCTTCCTCAGCCGCGAGGGGATGGGCCTTGCCGGCGCGCTGGAGCGGGAGGGCAAACGGCGATGACCGGGCCGACGCGCCATTATGTCCTCGCCGCCGGCGGGACCGGCGGGCACCTGACGCCCGCGTTCGCGCTGGCTTACGAGCTCGAGCGGCGCGGGCACCACGTGGCGCTCATCACCGATGAACGGGGGGCCGAGATCCCGGGTAAGCCCGACTTCCTTCCGGCACACGTGCTTCCCGCGGGGCGCTTCGGCGGCAATCCGCTGCACTGGCCCAAAGGTATCGGCGCCGTTCTCGAAGGCCGACGCATGGCCTTGCGGCTATTCGAAAGCTTCGAGCCGAGCGCGGTCGTCGGCTTCGGCGGCTACCCGGCGCTGCCCGCGTTGCTCGCCGCGAGCAAGGCCGGCATCCCTTCGGTGATCCACGAGCAAAATGCCGTGCTCGGGCGCGTCAACCGGCTGCTCGCAAGCGGAGTCGACGCGATCGCCACCGCCTATCCCGACGTGGACCGGCTGAAGCCCAAATATCTCGGCAAGGTGCATCTCGTCGGCAACCCGGTGACGCCGCAAGTGCTGGCGTTGCGGGACGAACCGTTCCCTGCCTTCACCGAAGACGGCCTGTTGCGGGTGCTGGTTACCGGCGGCAGCCAGGGCGCGCGGGTGCTGTCCGAGATCGTGCCCGACGGCCTCGCCATGCTCCAGCCCGCGCTGCGCAGCCGCCTGCAGGTGACCCAGCAATGCCGGGCGGAGGATCTTGACGCCGTTCGCCAGCGCTACGCCAATCACCACATCCCGGCCGAGCTCGGCACCTTTTTCGAGGACATGGCTGCGCGGCTCGCCGACGCGCACTTGTTCATCGGCCGCGCCGGCGCCTCGACGATCGCCGAGCTCACCGCCGTCGGTCGCCCGGCGATCCTGGTGCCGCTGCCAATTGCCACCGACGATCACCAGGCGGCCAACGCGCGCGAAATGGTCAAGGCCGGCGGCGCCCGCTCGATCCGTCAGCCGCGTTTCACCGCCAAGGAACTGGCCAAGCAGATACAGGCGATGGCTCAGCACCCCGAAACGCTCGCCACCGCGGCCCACGCGGCGTGGAACTGCGGCCGGCCGAACGCGGCGAGAGACCTCGCGGACCTCGTCGAGAGCTTCGGCGGGGCGGCGATCCAGGACGTGATCCGGGTCGGGCGGGAGATGCCAAAGACAACCGCCGCCCGGGCGACCGCGGCGCATAACGCGGACATCGAGGATACGATTTTCGGGCCCCTGGCGGAGCACCTCGCGCAGGTGGACAAGTCATGACCAGTGTCGTCCACAAAGATCCTCTCCATTTTGCCCGCAGGGCGAAATGGGGAGGGGGACCGCGCCGCGAAGCGGCGTGGTGGAGGGGTGAGCGGCGCCATAACCCCTCCGTCAGCCGCCTGCGGCGTCTGCCACCTCCCCATTTGTGCTACGCAAAAATGGGGAGGATCCGGTGAAAGGCGTGGGTACCGACATCGGCACGATCCACTTTGTCGGCATCGGCGGGATCGGTATGTCGGGCATTGCCGAGGTGATGCACAACCTCGGCTATACCGTGCAGGGGTCCGACCTTTCCGAAGGCGCCTCGGTCGAACGCTTGCGCAAGCGCGGCATCGAGGTGTTCGTCGGGCATGAGGCGAGGAACCTGGGCAATGCCGCCGTGGTGGTGACCTCGACCGCGGTCAAGCGCGACAATCCCGAAGTCGTCGCTGCCCTCGACCGGCGCATCCCGGTGGTCCGCCGCGCGGAAATGCTCGCCGAGCTGATGCGGCTGAAGAAGACCGTCGCCGTCGCCGGCACGCACGGCAAGACGACCACCACCAGCATGGTCGCCGCCTTGCTCGATGCCGGCGGGATCGACCCGACGGTGATCAACGGCGGCATCATCGAAAGCTACGGTTCGAACGCCCGGCTCGGCGCCAGCGAATGGATGGTGGTCGAGGCCGACGAGAGCGACGGCAGCTTCCTGCGCCTCGACGGCACCATCGCCGTCGTCACCAACATCGATCCCGAGCACCTCGACCACTACGGCTCGTTCGATGCGGTCAAGCAGGCGTTCGTCGAGTTCATCGAGAACGTGCCGTTTTACGGCCTGGCGGTGCTGTGCATTGATCATCCCGAGGTCCAGGCGGTGATCGGCAAGGTGCGCGACCGGCGCGTGCTGACTTACGGGCTTTCCGCCCAGGCGGACCTGCGCGGCGAGAACATCCGCAGCGAGGGCGGAGGCAACCTGTTCGACGCCGTGTTGCGCGATCGCGACGGCAAGGAACGGCGGATTTCCAACGTGTTCCTGCCGATGCCCGGCCGTCACAACGTGCAGAATGCGCTGGCGGCCATAGGCGTCGCGCTGGAGATGGGTTGCGACGATGGCACGATCCGCTCCGGTTTCGCGCAGTTCGGCGGCGTGCGGCGGCGCTTCACCCGAGTCGGCGAAGTCGGCGGGGCGACGATCATCGACGACTACGGACACCATCCGGTCGAAATCCGCGCGGTTTTGGCAGCGGCGCGCGAGGCGGCGCGGGGCAGGGTGATCGCGGTCGTCCAGCCGCACCGCTACACCCGGCTGCGCGACCTGATGCGCGAGTTCCAGACGGCGTTCAACGATGCCGACATCGTTTATGTCGCACCGGTCTATCCGGCGGGCGAGCTGCCGATCGCCGGCGTCGATTCCGCGCAGCTCGTCGAAGGCATGCGCGCGAGCGGGCACCGCTCGGTCAACGAGATCGGCGGGCCGGACGAATTGGCGGCCGATCTCGCGCAGATCGTAAAGCCCGGCGATTTCGTGGTCTGCCTCGGCGCCGGAGACATCACCAAGTGGGCCGCGGGGCTCGCCACCGCCATCGCGGGCAAGCGCGAGCTCGCGGCATGATCGCGCGCGGCGCTCACCACTCCCCGACCCCCTCCTCTGAAGAGGAGGGGGAGATGACCGGCGCAATTCCGCTCCCCTCCTCTTCAGAGGAGGGGCTGGGGGTGGTGCCGAAGGGCAAGCTGACCAAGGACGCGCCCTTAGCCAAACTCGTGTGGTTCAAGAGCGGCGGGGCGGCGGACTGGCTGTTCGAGCCGGAAGATCTCGATGACTTGCTAAGCTTCCTTTCCGGCCTCGACGAAGGCACGCCGGTGATGGCGCTCGGTCTCGGCTCGAACCTGATCGTTCGCGACGGCGGATTACCGGGCTTGGTCGTGCGGCTCGGCAAGGCGTTCGCGCACGTCGAGGTCCTGCCCGACCACGAGTTGCGTTGCGGCGGCGGGGCGAGCGGCATCCTCGTCTCCTCGACCGCGCGCGACGCGGGGATCGCGGGCCTGGAATTCCTGCGGGGCATTCCTGGCACGGTGGGCGGCTTTGTGCGCATGAACGGGGGAGCCTACGGGCGCGAGGTGTCGGACATCCTCGTCGATTGCGACGTGGCGATGCCGGACGGGCAGCTGGTCCGGCTGGCCGCTAACGAACTTCGTTATTCATACCGCCACTCGGCGCTGCCCGACGGCGCGATCGTGGTCTCTGCCCGCTTTCGCGGCACGGCCGGCGATCCCAGGGCGATCGGCGCGGAAATGGACCGCATCGCCGCGGCGCGCGAGGAATCGCAGCCGCTGCGCACCAAGACCGGCGGATCGACCTTCAAGAACCCGCCCGGTGACAAGGCCTGGCGCCTGGTCGACGCGGCCGGCTGCCGTGGGCTTAAGATCGGTGGCGCGCAAGTCAGTGAAAAGCATGCCAATTTCCTCATCAATACCGGCGAGGCGACCAGCGCCGACATCGAAGGCTTGGGCGAAGAGGTCCGCCGCCGCGTGGCCGAGAGCCAGGGCGTGAGCCTCGAGTGGGAAATCCAGCGGGTGGGGCGGTGGTGATGGAGAGCAGCCGCGAACTCAACGATTATGAGCGCGAGTTGCTCGCCAACGTGGCCGAACGCGGGTTTCAGGTCACGACCGTGTTCGCGAGCGACGATTTTCCGACGTTTTCTTACTCCATCGGATTTCCAGCCACGGTCGGGCAAGGCGAGGTTATCACGATCGGCCTTCATTCGGATGCCGCTTACGGGCTCATCGAGGAGACGCTGAATCAATGCCGCGATGGACTGGTTCTTCGTGACGGCTTGATCCTTGACGGCACGCTTGGAGACTACCCCGTGGTCGTCAAAGTCATCCCTGCAGATCGGATCACCAAGGAACGATTCAATTCCGCGATGTGGTTCCATGATTATCGGTACGGGACACCTCTGACGGAGGCGTTTCAGCTCGTTTGG
>JANWHA010000029.1 GCA_025450635.1 Croceibacterium sp. | reverse complement strand
CCCATGTCGGCGGTGGTCATCATCGTCGGGACCTTCTTGCCCGGCGTGTGCGCCGCCGGGGCCATGTCCTCGCCCTTCTGCGCCACGGGCTGCCATTGCTGCGCGCCCGCCGGGCTGCGCACCAGCTCGTATTCGTAGTCGAGCAGCATGTGGAAGTAGTTCATGCTCCAGCGGATCGGGGTCGGCGTCCACGCGCCTTCGAGGCCGCTGGTGATGGTGTCGTCGCCCATGCCGCTCGCGTGCCCGCTTTGCCAGCCGAGGCCCTGCTGAGCGATGTCCGCTCCTTCGGGCTCGCGGCCGACCTTCGACGCATCGCCCGCGCCGTGGCACTTGCCGAAGGTGTGGCCGCCGGCGGTCAGCGCGACGGTCTCCTCGTCGTTCATCGCCATGCGCTTGAACGTCTCGCGCACGTCGCGCGCCGATTGCAGCGGGTCGGGGTTGCCGTCGGGGCCCTCGGGATTGACGTAGATCAGGCCCATCTGCACCGCGGCGAGCGGGCTCTCGAACGCCGTGCCTTCGACGATGCGGGTCTTGGCGCCCTGGCCGACCCAGTTCTCCTCGGTCCCCCAGTACACGTCCTTCTCGGGCTCGTAGATGTCCTTGCGGCCGCCGCCGAAGCCGAAGATCGGGCCGCCCATCGATTCCACGGCGACGTTGCCGGCGAGGATCAGCAGGTCCGCCCAGCTCAGGTTCTTGCCGTACTTCTGCTTGACCGGCCACAGCAGCCGGCGAGCCTTGTCGAGGTTGGCGTTGTCCGGCCACGAATTGAGCGGGGCGAACCGCTGGTTGCCCGAATTGGCCCCGCCGCGCCCGTCGCCGGTGCGATAGGTGCCCGCGGCGTGCCACGCCATGCGGATGAAGAACGGGCCGTAGTGGCCATAATCCGCCGGCCACCACTCCTGGCTGTTCGTCATCAGCGCGGTCAGGTCGCGTTTCACGGCCTGGTAGTCGAGCGCGTTGAACGCCTCGGCGTAGTCGAAGTCGTCGCCGTAAGGGTCGCCGGTCGCGCCGGCTTGGGGGAGGATCTCGAGCGAGAGCTGGTTCGGCCACCAGTCGCGGTTGGTGCGGCCAAGCAAGCTGCGCAACGCCGCGCCTTCCTGCATCGGGCTGCCATGCAGCGGATCGCCGCCGGTCTTCATGTCCATGGGGGTCTCTCCTCTCGAGTGGGCTCTTGGCGAATCTTGGGCGAAATCTCGCGCGCGGCGACTCCTGCCGCCGGCTTGTGACACTTTGCACCCTAGCAACGGCCAAGGGGAGCCCGAAACGGGATAGTCCGATAAGGTTGAGCGAATAAATCAATCAACGCTGATTGATTGAGGCGATCGATTAACGCGCAATCCATTGAATGAAGCTTCCGGTTGGCGGTAAGGCTGGACGGTTCCCGCTTCCGGGGAGGGGGCCCGCCATGACCGCACCTGCCACGATTGCCGCGCCCCGCGCCGCGCACAGGTTCAGGCCATCCTTCTTCTTCTGGATGATCCTGATCATGTGCGCGTTCGTGTTCGGCGGGTTCGGCATGAGTTACCTCGTGCCGATGAGCGAGGGCACGTTCAAACCCGCGCCGCCGATCGTCCACCTGCACGGCGTGATCATGATGTCGTGGATGATCCTGCTGGCGGTCCAGGCCGGGCTGGTCGGCGCCGGCAACGTCAAGCTGCATCGCAGCCTGGGGACCTGGCTGATCGCCCACGGCAGCGTGGCGATCTCGCTTGGCCTGCTGCTCCAGCTCATCGCCACCCGCAGCGCGATGGACAAGGGCTTCGCCCCGGGGACGGACGGGCTCTACCTCGGCCTCAACGCGTTCTTCGGCTTTGCCTTGATGTTCACGCTGGCGATCCGCAACACGCGGCGGCCGCAGATCCACAAGCGGATGATGCTGTTCGCGATGCTCCCGGTCCTGCCCCCGGGCGTGAACCGGTTTTGGTCTCATGCTTTCGGCCTGGCGCCCATTCCCGTCGTGCCGCTCTATCTCACGCTATGGTCGCTGGCGGCGGCGATCCTGCTGCACGAATGGCGCCGCACCGGCCGGATCAGCCGCTATTCGCTGTTCGGTGCGGGGTGGATTGTGGTCGAGGGCGTGATGCACAAGCTGGTGGTCCATTCGCCGCCGTTCGACCACTTCGCGGCGGGCCTTCTCGGGCTCGTCCACTACCGCTAGGCTGGTCGCGAGGGAGAGAATCATGAGACTTATCCTTGCGCTGTGCCTTGTCCTTTCGTCCGCCGCTGCCGTGGCGGCGAAGCCCGCCCACGCCCCCGTCCAGGCCGCGCTCGCGTGCGACCGCGAGTGCCTGCGAGGCAAGGTCAGTGAGGTGCTCTATGCGCTCGTCGATCACGACGCGAAGAAGGTCCCTGCCGCCGCCAACCTGCGCGTCACCGAGGACGGCGTCGAGAAGCCGCTCGACAAGGTCGGCCTCGTCCGCACGGTGACCAAGCTGCGCGGCTATCGCCAGGACATCATCGACGACCGCGCGCAGCAGGCGGTGGCCGGCGTGATGGTCGAGGAATCCGGCGCGCCGATCCTCCTCGTCGTGCGCGTCAAGCTCGATGCCGCGCAGAACGTTAGCGAGCTCGAGCTGGTCACCACCCGCAGCCGCACCGACGGGATGATCTACAACATCGACGCCTACAGCGGCGCCCCGGCTGAGGGCATGAACCTGCCGCCGCGCCCGGACCAGCTCGCCAGCCGCGACGAGATGATCCGCATCGCCATGTTCTACCCGCGCGGGCTCAGCGACGCGCAGACCTTCAACGCCATCGGCACTCCGTTCGCCAAGGACGCCTTCCGGCTCGAGAACGGCGCGCTGATGGCCGGCCCGGGCTGCAAGTTCGCCCCCGGCTGCGAGGACATCGGCAATCAGTCGCTGGCGATCTTCAAGACGCTCGGCCGCGTCACCGTGCGCGATATCGTCGTCGACGAGCGCATGGGCATCGTGATCATGCGCCTGTCATGGAACGAGCGCGGCCCCGGCTCCGACCGCCTGACCGCGTGGGAGATGTTCAAGATTTACGGCGGCCAGATCCACATGGTCCAGGCCTGGATGCGGGTGTTCCCGCCGGCGCTGGACCTCGGCGGCTGGCCGATCCGCGAGGGGATCGTGCAGCCTTGATTGCCAAGGGACCGCGAGGAGGGAGTCGAAATGGACTACGCGTCGGAATTCGCGGAGCTGCTATCGCGCCACGGATTCCGACGCTTCCAGCTATCGCGCAGCGGCGTCGGGCACTTGGTGCTGACCGGCGAGCTGGCAGGGCGGCCGCTCGACATCGTGCTGGACACGGGGGCTGGAAAGACCTTTGCCGAGTTGGGGTATTGCCGGTCTGAAGGCATTCCCGTGACCGATACCGGCCATGCTGCCGCTCCATCGGCGGGCGCCGGGGGCCCCGCCGCGGCCAACGTTCACACGCTGGGCGATGCCCGATTCACGCTCGACGGAATGCCGCTCCGCTCCGATGGCCTGTTCGCAATCGACATGACCCAGACCAACGAAAAGCTGGCGATACGGGGAGTTGATCCAATCCGCGCGGTTATTGGCCAGGATGTCCTGCGCCACCATCAGGCGGTGATCGACTATGCGACGCTCGCGCTTTTCCTGAAGGAAGACCCTTAACCGCACTGCGCCCGGTGCAGCAGCTTGTGGTCCGCCAGCACCAGCGCCATCATCGCCGCGACCACCGGGGTGCCGCGGATGCCGACGCAGGGGTCGTGGCGGCCCTTGGTGGCGAGGTCGGTGGCCTCGCCCTCGCGGGTGACGGTCGGCTGGGCGATCAGGATCGAACTGGTCGGCTTGAACGCCACCCGCACAACCACCGGCTGGCCGGTGCTGATGCCGCCGGCCACGCCGCCCGCGTGGTTGGCGAGGAACTCGGGCGCGCCTTGCGCGCCCGGCCGCATCGGGTCGGCGTTCTCCTCGCCGCGCAGGCGGGCGGCGGCCATGCCTTCGCCGATCTCCACGCCCTTGACCGCATTGATGCCCATCATCGCGCTCGCCAGGTCGGCGTCGAGCTTGGCGTAGATCGGCGCGCCCCAACCGGCGGCCACGCCCTCGGCGACGCATTCGACCACCGCGCCCAATGACGAGCCCGCCAGCCGCGCGTCGTCGACCAGCTTCTCCCACCGCTTGGCCGCCCACGCGTCGGGGCAGAAGAACGGGTTCTGCGCGATCTGCGCGGCGTCGAACGCCTCGCGGTCGATCGCATCGCCGCCGATCTCGCTGACATAGGCGGTGATGGTCACCTCGGGGATCACCAGCCGCGCCACCGCGCCCGCCGCGACCCGCGCCGCCGTCTCGCGCGCCGAGCTGCGCCCGCCGCCGCGATAATCGCGCAAGCCGTACTTGGCGTCGTAGGCATAGTCGGCATGCCCCGGGCGATAGGCCTTGGCGACCTCGGAGTAAGCCTTGCTGCGCTGGTCGACGTTCTCGATCATCAGGCTGATCGGCGTGCCGGTGGTCTTGCCCTCGAACGTGCCCGAAAGGATGCGGACCTGGTCCGGCTCCTTCCTCTGGGTGGTGAACTTGCTCGTCCCCGGCCGCCGCGCGTCGAGGAACGGCTGGATCGCGCTTTCGTCCAGCGCCAGCCCCGGCGGGCACCCGTCGACCACCGCGCCGAGCGCCGGCCCGTGGCTCTCGCCCCAGGTGGTAAAGCGCAGCACGCGGCCGAAGGTGTTCCAGCTCATGGTGGGAGCGTTTGGCGGAACTGCGGGCGGCTGTCCATATTGGCGCCTTGGGATTGATTATTTCACGCGAAGGCGCGGTTTCGCCGGGCAAGATTTCTCGCACTAAGCCACTAAGCCACTAAGAGATACACAACCCATTCGTCATCCCGGACTTGATCCGGGATCCCGCTTCCTTTGCGGCGTCGCATGAACAGCGGGACCCCGGGTCAAGCCCGGGGTGACGGGGGGTAAGGCCGTTTTCTTAGTGGCTTGGTGTCTTAGTGCGACCCGATGAGCGCCGCCCGGCGGCTGGGGCGGCCCCTCTGCGCCATTGCGGCTTCGCGCGAACCATTTTCCTACTTCGCACTTTTCTGCCACCGTCGTGAGGTGTCCAGGCCCAACTTCATCGCCAGTCGTCCCGACCGCGAGCTCGAGCGCCGGCTGAAGGCTCGAGCTCAGGGTCCAGCCATGGTCACTGCGAACATTGGGACCATTCGCGGCCCTTATCCGTGCACGACGGGCGAATCGCCCTTCCCAAAGCGCCGGCGAATCGGCAGGAACAAAACATGATTGCCAAGCTCATCGGCAGGCTCGACGAAACCGGCGCCGATTGGGCGGTGATCGACGTCGGCGGCGTCGGCTATCTCGTCCATTGCTCGTCCAAGACGCTCCAGGCGCTCGGCATCCGCGGCGACGAGGTGACCGTGTTCACCGACCTGCAGGTAAGCGAGACCGACTTGCGCCTGCTCGGCTTCGCCACCGCCGAGGAGCGCGACTGGTTCCGCCTGTTGACCGGCGTGCAGGGCGTGGGCAGCAAGGTCGGCCTGTCGATCCTCTCCGCGCTCTCGCCGGCCGAGCTGCAAAGCGCCTGCTCCCACGGCGACGCCGCCCAGGTCGCCCGCGCCCAGGGCGTCGGCCCGAAGCTGGCGGGGCGCATCGTCAACGAGCTGAAGGACAAGGCCGGCGCGTTGCCGGGTGGCGTCGCCGCGGCGGTGATTGCGCCGGCCGGCAGCGCCAGCGCCGATGCGGTCTCGGCGCTGCAGAACCTCGGTTTCAGGCCTGCCGTGGCGGCGAGCGCCGTAGCGCATGCGCAGGCGGAGCTTGGGGTGGACGCGGGGTTGAACGACCTCGTCCGCGTGGCGCTGAAGAGGGCGGCGGGGTGATAGTCGCGGCAATCTTGCTCGGAGTGGCCTCAGCTTCTTCGGTTGGCCCTATATCAGGGGACTTCAATCATGACGGGTTCCGCGACGTTGCACGCATCGTTCGTGGTGCAAGGGGGGTTTCTGAAATTCTCATTGAAAGCGGACCTAGCTACCGACCCGTCGTGATCGATCGAGGGCAATTTTCTGACCCGTTTCTTGAGCGCAACAAATATCGGGGCCGCGTGAGAACGGCCTGCGGCAAGGGATACGACCTGGACTGCCGGGGAATTCCAAACACGCTCACGCTGCGAGGAGGGGAACTGATGTACGGTGAGCGTGAATCAACGAGCTATGTCGTTATTTGGACGGATGGACGGTTTCACGCCATCCAGTTGAGTGATTGATATGACCCGTTGCGTGGCGCTGAAGAGGGCTGCAGCGGTGATACCCGCACCCACCTTCCACCATCGTCATCCTGAACTTGTTTCAGGATCCATTCCGCCCCACGCTCGGGCCCAGCGGCGGCAGACCGAATCCCACCGCCAGGTCCTCCCAGTGCGGATTCTCGGCATTGATCAGGTTGATCTTCCACTGCCGATGCCAGTTCTTGAGCTGCTTCTCGCGCATGATCGCGCGTTCCATGTCGCCGAACATCTCGAATGCACGAGCCGATGGACCTTGTAGCGGCGGGTGAAGCCGGGGTGCACTCCCTCGCGGTGTTGCACCAGCCGCTGCAGCAGGTTCGAGGTGACTCCGATGTAGATCGCGCCGTAGTACCGGTTCGAGAGGAGATAGACGCAAGGGTGCCGCTCGTCCCGCATGCGTCGGGACATGCCGAGAAATGGACCCTGAAACAAGTTCAGGGTGACGGAAAAGGGTTTGAATTGGTTTCATTTCCCCACTCCACCCAACCTCGTCATGCTGAACTTGTTTCAGCATCCATCGTGCCGTTAGCGCTGCGGGACGATGCGGCATGATGCGTCGGCGCACTTGTTTCTTTATTGCCGCGACCGCTTTCGTCGCGGGCCTCGCCGGCGGCTGGAAGGCCAAGAGTTGGCTCGATGTGGACGCGTGCCTCGATAGCGGCGGAGCTTGGAACTATCAGACGGGCGATTGTCGAACCAATGACCGATAACCCCGCCCTCTCCCCCCAGCGCCAGCCCGAGGACGCCGACGCCGCGCTGCGGCCGAAGACGCTCGGCGAGTTCGTCGGGCAGGAGGCGGCGCGGGAGAACTTGCGGGTGTTCATCGACGCCGCGCGCCACCGCGGCGAGGCGATGGACCATGTGCTGTTCTTCGGCCCGCCCGGGCTCGGCAAGACCACGCTGGCGCAGATCGTCGCGCGCGAGATGGGCGTCGGCTTCCGCGCCACCAGCGGGCCGGTGATCGGCAAGACCGGCGACCTCGCCGCGCTGCTGACCCACCTCGAGCCGCACGACGTGCTGTTCATCGACGAGATCCACCGGCTCAATCCGATCGTCGAGGAAGTGCTCTACCCGGCGATGGAGGACCGCGCGCTCGACCTGATCATCGGCGAGGGGCCTTCGGCGCGCAGCGTGCGGATCGACCTGCCGCCGTTTACGCTGATCGGCGCGACTACCCGCCAGGGCCTGCTCACGACGCCGCTGCGCGATCGATTCGGCATCCCGGTGCGGCTGAACTTCTACACCGTCGCCGAGCTCGAGCGGGTGGTGACGCGCGGCGCCGGCAAGCTCGGCGTGGCGCTCGATGCCGCGGGCGCGCGCGAGATCGCCCGTCGCGCGCGGGGGACCCCACGGGTAGCGGGTAGATTGCTCAGGCGGGTCAGGGACTTCGCTCACGTCGCCGGCGCGCCGGTGGTCACCGCTGAGGTCGCCGACAAAGCCTTGACCAAGCTCGAGGTTGACGGCCTCGGCCTCGACGCGATGGACCGGCGCTACCTGACGATGATCGCCGACATCTACAAGGGCGGCCCGGTCGGGGTGGAAACGCTCGCCGCCGGCCTCGCCGAGCCGCGCGACACCATCGAGGACGTGATCGAGCCGTTCCTGATCCAGCTCGGCCTGGTCGCCCGCACCGCCCGCGGGCGGTGCCTCAACGACGCCGGCTGGAAGCACCTCGGGCTGAACCCGCCGACCGGCTCACAGGTGGGACTGTTCGATTCCGGCGAGGGCGGAAAGTGAGGCGAAGAGGTTAACAGCCGCTTCGCAAACGGCCCCGGTTCGGTTCCAGAGTGGGACAGACCGGCGCCAACCCTCGGAATCGGGCCAGAAAAGTTGGCTTGGGCCGGCGGAATCATGGTTAATCCGATTGCCGGTCCGCCCATTTGGGCTGTTCTTGGGGCGAACGGGTGTAGCCGTGCCGGCCACTTCGGGTCGGTCAGGCAAAACCCGTCGAAGCTGAGAGAACAGACCATGTCGGTAAGAATGGCCCTGGCGAAACTGTCCGCAGTCGCGGCAGGCGGCGCGCTCGCCGTCGGCGGCGCGGTGCATGTCGCGGAAGCTCCGGCGGCGGAAACCAAGAACGTCAAGTCGGTCAAGGAGGTCAAGACCACCAAGCCGGTCAAGTACACCAAGATCGTGCATCGGCGGACCGTGCCGCACCGCATCAAGACCATCAGGCGCATCGTCACCATCGAGTGCGAAGCGCCCAAGCAACTCGTCGAGCAGAACGGCCGGCAGGTGTGCATGGAAGCCGAGCAGTTCGCGATGGCGCCCGTGCCTTTGCCGGCGCCCGCGCCGGTGATCGCCGGCGGCGGTGGCGGCGGGGGCGTTCCGGTGGTGATCGGCGGTTCCAGCGGAGGCGGCTTCGGCGGCGGGTTCTTCGGCGGCTTCTTCGGCGGCTCGAGCGGCGGCTCGGTGTCGATCAGCTCGACCACCACCAGCAGCGGAAGCAGCAGCAGCGGCGTGACGGTGAACGTCAACGGCAGCTCGACTTCGACCTCCACCGGCGGCTCGTCCACCTCGACGGGCGGCTCGTCGACCTCGACCAGCACCGGCGGCAGCTCCACCTCGACATCGGGCAATGTCTCGACCAGCAGCTCGACCTCGGGGAACATCACCTCGAGCACTTCGACCAGCAGCTCGACCAGCTCCTCAACGTCGGGCAACGTCACCTCGAGCACCTCGACGTCGAGCTCGACCAGCGGCAGCAGCTCGACCAGCACCAGCTCGGGCACACAGGTCCCCGAGCCGCCGATGCTGGCCCTGTTCGGGATGGGCGCGCTCGTGCCCTTCGCCCGCCGCCGGCGCAAGAAGAAGGCCGCCAGCCCCGCCGCCTGATAGCGGCGCGGCAGGTACCATGGGGGGAGGGCGGTCCGGGGGGCCGCCCTTTTCGTTTCCGCTATATCTCGTCCGGCAATGAAAACAGGCCCTCGACGGGTTTTCCCAGTGCCCGAGCCAGCTTGAGCGCAATGACGGTCGAAGGGACGAACACCGCGTTCTCGACGGTGTTGATCGTCTTGCGGCTGACCCCGACCCGCGCCGCCAGCTCCGCCTGGGTCAGCCCTCGCGCCTCGCGCGCCTTGCGGACGCGGTTCTCTAGCTCAAGCAAGCTTGTGCGCGCGCCGTTCGAGCAGGCCGAAGCGCAGCAGCGCCGCGGCGAATCCGACGCTGAGGATAAGGTGAATGGCGACCCGCGTTTCCAGCGGCACGAACACCTGCAGGACGAACAACCCTATTCCGGTGAGCATCGCCAGCACGAAAGCCAGCGACAGCGCGTCTGCGCGGTGGGCGCGGGTTATCTCGTCCTCCATCAGCGCGCGCACTTCCTTGGGCTTCCACCAAAAGCCACCAGTTGTGAGCCCGCCGAGAATGACCAGCGCCAGCGCGGTCCATCCGCCGAGACGAACGAGCGAGACGGCGCGCGTGTCCAGCGGGTTGCTGAAGAACGCCGCCTGCTGGATCAGGAAGATCAGCGTAAACGGGATCGTCATTCGTGCGCGGCGCTGGCTCAGCTCGTCGGCGGCTTCGACTGGATCGGACATGAAACGACTCCCGTGTAACCTCTGGGTTACATGTAACCTGTGGGTTACACGGTCGTCAAGCGTCAACTGGCCAGCTTGCGCAGCACGTACTGTAGGATGCCGCCGTTCAAGTAGTAGTCCATCTCGTTGGCGGTATCGATCCGGCACTTGGCGGTGAAGGTGAAGCGCTGGCCGTCGGCCCGTGTGACCTCCACGTCCACGTCCTGCCCGGGCTGGAGGCTGGCCAGACCATGGATCGTGAAGCTGTCGTCGCCGGTCAACGCCAGGCTCATGCGGGTCTGGCCGTCCTTGAACTGCAGCGGCAGCACGCCCATGCCGACCAGGTTCGAGCGGTGGATGCGCTCGAAGCTCTCGACGATCACCGCGCGCACCCCGAGCAGGATCGTGCCTTTGGCCGCCCAGTCGCGCGACGAGCCGGTGCCGTATTCCTTGCCGGCAAACACCACCAGCGGCGTGCCATCGGCCTTGTGCCGCATCGCCGCATCGTAAATCGGCATTGTCTCGCCGTTGTATACGGTCATCCCGCCCTCAACGCTCGGGACCATCTCGTTCCTGATGCGAATATTGGCGAAGGTGCCGCGCATCATCACTTCGTGGTTGCCGCGCCGGCTGCCGTAGGAATTGAAGTCGCTGCGGGCGACCTGGTGCTCCAGCAGGTATTCGCCGGCCGGGCTGTCGGGCTTGATCGATCCCGCCGGGCTGATGTGGTCGGTGGTGACTGAATCGCCGAGGATCGCCAGCGCCTTCGCGTCGACGATGTCGGTGACCGGCGCCGGATCCATCGTCATCCCGTCGAAGTACGGCGGATTGGCGATGTACGTGCTTCCGGACATCCAGTTGTAGGTATCGGAGCCTTCGACCACCAGCGCCCGCCAGTGCTCGTCGCCCTTGTAGACGTCGGCATAGCGCTGCACGAACATTGTCCGGTCCACGTTGGCGGCGCGGAGCGCGGCAATCTCGTTGTTCGTTGGCCAGATGTCCTTCAGGTAAACATCGGCGCCCGCCTGGTCCTGCCCTATGGGCGTATCGACCATGTCTTCGGTCACCGTGCCCTTGAGCGCGTAAGCGACCACCAGCGGGGGGCTGGCAAGGAAGTTCGCGCGCACGTCGGGGCTTACCCGGCCCTCAAAGTTGCGGTTGCCGGACAGCACGCTGGCGGCGACGATATCGTTCGCGTTGATGGCGTTGGAGATCGGCTCGGCCAGCGGACCGGAGTTGCCGATGCAGGTGGTGCAGCCGTAGCCGACGAGGTCGAAGCCAAGCGCGTCGAGGTGCTCCTGCAACCCCGCCTTGATGAGATAGTCGGTGACCACCTGCGATCCCGGGGCCAGACTGGTCTTGACCCACGGCTTGGGCTTCATGCCCTTCTCGTTGGCCTTCTTGGCGACAAGGCCGGCGGCGATCAGCACGTCGGGATTGCTGGTGTTGGTGCAGCTCGTGATCGCGGCGATGACCACGTCGCCGTCGCCGATGTCGTGCCCGGCGGCATCGACGGGACAGCGTTTCGCTTTCGACTTGCCGTAAAGCGTCTTGAGGTCTTCGTTGAACAGGTCGTCGACTTGCGGCAGCGCAACCTTGTCCTGCGGTCGCCGCGGGCCGGCGAGCGAGGGGACCACGCTCGCAAGATCGAGCTCGAGCGTGTCGGTGAACACCGGGTCCGCGTTCGCCGGATCGGCCCACAGGCCCTGCTCCCTGGCGTAGGCCTCGACCAGCGCGAGCTGGTCCTCGCTGCGGCCGGTCAGCCGCAGGTACTCGAGGGTCTTGCCGTCGATGCCGAAGAAGCCGCAGGTCGCGCCGTACTCCGGCGCCATGTTGGCGAGGGTCGCGCGATCCGCGAGGCTCAGCGAAGCAAGGCCGGGGCCGAAATATTCGACAAAGCGGCCGACCACGCCCTTGGCGCGCAGCATCTGGGTGCAGGTCAGCACCAGGTCGGTCGCGGTCACCCCCTCGGCGAGCTTGCCGGTGAACTTGAAGCCGACGACCTCGGGGATCAGCATCGAGATCGGCTGGCCGAGCATCGCCGCCTCGGCCTCGATCCCGCCCACGCCCCAGCCGAGCACGCCGAGCCCGTTCACCATGGTCGTGTGGCTGTCGGTGCCGACGCAAGTGTCGGGATAGGCGACGAGTTGGCCCTCCTCATCCTGGCTGGTCCACACGCACTGGGCGATGTGCTCCAGGTTGACCTGATGGCAGATGCCAGTGCCCGGCGGGACCGCCTGAAAGTTGTCCAGGCTCTTGGAGCCCCATTTGAGAAAGTCGTAGCGTTCGGCGTTGCGCTTGTATTCGAGCGCGACGTTCTTTTCGAACGCCTTGGGTGTGCCGAACTCGTCGACCATTACCGAGTGGTCGATCACGAGGTGGACGGGCACTTGCGGGTTGATCCGGGCCGTGTCGCCACCGAGCTTCTTGATCGCGTCTCGCATCGCCGCCAGGTCGACCACGCACGGCACGCCGGTGAAATCCTGCATCAGCACGCGGGCCGGACGGTACTGGATTTCCTTGCCGGTTACCGGATTTTTCTGCCAGTCGGCGATCGCCTGGATGTCGCCGAGCGAGACGGTGAAGCCGGCGTCTTCGAACCGCAGCAGGTTCTCCAGCAGGACCTTCATGCTGAACGGCAGACGGGAAACGTCGCCGACTTTTCCGGCGGCCTTCTTCAGCGAGTAATAGGCATAAGTCTTGCCCCCGATGGAAAGAGTGCTGCGGGTATCTAGGGAGTTCTTGCCGACCTGGGTCATCGCGGGGTCTTGCCTCCTGTTTCGGGTCCGGCCCGGGGAGTCGCGCGAGCTGCGGGAAATGGCCGGAAGTTGCGCGGCAACTGCGCGTTCCTTGCTGCAAAATCAAGGGCGGCGGGATTGGAACCGGCGCCGCAACCGGCTAGTTGCGGTGCCCGAAAGGAACACGCCTGTGCCCATCGGCCCCTCATCGCGCCCGCGCGACCCGATCCACGTGATTCCGATGGCCCTGGCGCTGGCGCTGGCGGCCTTCGCCGGCGGCGCGCTGGGCATCGTGTGGCACAAGCTTGCCGGCGACGACAAGCCGGCCGAGACCGCCACCGCGCCGCAGCCCTAAGCCGCACTCTGCTCCGGCCGCTTGCGCGGCGCGGCCAGCCAGCACCCGAGTACGATCAGCCCGGCGCCGGTAAGCGTCGGCCAGGTCACCGGCTCGCGGAAGAACAGCCAGCCGAACAGCGCGGCCCACAAGAATCCCGAATATTCGAGCGGCGCGAGCGCCTGGGTTTCGGCACGGGCATAGGCCCAGGCGAACGTCATCGCCCCGGCGACCGACAATACCGCCGCGCCGGCGCTTAGCAGCGTTTCCTGCAGGCCCGGCGCATGCAGAAACCACGGCGCGAATGGCGCCAGCACCAGCAGCACGACGGCCTGGTGGAAGGTCGAAACCTCCGCCGGACGCGCCACGAGGGCCTGCCGCCGCTGCAGTACCAGATTGAGCGCATAAAGCACCGACGAGAGCAGCACCGCCGCCATCCCCCAACCGCTCGCGGGGGTCGCGTCCCGCTCCATTCGCGCCGCCGCGATGACCAAAACGCCTGCCAGCCCCAGCAGCGATGCCAGGACCGCCCCTTTGCCAATCCGCTCGCCGAGGGTGACCGCGGCGAGGTACAGGGCAACCAGCGGAGCAATGAACGAGATGGCGATCGCTTCGGCCAGCGGCAGGCGCGTGAGCCCCCAGAAGAAGGTGAACGACATGCCGGTGACGACGACCCCGCGCATCGCGTGCAGCCGCAACGTTGGCACTGGCGGCCAGCCCGTCCGCGCGGAGAACCACAGCGGCCCGGCCAGCGCGAGGCCGAAACCGCTCCTCACCAGCAGGGTCGAATACGCGCCGATCACGAGCGAGGCGCCTTTCATGACCGCGTCCATCAAACTCAGCAGCGCGATCGCCCACAGCACGGCGGCGAACGGCAGCAGGGGATGGGCGCGGTTCATCTATGTCCTTTAGGCGGTGGACGATTCAGCCGCCAGTCAGCGGCGGCGGTTGAAGCTGGCGGGCGAAACGGTGTAACTGAGACGTCAGGAGGCGTCGCATCAGGGCTCGCCCGGCGACGAACAGGTCAACACGATGAGAAATTTTGCGCGTATCGTTCGGCTTCCGGCGCTGGTGGCGCTCGCTGTCGCGGGGCCCGGCTTCGCCCAGGCGGCGAAGGATACCGACAGGCAGTTCGATAAAGTCCTGCCGCAGAAGGTGCTCGAAACCGACGCCGTCCCGGTAACGGCAAATCCGGCGGCGCCGACGGCATCGGCTCCCGCGCCGAAGTACGCGGCGGTCCAGGCATGGACCGTGGCCGACGCCAAAGGGCTGCTCGCGGCCATCCGGGGAATCGGCGCCGAAGGCCTGGACCCGCAGGATTACAACCCCGCCGCGCTCGAGCAGGCGATTGCCTTGGGCGCCGGGCCCGAACTCAACCAGTTGGCGAGCCAGAGCTTTTCATGGCTGGTCGAGGACTTGCGCGACGGGCGCACGCCGATGGACGCGCGCAAGCAGTGGTTCGTGGTCGATCCGGACGCCGACTTGCTGCCGACCGGCCTGGTGATGACGCAGGCCCTCGCCAGCCACGATGTCGCCGGCGCGCTCGCCGGATTAGACCCGACGAATCCCGATTATGCCGCGCTCAGGGATGAGCTCGCCCGGACGCCGAAAACCGACACCAAGCGGCGCGACCTGATCCGCATCAACATGGATCGCTGGCGCTGGCTGGCCCGCGACCTCGGCGGCCAATATCTGCTTACCAACGTGCCCGAATTCCAGCTCCGCTTGACGGTCAACAGCCAGATCATCCGGAGCTACAAGACGATCGTCGGCAAGCCCGGAAAGACGGCGACGCCACAGCTCGCCGAGAAGGTCCAGGGGGTGATCTTCAACCCGACGTGGTCGGTGCCGCAATCGATCGTCACCGGCGAACACCTGGGCGAGAAAGTGCTCAACAATCCCGACTGGGCGATCAAGGCCGGGTATAAGGCGACCAAGGCGGCCGACGGCACGATCTGGGTAGTCCAGCAGCCGGGACCGACAAACTCGCTCGGAGTGGTCAAGCTCGACATGCCCAACCCGCATTCGATCTTCCTGCACGACACGCCGAACCATAGCTTGTTCAACCTGCAAAACCGCGCGCTCAGCCACGGCTGCATCCGCACCGAACGGGCGCTTGAGCTTGGCATGACGATCGCCATCCTCGGCCAGGGCGCGACCAAGGACCGGGCGGTGGCGATCTCGACCTCCGGCGAATACACGCGGGTCCCGGTCGTGAAGACGATGCCGGTCTACATCACCTATTTCACGATGGGGCGGGACATCACCGGGACCTTGCGCACCTTCAACGACCTCTACGGTCGTGACGCGCCCGTGCTGGCGGCGCTCCACGCCCCACGCGTCGCCAACCGCACACGCACGACCAATGAGAAGGTCGTGCCGATCGTCGACGACCTGCAGAATTCCTGACCGAACTCAGGCCAGCTTGTCGGCGTAGATCAGGCGCCCGCCCGAAAGCTGGGTGAGAGCGAACATGAAAGCGTCGGGCGCCATCGCGAAGCAGCCGTTTGAGCGGCCGAGCACGCCGTGCTCGGCGATGAACGAGGGGGTGGCATAGGGCGCCGAATGCATCACGATCGCGCGGTCGAGCGCATTCGAATTGTCGTGCTCGAGCCCGCCGAGGCGGATCGAGGTGCCGTATTTGCCGTTGTACCAGTCGTAAGTGATGTAGGCCCCCCGGCTGGTAGCGAACGAGCCCGGTTCGTTCGAGAACCAGTGCAGCCAGCCGTCGTGCTCGGGATCCGAGCCCGATCCATGAGTCACCAGGTGCGACGTGACGGTTCCCGCTTCGAGATTGGCGACATGGAAGCGCGCTAGCGACGATCGCACGCTGAAATCCGCGATCGCGGCGACGTCGCGCCGCCACAAGACGCCGCTGGCGCGCTGGACCTCGCGCTGAGCGATGCCGAGGATACGGGCGCCGTTGGCATCGACCTTCAGGGCTTGGGCAGGCAGGCGCGCGGGCACCGCGAGCGCCCCCGTCGCGGCGGCCGCGGAAGCGATGAACGAACGCCGGTCAAGTCCCCGAACCATGGCGCACGCATAGCACGGGTTGGTTACGGCTGGTAAACTAGTCAGCGGATGCGGCGATGAAGCGTGTCTGACTGGCGGCGGGAGGAGCGTTCAGCGCGACAAGGCGGCGAGCGCAGTGGCGCTGGCCGTTGCGTAGCCGCCGCCGGAGAAGCGATGCCGGATCGGAAAGTGGATCAGCGCGGCGCCTTCGTGCCGGGCCCTGCCGTTCCAGATGGCGAAGCGTTTGCGTGGCAGGTCGACCGTCTCCGGCTCGTTGGCGAGGATGAAGCGGGCGGCCGCGTCCGCCGCGACGGGCTCGCCCGGATCGGCCAGCGATGCGGTGAGCGTTCGGCTCGCGGCTCCGGCGGCGAAGCCGGCGATTCCGGTCCAGCCTTCTCCAAGGGAGAAGCTGCGATTGCTGGCGAGCGCTGCGTCGACCTCCGGCAGCGGCGCCAGCGTGACCGTGTGCGGATCGAGTACAACCCAGTACTGCCCGGTCCGGCGCTCGAGAACCGTCAGCAGCAACGCCCACGCCCCGCCAGCGGGAAAGCGGGGGCGGCGCCCCGCCTGGTGCGGAATGATCTCGGGGTCGCCGCAATGATGCGCCAGGATCGCGCGATCCTCGCCGGTCAGCGTGCCGTCGTCGACAATGGCGATCCGCCCGCGGCCGAGCCGCAAGAACAGCGATTTGATCGTCACGAGATAGGGCAGCACGTCGACGGTGCCGATGAGCGAGACGACCGTGGGACCGCCGGCGGCCTGTTTGACGGGTGCGGTGTAAAGCACGCCCGCGATCCCCTCGCTGTGGCGCGCGATCCGCTCGCTCGGACGCCAGCGTTGCGGGAGAAAGCCGAGAACCGTCATACCCGCGAAAACTACCGACGAGAGGTTAAGCGAATCTTCGCCGTGCGCTCAGTCCGACAGAGTCAGCTTGTTGTCCGCAATCTGGACGTTGGGCACGTTGCGCAGGAACGACTGGCCGAGCAGCGACACCGGCAGGCCGTCGGGGATGATGACCGCGTCGACGTCGCGCGCCTCGAAATCGCCGACCGACATTTGCGGAATGGTGGTATGCACCCCCATCACGGGCCCGCTCGCGCCTTGCGCCACCGGGGTGAGCCCGTCCGGGTCCCAGTCGAGCCCCATCTGCCGCGCATCGTCGCCGGTTAGCGCGACCATGCTGGCGCCGGTATCGACCAGCATGTGGTAATCGCCGGTGTCGATCTGCGCGGTGGCGTAGAAATGCCCGTCGCCTTCGCGCTCGAGCACCATCGCCCCGCCGGACCACGCCGGCTTGTCGCCCGGCCCGGCATCGGCTGCGCCGGTGAGGGTGGGCAAGGCCTTCTTCGCGCCGTCGTCCTGGCGCGGCACCGCCAACGCGACCGCGGCCGCAATCGCCAGCACCGAGAGGGCGAAGCCTTTCATGGCGGGCGAGGCTACGCCGGTGTGCTTAAGGCGGCGTAAAGCGGTACTCGGCCGCTTACGTATGCCCCGGAAACACCAGCTCGGCGGTGGCGTGCATGCGCTCATTGAACCCGGTGATCGGACCTGGACTGGCCTTGCGCGCCACGGTGATCGCTCCATGGTCGACAACAACGGCTATTTGCCGCCAGCCGTCTTTCCCGCTGGCCTCTGCTTCGGAAACAAGGAGCCGTAAGATTTCCGCTGGATTCCCCTTGAACATCACCAGCTTCCGTGAGTCGGCGAATTGGGCAAGGATTCCGGATCCGATCTCCGGGCCGCGTTTCACCCTGTCGTCGATTTCGACATAGAATAGCAACTTGGTTGCTTTGCTCTCCTTTGCGAAGTCCATGATTTTAGCCAACGCGGGACTAAGCGCCTGATCGCTTGGCGGAGTCGATGGTTCACTGTCGGCATAAGCGGGAGCGCAGACAAGGCACCCGAGGGCGACTAAGGCGAGAAAGCGCCTCACTCCGCCGCCTCGGCCACGCCCGCTTCGCCCGCCTCGATTTCCGCCGCCCTGGCCTCCACCAGCGCGACGATGTGGTCGAGCATGTCCTCGTCGCGCACGTGGTGGTCGGTCACGCCCGAGAGGTAGACCATGTGCTTGCCGGCCCCGCCGCCGGTGATGCCGATGTCGGTTTCGCGCGCCTCGCCGGGGCCGTTGACGACGCAGCCCAGCACCGAGAGCGACAGCGGCGTCTTGATGTGCTGCAGCCGCTCCTCGAGCGCCTCGACGGTGCGGATCACGTCGAAGCCCTGGCGCGCGCAGCTCGGGCACGAGACGACGCGCACGCCGCGGGTCCTGAGGCCGAGCGCCTTGAGGATCTCGAAGCCGACGCGGACCTCCTCCTCCGGCTCGGCCGAGAGCGACACGCGGATCGTGTCGCCGATCCCGGCCCACAGCAGGTTGCCCATGCCGATCGCGCTCTTGACCGTGCCGCCGATCAGCCCGCCGGCCTCGGTGATGCCGAGGTGGAGTGGGCAATCGACCGCGTCGGCGAGCTGCATGTAGGCGGCGACCGCGAGGAACACGTCGCTTGCCTTCACCGCCACCTTGAATTCGTGGAAATCGCGGTCCTGCAGCAGCTTGATGTGGTCGAGCGCGCTTTCGACGAGCGCCTCGGGGCACGGCTCGCCGTACTTCTCGAGCAGGTCCTTCTCGAGGCTGCCGGCGTTGACGCCGATGCGGATCGCGCAGCCGTTGGCCTTGGCCGCGCGCACCACTTCGGCGACGCGCTCGCCGCTGCCGAT
>JANWHA010000028.1 GCA_025450635.1 Croceibacterium sp. | reverse complement strand
TCCGCTCATGCTGAGCTTGTCGAAGCACGTTGCACCGGAGACGGTGCGTGACTGAGACGACCGAAATCCGTCCCGACGGCACCCGCCGTCCCGTGACGCGCGAATGGGTGCCGGAAGCGCCGGTCGCGCTCGAATTCAATGGGCTCAGCTACGCGGTGATGATGGCTACCCCAGCCGATCTCGAGGACTTCGCCCGCGGCTTCGCGCTGACCGAGGGCCTCGCCAAAACCCCCGCCGACGTGTCCGACATCGCCGTCGCCAAGACCGACCTCGGCTGGATCGTCCGCGCGAGCCTCGCCGGTCTCGGCATCGAGAAGCTGACCGAGCGCGTGCGCACGCGGGTCGCGGAATCTAGCTGCGGGCTGTGCGGGATCGAGAACCTCGAAGCCGTCGCCCGGCCGCTGCCCAAGGTAGCGGCGCACGCCGCGCTGGACGAGGGAGCGATCTTCGCCGCCCTCGCCGCCTTGCGCGAACACCAGCCGCTGACCCGCAAGACAGGCGCCGCCCACGCCGCCGCGTTCTGCGATGAGGCCGGCGCGATCCGCTACGTGCGCGAGGACGTCGGCCGCCACAACGCGCTCGACAAGCTGGTCGGCGCGCTCGCCGCGGCGGGCGAGGACCCCGCCGCCGGCTTCATCCTGTCGACCGCCCGCTGCTCCTACGAGATCGTCGAAAAAGCCGTCCGCGCCGGCGCCACCCGCCTCGTCACCGTCTCGCTGCCGACCAGCATGGCGGTCGAGCGGGCGGAGGAGGCCCAGCTCAGCTTGTGGAGCCTGGCGCGAGACGACAGCGTGCTGGCGGTGAAACCTGAAGCGGAATGACTGCTATGGGTGGAAAGCAGGCGCGCCGCGCGATCAGAAGAGCTTGGGGACGTTGAGGACCAGACCGTAGGCGCTGGCTAAGACGAAGATGACTTCAAACAAGCCCGCGATGCGGCACTTCGCAACGAAGAGTTCGTCCTTGAGGATTCGCAATTCGTGTTGCTGATTTCCACGATCCCGCCGGAGCTTCAACCAGATGTCAGGTCTGAAGAAGTTGATGTAAACCTGGGGCGCCGCAAATATCAATAGCGCCAGACAGACCGCTACGATCATGACCGGGTGAGTCACTTTCCGGGCCTTGGCTCAGTCCGCATTCCTTGACTGTAGAAGATCAGCGCGAATGTCCGCAATGGGTCGAAAGCGGACTAACGTAAGATATCACCAAGACCCTCAAAGGTCGTCGTGCGTCTCGATATGCGCCTCGAACGCCAGCACGTGCGCCAGCGGGGAGCGATAGAGGAACATCTCCTCCTCGGCGGTGAGCGGTTGCAGCCTTTCAGCGGGTCCCGCCGAAGCCTCCGAGGCCGAGTGCGAGGCGAGCAGGGCCGCCGGAGGGGCGGATTCCGCCTGCGCTGCCGCCGCCCGAGCCGCCGAGCGCCGGCGCCCGACCGGGATGTTGCTGATTGCCGCCGTCGGGTGCTCGACGATGCCGAGCAGGCGCGCGGTTTCGGAGACGACGGTCGGGTCGATCGGGTTCTCGAACGACAGCCCACACATGTCGCCTTCGGTCCATACGACGCGGCACATGACCTGCTCGGTGCCCCACTTGAGCAGCGCGCTCTCGCCGCGCTCAGGCGCGCTGGCGATGCTGATCCGCGCGCCCGTCTGCGACAAGTCCCACAACTGCCCGAAGACTTCGCCCGACAGGGTCCTGAGGCTGGCTCCGCAAGTGGCGCGCGAGCGCCTGGCCGCGCGGCGCTCGATGACGAAAGGACCGTTGTCCGGCTGGAACATACCCATGCGGGAATTAATCCGCTGGAAGGGTTAAGCCCGCCTTGCCGAACGTAGTGAATCGGCGGGCAACCTTGATCGTTAGGTCAGGTCGTCGAGCCGGATGAACAGCCCGCGCTCGGCCGCCTTCATCGCGTCGCGGCGCAGTTGCTCGATCTTGAGTCGGCCCGCGGGCGCTTCCTCGTCGGGCAGCGCGGCCATGATCGCGGCGTGGATTTCCTCGAAGTCGGGGCCGTGCTCGGGATGGGTCAGGATCAGGCCGCGCTGCTCGGTCATGCCGACAAGGATCTTCTTGCCGACCACATAGGGATCCATCCCTTCCTCGAACGCGGTGCCGAACTGCTCGAGCTCGGCCCGCTCGACCGGTGAGAAGCCGCTCCGGCCGAAGCTATCCGGACGCTTGAGCGCACTGGTCCAGGCGTTGGTCTTCGTCAGCGCCGGGCACACCAGCGAGCAGCCGATGCCGTGCGGGGCGAGGTTGTAGCGCAAGCTCTCGGTCAGGCCGCGCACGGCGAACTTGCTGGCGGTGTAGATGCCCGCCTGCGGCCCCGGCAGGAAGGCGGCCATGCTGGCGACGTTGGTCACGTGGCGGCGGCCCTTGGCGGCCTTGATCTTGGGCAGGAAGCTGACGAGGCCGTTGACCACGCCGCCGAAATTGACCCCCATGATCCAGTCGTAATCGTCGTAGCTCGCTTCGTCGGTCGGGCCGAACACCGAGACGCCGGCGTTGTTGACCAGCACGTGGACCTCGCCGAAATGCGCCTCGACCTCGTCCGCCACTTCGGCGAAGCGCCGGCGGTCGGTGACGTCGAGCTTGCAGTAGAGCGGCTGCTCGTAGCCCTTGGACTCGAACCAGCGTTCGGTCAGCCCGCGGTCGCCTTCGTTGCGGTAACTCAGGGCCAGGCGAAAACCGTTGTCGGCAAACGCTTGCGCCACCCCCAGGCCGATGCCAGTTACCGCGCCGGTGACGAAAGCCACACGATCCTTCCACACCATCTCGCCAACCTCTTGCCGTTTGCGGCGAGGCTATAGCCGCGAGACGTGTGCTGGCAAGTCAGGCGCGCGCGCGGGCACGGGCGAGCCAGCCAAGCCCGGCAAAGGCAATCAGGTCGAGCACGGTCTTGCCGACCAGGTCGAGCGCCGAGGCGTCGGTGAAGCTGGCGTAGAGCGCGAGGCAGTTGGCGACGATCGAGCCGGTCACTAGCGCCACGACGTGCGCGCGGCTCCATTCGGGCGACGCCGCCCAGCGCGGCACCACGAAACAAGCCGCGGCGATCACCAGTGCGAGGGCGATTGCGGCGACCGGATGCAAGTCGGGAGCGATTCCGAAGGCGAGCACCTCGAGTCCAAAGAGGAGCACGGTGACGAGTGCGGCTGCCAGCCCGGCGATGACTGGGCGCGGGGGAGTCAGCGGCGTCCAAGTGCCCGTCAACCGCGCCCGCCATGAGCCGAGCGCGATCACCACGAGCCCGACCATCCCTGCGGCTCCGGCGAGGCCGAGGTTCAACGGCAGGTGATAGGGCGGCAGGTGAAACACCTTCGGTCGGGCGACGATGTTCCAGCCGTACCAGGCGGCGAAGCTCGCCGGCACCGCAAGCACGGCGAGCACGGCATAAGCCCATCCGGCCAGCCACGCTTCGCGTTTGCGCGCTGGAAAGATCAGCTCGGCAAGCGCCACCGGCACCATGACTACGAACAGGCTCTCGTAGATCAGCGCCCACGCAAGATAGACATAATTTACGCCGAACGCGCGGCCATATTCGACGCCGCGTATCTGTACCACCAGCGAGGCGTACGAGGTCTGCTGGATCAGGCACTCCTCGGCAACCGCCAGCGCCAGCGCGAGCAACAACAGGTTGACCCACGAGAGGCCGAACCGCCGGACGAGATCGCGCGCAATCGCCGCGCCGCCGCCCCAGATGATCATCTCGAGCGGGAAGACGACGATCGAGCTCATCCGTGTCGCGCCGGGCAATACTTCGGCGACCAGCGGCGCAAGCAGGAGCAGCGTCAATCCGGGCAGCGCCCGCGAAAGCCAACCCCGAGCGGAATCGCCTCGGCTGGTATCCACGGCCAAATCCATCACAGGGCTTTCCTCTCGCGGCACTTTATCTTATAACTAATTATCTTATGTCTAAGATAAATGCAACCCCGCAGGATCCGGGCCGCGAATTCGCGACGGCCGTGATCGTGTTCCACGAGGCGCTGGCCAAGAAGGCCGGGCTCACCACCGCCGAGAGCCGCTGCGTCGGCATCCTCTTACACTGCGAAGTGGCCACGGCGGGCGAGCTGGCCCGCGCCACCGGCCTCACCACCGGGGCGATCACCGGCATCGTCGACCGGTTGCAGAAGGCCGGCTGGGTCCGCCGCGAGGACAACCCGACCGACCGCCGCAGCGTGCTGGTGCGCCTCCTACCCAACGCGAACGCCAAGGCTGTCCTGCTGCCCGGCTACGCGCGCCTGCGCGAGGCGATGGCCGCGCTGATGGGCGAATTCACCCCGCAGGAGCTGATCGTCATCGAGCGCTATCTGCAAGGCGCGATCGGGACGTTGCAGCGCCTGACCGACGAGCTGCGCTAGCCTCTCGCCGGCGATTCCCTCTCGCCAAAACAGTCACGATCGTTAGTGCTACATACAAACATAATCCGGAGAGTCGAGAATGAGCGACGTCGAAGCCAGGCTGCAGGAACTCGAATACAAGGTGGGCGTGCTGGAAGATATCCAGGCCATCCGCCGGCTGCACTGGGCCTATGGCTACTACATCGATTTCAACCGCCCGGACGAAGTCGCCGACCTGTTCGCCGAAGACGGCGCGGTGGTGTTCCTCAGCGGCGAATACGTCGGCCACAAGGGCGTCAAGCGGCTCTATGGCGACTGGATCGCCGGGCGCTTCACCGGCGGCAAGCCGGGGCCGGTCAACGGCCTGTTGCTCGACCACTTCCAGATGCAGGACGTGATCACCGTCGCGCCCGACCGCAAGACCGCCAAAGGCCGCTTCCACGGCATCCTGCTCGGCGGCTGGCACGACGATTTCCAGGAAACGCGTGAAGAAATCATGCCGCAGCAGTTCATGGAAGCGGGCATCTACGAGAACGATTACGTCAACGTCGACGGCGTGTGGAAGATCAAGCGGCTCGACTACATGATGCAGTGGCAGGCGAACTACGAGGAGGGCTGGGCCCACACGACCGCGCATTTGCAGCCGGCCGAAAGGACTTACCCGGAAGACCCGCTCGGCCCCGACCGCCTGCTGCCGCCCGAGCAGCACCGCCAGACCTGGCCTTATCGCCAGGACGTGCCGATGCACTTCGCCCACCCGAAGTTCGGCGCGATGCTGGCGGGGCAGGAGAAGAAGTGAGCGAGCGCGCGTTCGATCCGCGCGACACCTCGAACCGCGAGAAGCTGACGGCGCGCGAGGTCGCGGAGCGGTTCATCGAGCTGTTCCACCACCAGGACAACCCAGTCGAGGCGTTCACCTGCTGGGTGCATCCAGATTATATCCAGCACAACCCCAACGCGCCGACGGGCCGCGACGCGGCGATGGCGTTCCTCGGCAACGCGGTGAAGAACAACCCCGAGCTGACCCACGAGGTAAAGCGGGTGATCCACGGCGACGAGCACGACGGCGAGGGCCTCGTCGCGGTCCACCACCACTTCCGCCGCACGAGGGACGAACGCGGTTGGGCGGTGGTCGACATCCTGCGCATCAAGGACGGCTACGTCGTCGAGCATTGGGACGTGATGCAGCCGGTCCCCGATCCGGCGGAGACGAAGAACGCCAACGGCATGTTCTGATTTCCCGCGGCGCCGGCTGTTACAAATTGTTGCGCGATTGCATCAGGTAAGCCTGACTTGGAAGCTGGCGACACGCGGCCAATTGCAACGATCGTGAATGTATGCACAGCATACGAACCGCCGTCTTCCCCAGCGACGGCGTCAGGTTCGAGAGGATTTCACATGACCCCCACTCCGCAGCGCTTCCGCGCGCGTCTTGCCCTCACATTGACAGCTTCGCTCACGGCCATCGCACTCGCGACTCCGGCGATCGCACAAGACAACCCGGCCCCGCAAACGCCGCCGGTGAACTCTTCGCCGACGGCCGACGCTTCGGCGCAGGCGCAGGCCGCGAACCCCGACACGGCCGCCAACACCGACACCAGCCAGGCCGGCGGCGAGATCGTCGTCACCGCCCAGTTCCGCGCGCAGAACGTGCAGGATACGCCGCTCGCCATCACCGCGGTCAACGCGGCGACCATGGAAGCGAAGAGCCAGACCAACCTCGCCCAGGTGGCCGACAGCGCGCCGAACGTGACGCTGAAGCCGCAGGGCGCCTCGTTCGGCCCGTCGGTCGCGGTTTCGATCCGCGGCATCGGCCAGGCCGACTTCAACCCGGCTTACGAGCCCGGCGTCGGCATCTACATCGACGACGTCTACTACCCGCAGCTGACCGGCGCGGTGTTCGACCTGCTCGACCTCGACCGCGTCGAGATTCTCCGCGGACCGCAAGGCACGCTCTCGGGCCGCAACTCCGAGGGCGGCTCGATCAAGATGTTCACCAAGAAGCCGACCGGTTCGGGCGAAGGCTATGTCGAAGCGACTTACGGCAGCCGCCAGCGCATCGGCGTGCGCGCCGGGGTCGACTTCAAGCTGACGGACGACCTGTTCGCCCGCATCTCGGGCGTCTACAAGCACCAGAACGGCTACGTCGACCAGCTCGACTTCGGCTGCGTCTATCCCGCCGGTGGCCCCGCGACCTTCACCGCCAACGACGGCAGCACCCAGCTGGTCAATCCCGCCGGTGGCATCCCGCGCACTCAGGCCGCCGGGCACTGCCGCATCGCCCGACTCGGCGAAGTCGGCTACGGCGCGATCCGCGGCGCGCTGCGCTACAACCCTTCGAACGCCGTCGATATCAACCTGACCGGCGAATACATCCACGACGAGCACACCGCCGCCGGCGAAGTCCTCGCCGCGACCAGCGTGATCGACAACGCCAACACCAACATCGGCACGAGCGCGCCAATATACGCGCTAGGCAATCCCGGCGTGCCGTACGACAACCGCTTCATCTGCGGGAAGTTCTGCAATTTCTCGAGCTATTCGTCGCCCGCGATCATCTACCACGGGCTCGCGACCCCCCCGGGCGGCCAGCCGTTGCTCGCCACCCAGCGCAGCAACCAGAGCAAGTACGACGGCTACAACCTGGCCGCGAACGCTCACTTCGCCCTGAGCGACATGTTCAGCATCGACAACATACTTGCCTACCAGCACTGGGTGGCGGACTTCGGCGTCGACGACGATCTCTCGCCGATCCCTCTCTCGGGCGGTGCCAACCACCTCACTCACTGGAACTGGAGCGAGGAGCTGCGCCTGAACGCCAAGCTCGCCGACAACATCCATGCGGTGGTGGGCGGCTATTACTTCAAGCAGGAAACCGACTACTTCTCGTACCAGGACCTGCGCTACATCAACGCCATCATTCCGGGCGTCGGTTCGGTCGGTGTCTTCCCGCTGCAGTTCATCCAGCCCGACCGCACTCCGGCCAAGGCTGCGGCGGGCTTCGCCAACCTCGACTGGGAGATCGTGCCCGGCCTGACGTTCAACGGCGGCGCGCGCTACACCGACGAGAGCAAGCACTACCACTATTTCCGCCTCAATCCGGACGGCACGATCAACCCCTACCTCGATCCGGTCGGCGCGGCGAACGGCGCCGGAACGCCGGGCGCTCTCACGGGCCTGGTCGCGAAGTATCACGGCACCCGGTGGGACTGGCGCGCGGCACTGAATTACCGTTTCTCGCCCGCGGTCATGGCCTATGCGAGCTTCTCGACCGGCTTCAAGGGCGGCGGCACCAACCCGCGGCCGTTCTTCGCCAGCCAGGCCTTACCCTTCCAGCCCGAGGTGCTGTATAATTACGAAGTCGGCCTGAAGACCGACCTGTTCGACCGCAAGCTGCGGTTCGACATCGACGCGTTCTACGGCATCTACCGCAACATCCAGATCGGTGTTTCGATTTGCCCGGTTCCCAATCCGGCGGAGCAGGTGCCCTGCGCGGCGCTGGTCAATGGCGGCAACGCGCACGAAAAGGGTGTCGAGGCCGAGTTCACCGCTCGTCCGGTGGAGGGCCTCAGCATCGACGGCTCGGCGAGCTACCTCAGCTTCCACTACACCTCGCTCAACCCCGCAGTCACCACCACCTCGCTCAACGATCCGCTGGCCGGTGCGCCGAAATGGAAGTGGACGCTGGGTGCGCAGTACGAGATCCCGCTTGGCAACATCGGCTCGCTCACGCCGCGCGTCGATGCAACCTATCAGAGCAAGACCTACACCGGGTTCAAGTATAACGGCGTGACGCAGAACATCGGCGCCTATACCATCGTGAACGCCCGCCTGACCTGGCAGAACCCCGGCCACGACCTGTCGGTTTCGCTCGAAGGGACGAACCTCACCAACAAGTACTACTACGTCACGCTGTTCGATCTGCGCGCCGCCGGCGCGGGCCTCGACAAGGCCCAGCC
>JANWHA010000027.1 GCA_025450635.1 Croceibacterium sp. | reverse complement strand
TTCGGCATGTGTGGGTGGAATGGCAACGAACCTCAATGCCGCCCGGGCGAAGTCTTGGGAAGATTCAGCGGTCCGGGCTTGACCACGGCATCCACCACTTCGCCACGCAGGGCCTGCTCGTTGAACACGCCAAAACCGGCGGACTCGTTCAACAACAGGTCCTGCAGACCCTTTAGGCGCAACAGCTGAACCACCGCGTCGCGGCACGATTCCCGATCGTGCAAGCCGCGGCGCATGGCCTCGACCCGCGCCGTCGCATCGACGCGAGCCGCATAAACGTTCGTGGCGACGATCACCGTCTGGTCCCTGATGGCATCGAGCTTGTAATAGCTGTCGGAAAGCTGCTCCGGCAGCAGCGGCAGGAGGGCCGAGTCCCTCACGCCAGCCCACGCGCTGTCGGTCGGCACCAGGTATATCGGTTGTTGCACCGGAACGAGAGCCTGGGGGTGACTGTCGCCGCCGCAGTTGCCCAGGGCAACGAGATCGGTGTCAACGGTTGCTTGCGATTGCTGCAATCCCACCAGGTCGAGATTCAGCGGGCTGCGGTTCTCCACGCTCTCGTCGTGGAGCTTGTCGGTCATCTCGTGCACCTGCGAACGGTGATGCAAGGCCTCGATCGCCTGCTCCGCGCCGAGCGCGAGCAGCACGCCGATGACGATGATCCCGACCTCGCCGACGAACTCGCGCCAGCCGTGCAGCGGTTTGGGCAGGTGGATGTGCATCGAACGGCCCCCCGAGCGTCCCCGTTCGAACACTTACCCCAGGCGGCATAGATGGCAAGCGGTGCGGCAAGAGGAATTGTGGTTGCGACGTACCGAAGCGCCCGCAATAGAAACGCCTTGACTTTGCCGGAACCCTTGCCGCGCGCCATGCATTCATAGCGCAAACGCAGTTTAATGAATGGTGAAAAATGAAATACCTGGCGCAGAGTCTTGCGCTTCTGGGTGCGCTGACATTTGCCTTGCCGGCGCCCGCGCAAGCATCCGACGAAAGTCCGCAAGCGATTGAAAAGGCCACCGAAGTCGCCCAGGATGCCCACGAGGACATGCTGGACGCCTTCGGCAAGGGCAGCCTGAGGCCCGGCCAGTTCCTGTGGAAGGACGGCACCGACGAGGTCACTCGCGTGGTGGTGAGCCTGTCCGATCAGATGGCGTATGCGTACGACGGCGACGAGCTGGTCGGCGCGGCCACGATCTCAAGCGCGCGCAAGGGCTACATCACCCCGGCGGGCATTTTCGAGATTCTCGGCAAGGACCGGGACTATCGCTCGAAGAAGTTCGACAACGCGCCGATGCCGTTCGCCCAGCGGATCGACGAGTACGGCATCGCGATGCACGGCGGCGAGCCGATCCCGGGCTATCCGGCTTCGCACGGCTGCATCCGCCTGCCGACCAAGTTCGCCGCCAAGCTGTTCTCGGCGACCGATGTCGGCACGCCGGTCCTGATCGGCGGGCTGCCGCCCTACTTCCATCCCGAGCTCGCCTCGAACGACTGACGCATTGCGGACAATACGGAGCGAAGCTGCGCCGGCGCGGGCGTAACTCGCTCTGTATGCAACGCGTCCGTCGTAGAACCGCCTGGAGATCGATCGCCGCCGCGCTGGCGGCCACGCTGGCGCTCGCCGCTCCTGCCTATGCGCAGGCCGATGGCCAGGCCGCCCCGTCCACCGCAACCGGCAAGACGAAGCCCGATCCGTATCCCACGATGTACGAGGTCTTCGGGCAGGACTCGCTCGAAAACGGCAAGTTCATGTGGAAGGAGGGAGCTACCGAGGTCGACCGAGTTGTCCTCGTCCTGTCCGACCAGATGATCTTTGCCTACGACAAGGACGAAATGGTCGGCGTCTCCACGGTGTCGACCGGCCGGCCTGGCCACGAGACGCGACCCGGCAGCTTCAAGATCCTCGCCAAGCATCGCTACTATTATTCCAAGAAGTATGACAACGCGCCGATGCCCTACATGCAGCAGATCACCAGCTACGGCGTGGCGCTCCACGCCGGACAGTTGCCCGGCCGCCCGGCATCGCATGGCTGCATCCGCCTGCCGACCCAATTCGCCGCCAACTTGTTCGCGGTCACTCAGATCGGCACGCCGGTGGTGATCGAGCAGTAATTACCCCAACCCAGCCGCCTGCAGCAGCGCCTCGGTGCTGGCGTCGAACCTCCCGCCGCCCTGTTCGATCTTCTTCGCAATCTCCTTGCCGAGCTCGACGCCGAACTGGTCGAACGGGTTGATGCCCATCAGCGCGGCGTTGGCGAAGGTGCGATGTTCGTGGAAGGCGATCAGGGCGCCGAGCGTGGCGGGGTCGAGATCGTCGCACAGGATAGTGCTCGACGGGCGGTCGCCGGGGTAGCTGCGCGCCGGGTCCCCGCTCGCCTTGCCGGCCATCAGCGCCGCGCCCTGCGCGAAGCAGTTCATCAGCAGGATGCGATGGTGCGCCGGGTCGAGGTTGTCGCCTGGGGCCACGCTGGCGACGAATTCGACCGGCACCAGGTGGGTGCCCTGGTGGAGCAGCTGGAACACCGCGTGCTGCGCGTCGGTGCCGACGCCGCCCCAGGTGATCGGCGCGGTCGGGGCGTCGACCCGCGAGCCGTCGACCGTCACCCGCTTGCCGTTCGATTCCATCTCCAGCTGCTGCAGGTAGTCGGGCAGCAGGCGCAACCGCTCGTCGTAGGCGAACACCGCGCGGGTCTCGGCGCCCCTGATCCGCGCGTAGTAGAGATCGGCGAAGGCTGCGCGCAGGCACAGGTTCGCGCGGCCGTCCGTGTCGCGAAAGTGCCGGTCGACGCTCGCCGCGCCGTCGAGCATGGCCACGAAATCGTCCCAGCCGACCGCCAGCGCCACGGGAACGCCGATCGACGACCACAGCGAATAGCGCCCGCCGACGCTTTCGGCGAACGGCAGGATACGCGTCTCGTCGACACCCCATTCGACGGCCTTGTCCGGATGGGCGGTGAGCGCGATCACTCGCCCGCTCGGGTCGGCGACGCCGTTGTCGGCCAGCCACGCCAGCGCGCTGGCGGCGTTGGTCATCGTCTCGGTGGTGGTGAAGGTCTTGCTGGCGACGGCGATGAGCGTCGTCGCCGGGTCGCAGGCCCTGAACGCCTCTTCGAGGGCCAGGCCGTCGACATTCGACACCACGTGCACGTCGACCAGGGCGATGTCGCGGGCGAGCGCGTCCACCGCCAGCGCCGGGCCCAGCGCCGAACCGCCGATGCCGATGTGGATCAGATGGTTGACCTCGCCGAGCGCGCCATCGTGGATCGCTTCGACCAGCAGCTTCATCCGCGCGGCGAGCGCCATCGCGTCCGCGACGCTCGCTTCGTCGCCGACCCCGCGCAGCGCGGCGTGCCCGGCCGCGCGGCCCTCGGTCGGATTGACCACCTCGCCGGCGAACAGCTTGCGGCGCAGCTCGGCGAAGCCGGCGGCCTTCGCCAACGCTTCAAAATCGGCCAGCAGCGCGTCGGTCAGATGCGTCTTCGACCAGTCGAACAGGATGCTCCCCTCGCCCGTCTCGATCCGCCCGGAGAGCTTCTCGACCCGCCGCGGATCGCGCGCGAACAGTTCGCTCAACGTGGCCTCGGGGGCACGCTTGAGCGCTTGCCAGGCGTCCGAACGCGGGTCGCTCACAATGAAGTCCTTTCCTACAGGCGGGCTGTTGCGCTAGTCGCGCGGGCGATGATTGGGAACCGGAAATGCGTGCCGCTGCGGAGGGCTAGGTTGCTGTGCTCACGCAGTCTGGTTTCGCCGTTCCAGAACCCTGTCAACGGTGTGCATTGGGTGTCAACTTCGCTTCACGGCCGCCGTGGCTGACGACGAGTCACCTCCCGCTACCGAGGGCGCGCCCCCGCCGGCGAAGAGGAAGGAAGGCAGCTTCCTCTGGTTCCTGGTCAAGCTGGTGATCGTCGTGCTGCTGTTCCGCACGTTCGTGTTCGGCATGTTCTCGATCCCCAGCGAGTCGATGCTGCCGACTGCGCTGTGGGGCGATTACCTGTTCACCGAGAAATGGCCATACGGCTACTCCCAGGCCTCGATGCCGTTCGACTTGCCGTTCTTCCAGGGCCGCGTGTTCGGGCGCGTGCCTGCGCGGGGCGACGTGGTCGTGTTCAAGCACCCGGTCGACCGCGAGACCTACATCAAGCGGGTCATCGGCCTGCCGGGCGATACGGTGCAAGTGAAGGGCGGCGTGCTGTACCTCAACGGCGCGGCGGTGCCCAAGGTGCGCGTGGCCGACTTCGTCGCGCCGATCACGCCGTACGACCCGTGCCGCATCGCCCGGTTCCGCGGCACCGCCCCCGATGGCACGGCGGTGTGCCGCTATCCCCGCTTCCGTGAGACCCTGCCCAACGGAACCAGTTACTTCGTGCTCGATTTCGGGGCTGCCGACACCAACAACCCGTGGGGCATCGATGCCGACAACACCGACCCGGTGATCGTCCCTGAAGGCAAGCTGTTCATGATGGGCGACAACCGCGACGATTCCCTCGACAGCCGCTTCCCTTCCGAGGCCGGCGAAGGGGTCGGCTTCCTGCCGATCGAGAACGTGATCGGCCGGGCCGCGGTGATCGCCTTTTCGACCGACGGCACCGCCGGGTGGTTCAATCCGGTCAGCTGGTTCACCGCCGCGCGCTGGCACCGCATCGGAGGGACGATGTGAGCGAGCTGGGTGCGAGCCGTGCATGGCTCGAGAAGCTCGGTTTCGCGGTCGAGGACGAGGGGTTGTGGGTCGAGGCGCTGACTCACGGCAGCGCCGGGGCGTACAAGGATTACCAGCGGCTCGAATTCCTCGGCGACCGGGTGCTCGGCCTGGCCATCGCCGAGTGGCTCTATCGCCGCGAGGACGGCGCCGAGGGCGAGCTGGCTCAGCGGCTGAACGCGCTGGTCAGCCGGGCAGCTTGCGCGAAAGTGGCCCGCGCCATCGGCCTGCCCGAGCACCTGCGCATCGGCAAACAGGCGCGCGACGATGGCGCGCAGGACAGCGACAACGTCCTTGGCGACGTGATGGAGGCGCTGCTCGGGGCGAACTTCCTCGAAAGCAGCTTCTCCGCCACGCGGGAAATCATCCGGGACTTGTGGGCCGACGCCATGAGCGGCGAGGCCGGACGTTCCAAGCATCCCAAGAGCGCGCTGCAGGAATGGGCCGCGGGCAATCAGCGCAAGCCGCCCGAATACGAAGTGGTGAACCGCTCCGGGCCCGATCATGCGGCGAAGTTCACCGTGAAGGTCACGGTGCACAAAGTCGGCGATGCCGAAGCGACCGCCGGCAGCAAGCAGGACGCTGAAACCGAGGCCGCACGGCTGTTCATGGAGCGGTTCGGGTGACCCTATACTCTGTTACGAGTTGCGGAGTCGTCGCGGTGATCGGCGCGCCCAACGCCGGCAAGTCGACGCTGGTTAACGCGCTGGTCGGCCAGAAGGTCGCGATTACCAGCGCCAAGGCACAGACGACCCGTGCGCGCCTGCTGGGGATCGCTTTGGAGGGTGAGACGCAGATCATCCTTGCCGACACTCCCGGCATCTTCGAACCCAAGCGACGGCTCGACCGGGCGATGGTTAACGCTGCGTGGGAAGGCACGGTGGCTGCCGACGCCGTACTGCTGGTCGTCGATTCGATCAAGCAGCGGCGGCACGAGCTGGTGCCTCTGCTGGAACAGTTGAAAGACCGTCCTGAGAATAAGCTGCTGGTCCTCAACAAAGTTGATGCGAGCGCTAAGGAGCCCCTGCTCGAGCTAGCGCAGGAGCTGACACGCACGGCCGCTTTCGGTGACGTGTTCTTCATCTCCGCGTTGACCGGTGACGGAGTGCCCGAACTCAAGGCGCGGCTGGCCCAGTTGATGCCCACCGGCCCGTGGATGTACCCCGAGGACCAGGTCAGCGACGCCAGCGAGCGCCTGCTCGCCGCCGAGATCACCCGCGAGCAGCTCTACCGCCAGCTCCACGAGGAGCTGCCCTACGACAGCGCCGTGCGGCCGGAGAGCTATACCCACCGCAAGGACGGCAGCCTCGAAATCCGTCAGCAGATCGTCATCGGCCGCGACAGCCAGAAGGCCATCGTCCTCGGCAAGCGCGGCGCGCGGATCAAGGCGATCGGCGAAGCGGCGCGCAAGGAGCTGAGCGAGCTGCTCGGCGTGCCGGTGCACCTGTTCCTGCACGTGAAGGTGGACGAAAAGTGGGCCGAAAGCCGCGAGATCTACGAGGAGATGGGGCTGGATTGGGTGCGCTAGCTGCCCTCGCGCAGCGTGGCCATGGTGTGGCCGGCGCGGGTCAGCGTCTGATAGCGAGTGAAGCAGCATAGCGCCGCGACTACCGACAGCCCGCACGCCACCAGCATCGGGGTTGGGCCGAGACCCAGGCCCACGCTCAGAAGGATGCCGACCAGCGCCGCCGCCAGCGTCTGACCCGACAGGCGCGAGGTCGACAGCAGGCCCCCCGCCGCCGCCGCCCGCGCCTTGGGCGCCTGGCCGATGAGCAACCGCGAGTTGGGCGCGAAGAACAGCCCGAAGCCGACGGCCGTCAGCGACAGACGCCAGGAAATCCCGAAGGCGCCCGGCTGATGCGGCATGAAGGCGAGCAGCAACAACCCGACGATCGCGATCGCCATTCCGGTGACGCCGAGCTTGGTCGGAGCCACGCGGTCCGACAGCCAGCCCGCCGCCGGGGCGACCACCAGCATCGTCAACGGGAATGGCAGAAGCAGCAGGCCAACCTGATCCGGCGGGTAGCCCATTCCCTGCTCGAACAGGAACGGCAGCGACACCAGCAGCGAGCCGGAGGCGATAAATGCGCACACGGCGGCCAGCGCCGACAAGCCGATCACCGGCATCGCCATCAAGTCGACCGGCACCACCGGCGCGTGTCGTTGCCGCTCGCGCCGGACCAGCAACACCGCCGAGATCACGCCGACGATGGACAGGCCGGCGCCGAGCACCACGGTACCGGCATGCGTCGCGATCTGGATGCCGCCGATCAGCAGCAGCACCGTCACCGCGCTCCACACGCCGCTGAAGTATTCGGGCTTGCGCTCGACCTTGAAGGGATCGGGCAGCGAGCGGCCGAGGAGCAAGGAGATCACCGCCATCGGCACCGCCGCGACGAACACCCAGCGCCAGTCGAGGTTGGCGACCAGCCAACCGCCGAGCGTCGGGGCGATCGCGCCCGAGGACGCGACCACGACGGAGTTGATGCCCATCCCGCTGCCGAGGCTTTTCGCCGGATAGATCTCGCGCAGCATCGCCGCCGAAACGCTCAAGGCCATGCCGGCTCCGAACGCTTGCGCGGCGCGCGCCACCAACAGCAGCGGAAAGCTCGAGATGAACAGCACCGCGGCAGAGGCGAACAGGAACACCAGCTGGCCGACCTGGTAAAGATTGCGGTGGCCGACCCGGTCGCCGAAGCTGGAGAACGGCAACAACACCATCACTAGCACCAGCTGGTAGACGGTGACGACGTTGGTCACCGGTCCGTTGCCGACGCCGAGCTCGCGCCCGATCGTTGGCAGGGCGACGTTGGCGATGGCGCCGTCGACCACGAACAGCGAAGTGCCGAACGAAATCGCCGCGATCGCCCAATAGCGGCGCGGGATCGGCAGGCCGTCCATCTCGCGGTCGGGCCGCACGCGGGGGCCTTCGCGCACCGGGGGCGCGTTGTGGCCGAAGTCTTGCGCGCGAAGCATGGGTGGGGAACGATCAGCCATGCGAAAGGTCCCGCCCCTGCGCCGCCCGGGCCGACATCTCCTCCCGGTCGCCGTTCGTGTGGCATTGAAGTCCGAGAAGCCTCGTCATCGGCGCGATGTGACGACCGATGGCGGGATGTTCAACCCATTCGCGAGGCGGTCAGCCGCCCGCGGGCGGCTTGGCGCTGGCGGCGGTAGCCAGCTCGAAGTCGATGATTACGCTGCGGACGTAACGAACGGGTTTGCCGGCATCATCGTTGATGCTGCCGAACGAAAGCCCGGCCACCTGGTTGCAGGCGACATCGGCGTAGGCTTGCGGGGCATCGCCCACGGCAGAGCAGGCCTGCGGCTTGCCGGTGGCATCGACCAGGACGTTGGCGACGACGCGCAGCGCGTGACCCGCCGGGAGCTTATTGACCTGCAACGTCACATCCGCCGGTAGGCTAGGCGAGCCGCCGACTTGCGAGGAACCGACGACATGGCGGACCACGCCGTAGGAAGACTCGCCGCTAACGGACGCGGGTTCGATTTGCATGCCATCGACATGCCCGCAGATATTGCTCGTTACCGGTGCGTCGCCCGACAAGGCAACGGCCTTGCAATCGCTGACCTTGCCCTTGGGATCGACCCGTGCATCGATGACCGCGCCGCCCGATTGCCCGGCTTTCCCCTGGGTGCTTTGCTGCACCTGGTGGTCCTGCTCCGGCGTGAAGTCGGGCGGCGTGAAGTTTCCGGCGGCGGCGGCAAACAGCAATGCGGAAATCATCGGCGCAACCCTCCACGAACAGGATGACTCCCGGATCGGCGGATTTCAAGCCGTTCCAAGGAGGAGCGGCGAGCTGCCGACTGTCAGGTCAGCGCTTCTTGGCGATCGAGATGCCGTCGATCTTGGCGCGTTCCCTGGTCGACTCCTCGGTGCGGTTGAGTGCCTTGGCGATTTCCTTGAGCCCCTTACCCTTCCCCGCAAGGGTTCGCAGCTTGCCGACCTCATCCGAACGCCACGGCTGGCGGTGCTTTTCGAAGCGCTCGCTCACGATCTGGCCTTCTTCGCCGGAGCCTTCCTGCGCGCACCCTTCTTCTTGGCCGGACCTCTGGCCGCGCGGGCATCGATCAGCTCGATCGCCTGCTGCTCCGTCACATCCTCCGGCTTCAGGTCCTTCGGCAGGGTCGCGTTGGTCGTGCCGTCGGTGACGTACGGGCCGTAGCGCCCCGGCATGACCTTGATCTCACCGCCGCTGGTGGGGTGCGCGCCGAGGGTCTTGATCGGCTCGGCCTTGGCGCGCCCTTCGCCGCGCGCGCCGCGGTTGGCAGCTTCGGCGAGCAGGGTCACGGCGGCGTTCATGCCGGTTTCGAACACGTCGCGCGTGCCCGCCAGCTTGGCGTACTTGCCATCGTGCGCGAGGTAGGGCCCGTAGCGACCGATGCTGGCGGTAATCGGCATGCCGCTTTCGGGATGCGCGCCGATCTCGCGCGGCAGGGCAAGCAGCTTGAGCGCCCATTCCAGATCGAAATCGGGCAAGTCCTTGGGGATCGAGGCGCGGCGCGCGTCCTTGCCGTCGCCGAGCTGGACGTAGGGCCCGAAGCGGCCGACCTTGCGGTGGACCTCGAGCCCGCTCGCGGGATCGCGGCCCATGCCTTCGTCCTCATCGCCGCCGTCGCCGTTCGGCTGGCCGAACTTGCGGCGAAACGCGCATTCGGGATAGTTCGAGCATGCGACGAAGGCTCCAAAGCGGCCGCCGCGCAAGCTCAGCCTGCCGCCCTCGCGACCCTCGGCAAGGCACTTGGGGCACTGCCGCGGATCGCCGCCGTCGGCCTGCGTCGGGAACAGATAGTCGGACAGGAACTCGTCGAGCGCTTCGGTTACCTCGGACGGCTTCCTCTCCATCACCTCGTCGCTCTTCGGCTTGAAGTCGCGCCAGAAGGCCTCGAGCACGTGCTTCCACTCGGCCCGGCCGCCCGAGACCTCGTCCAGCTCATCCTCCATCCCGGCGGTAAAGTCGTAGGCGACGTAGCGCGGGAAGAAGCGTTCGAGGAACGCGGTCAGCAGGCGCCCGGATTCCTCGGCGAAGAAGCGGTTCTTCTCCATCCGCACGTACTCGCGGTCGCGCAGCGTCTGGATGGTCGAGGCGTAAGTCGACGGGCGGCCGATGCCGAGCTCCTCGAGCCGCTTGACCAAGCTCGCTTCGGAGAAGCGCGGCGGCGGCTGGGTGAAGTGCTGGTCGGCCGCGACGGCTTTCTTGGCGGGTGAATCGCCCTGGCGCATCAGCGGCAGCAGCCCCTCATCCTCGTCCTCGGGCTTCTGATCGCGACTCTCTTCGTAGACCGCCAGGAAGCCGGGGAATTTCACCACTTGCCCGGTCGCGCGCAGCTCGTGACGGCCGGTCGGGTCGCGCAGGGTGACGGTCGTGCGCTCGAGGCTGGCGCCGGCCATCTGGCTGGCCATCGCGCGCTTGAAGATCAGGTCGTAAAGCCTGGCCTCGTCGCCGGAGCCGGCGTGGCTGCGGTTGAAGTCGGTCGGCCGGATCGCCTCGTGCGCTTCCTGCGCGTTCTTCGCCTTGGTCTGATAGATCCGCGGCTTTTCGGGCAGGTAGTGCCCGTCGAACCGCTCGGCGATCGCGCGGCGCGCGGCGCTGATCGCGCTGTGATCCATCTGCACGCCGTCGGTGCGCATGTAGGTGATCGCGCCGGCCTCGTAGAGATGCTGCGCCAGGCGCATCGTGTGGCTCGCCGAATAGCCGAGCTTGCGCGCGGCTTCCTGCTGCAGGGTCGAAGTGGTGAACGGCGGCGCGGGGTTGCGCTTGAGCGGCTTGGTCTCGACCTGCTCGACGGTGAACCGCGCCGCTTCGACGGCCGCTTTCGCCGCGGCGGCCATGCCTTTGTCGCCGATACTCAGACGCTCGAGCTTTTGCCCGTCGAACGTCACCAGCCGGGCCTCGAACTCGGTCCCGTCGTGTTCCATGGTGGCGACGACCGACCAATATTCCTGGGGCACGAAGGCTTCGATCTCGAACTCGCGGTCCACGATCAGCCGCAACGCCACCGACTGCACGCGGCCCGCGCTCTTGGCTCCCGGCAGCTTGCGCCACAGCACCGGGCTGAGCGTGAAGCCGAACAGGTAATCGAGCGCCCGGCGGGCGAGGTAGGCGTCGATGAGGTCGGTATCGAGCGCGCGCGGATGCTGCATCGCGTCGGTCACGGCCTGCTTGGTGATCGCGTTGAAGGTGACCCGCTCGACGTCCTTGGGCAACGCCTTGCGGTTCTTGAGCAGCTCCTGGACGTGCCAGCTGATCGC
>JANWHA010000026.1 GCA_025450635.1 Croceibacterium sp. | reverse complement strand
TCCGGCGCGGTCGATCGCGAAGCGCACCGGCAGGTTCTGGATCGCCACGTCGTGGACGACCTGGTCGTACGCGCGCTGCAGGAAGGTCGAATAAATCGCGCAGAACGGGCGCATGCCTTGCGCCGCCAGACCGGCGGCGAAGGTCACCGCGTGCTGCTCGGCAATGCCGACGTCGAACGCGCGCTCCGGATGCGCGGTGGCGAACTTGTCGACGCCCGTGCCGCTCGGCATGGCCGCGGTGATCGCGCAGATCCGCGGGTCATTGTCGGCGAGCTTCGCCAAAGCTTCGCCGAATACGTTCTGGTAGGCGGGCGGGCCGGCCGCGCTCTTCTTCTGCTCGCCGGTGATGACGTCGAACTTCTGCACCCCGTGGTACTTATCGGCGCTGTTCTCGGCCGGGGCGTAGCCCTTGCCCTTCTTGGTCACCACGTGGACCAGGATTGGCCCTTCCTCGGCGTCGCGCACGTTCTCGAGCACCGGCACCAATTGGTCGAGGTTGTGCCCGTCGAGCGGGCCGACGTAGTAGAACCCGAGCTCCTCGAACAGCGTGCCGCCGGTGACCATGCCGCGGGCGAATTCCTCGGCTTTCTGCGCGGTGTCGTGTGCCCGGCGCGAGATGCGGCGGATCGCCTTTTTCGCGAGGTGCCGCAAATGCAGGTAGCTGGGCGAGGAGACCAGCCGCGCGAGATAGCCCGAGAGGCCGCCGACCGGCGGGGCGATCGACATGTCGTTGTCGTTGAGGATCACCACGAGGCGGTTGCCGGCGGCCTCGGCGTTGTTCATGGCCTCGTAGGCCATGCCGGCGCTCATCGCCCCGTCGCCGATCACGGCGATGGCCTTGCCCGGCTTGCCGCTGAGCTTGTTGGCGACCGCAAAGCCGAGCGCGGCGCTGATCGAGGTCGACGAATGGGCCGCGCCGAACGGATCGTATTCGCTCTCGCTGCGCTTGGTAAAGCCGCTGAGGCCACCGCCCTGGCGCAGCGTGCGGATCCGGTCGCGCCGCCCGGTGACGATCTTGTGCGGATAGGCCTGGTGGCCGACATCCCACACCAGCCGATCGTCGGGGGTGTTGAACACATAATGCAGCGCGACGGTCAGCTCGACCACCCCCAGGCCGGAGCCGAGGTGCCCGCCGGTGCTGCCGACGGCGTCGATCATCTCCGCTCGCAACTCGTCCGCCAACTGGCGCAGCTGGCCGGGATCGAGCTTGCGGATATCCGCGGGAAACTGGACTTTATCGAGCAGCGGCGTTTCAGGACCTGAGGTCATGTCAGCCGCTTACACGCGCCGGGCGGGCGTGTCGATGAACGCCGGGTGAGCTTGCGGTGAGCAATTCGTGACCGCCTGCGTCAGCTGCCAGGTCCGCCAATCGCGTCCGGTCATGTCGATGCAATTGTTCGAGCGCTGCGCTCAGCTGGCGCACTCGTCGCACAGACCGCGCAGTTCGACCACCGGGCGAACGTCCGCGAAGCCGTGGCGCTGGCCGGCCTCGCGCAAGGCGTTAGTCAGTTTGTCGTCGTCGAGATGAATCGCCTGGCCGCAATCGTCGCATATGAGGAAGATGCAGTCGTGCCGGCAGCCGGGGTGGGTGTTGACGAGGTAGGCATTGGCGCTCTCGATCCGGTTGGCGAGGTTGGTGCGCACGAACAGGTCGAGGATGCGGTAGATGCTGTTGGCCGCGACCCGCCGGCCGCGGCGTTTGCCCAGCTCTTCCGCGATGTCGTAGGCCGACGCGGGCCGCTCCTGGTCGGCCAGCGCCTCGAACACGTCGGCGCGCATCTGCGTCCACTGCTCGCCGGCGGCGTCGAGCACGCGCTCGGCTTCGGCGACGAGCTTCTTGCCCGAGTGTTCGTGGTGTTTATGCCCGGTCACGCGCCGGATATAGGCGGCGGGTGGCCGCGCGGCAATCAGCCGGTCTGGAAGGTGGGGCTGTAAAGCGACGGAAACAGCTGTTTGAGCGCCGCTACCTTCGGCAGGTCCCACTGGACGATGTAGCCCTGATGGGGGTTCTTGAGGATGAAGTCCTGGTGATAGCCCTCGGCCGGATAGAACGGCTTGGCCGGGGCGATGCCGGTGACGATCGGCGCCTTCCATTTCCCGCTCGTCTTCATCTGCGCGAGATAAGCGGCGGCGACGTCGTGCTGCTCCTTCGACAGGGGCACCAGCGCGGCGTTGTACTGCGTGCCTTCGTCGGGCCCCTGACGGTTACGCAGCGTCGGATCGGCGACGACCGAGAAGAACACCTGCAACAACTGGTCGTAGCGCACGACCTTTGGATCGTACGTCACCTTGACCGATTCCCGGTGGCCGGTGGTGCCGGTCGAGACCTGCTCGTAACTGGGGTTCTTGGCGTCGCCGCCATCGTAGCCGGAAATCGCGCTCTTCACGCCCCTCACATGGCTGAACACCGCCTCGACGCCCCAGAAGCAGCCGCCGGAGAAAATCGCGGTCTTCAGCCCGCCGCTTTCGTGCGCGATGCGCTTGGCGGCGGGGGCCATGACGACGCTTTCGGCGGCGCTGGCGGCGCTTTGGCAGGAACTGGCGGCGAACGCCGCGACGACGAGCGGGAGCAGGAGTTTGATTCTCATGCTTTCCTTATATCAGGTTGGGAACCATTTTGACAGCCAACACCAGGGCGGTCAGGCCGAACCCGAGAAAGAACGAGCGGTAGAGGTCCGATCTGAAAAGGCCCATGATCTTGCTTTCATTGCATCCGTTGCTGTGCCCTTCCGAAGTATCCGGCAAGTGCTTGCCAAAGTTTGAATGCCCGCCGCTAAGCCGTTCATTTTCGTGACAGAAACGGCGAACCGACCGTCGCGAGCGACGAAGCGAGCGCGATCAGTGCCGGAAATGCCGCATCCCGGTGAACACCATCGCCAGCCCGGCCTCGTCCGCGGCGGCGATCACCTCGTCGTCGCGCAGCGAACCGCCCGGCTGGATCACCGCGGTCGCCCCTGCTTCGGCCGCTGCCAGCAGGCCGTCGGCGAACGGGAAGAACGCGTCCGAAGCCACCGCGCTGCCCACCGTCCTTGGTTCAGCCCACCGGTAGGTTTCGGCCGCCTCGCGCGCCTTGATCGCGGCGATGCGGGCGCTGTCGCGGCGGTTCATCTGGCCCGCGCCGATGCCGGCCGTGGCGCCGTCCCTTGCGTACACGATGGCATTGGACTTGACGTGTCGCGCCACCGTCCAGGCGAACAGGCAGTCATTCATTTCCCGCTCGGTCGGCGCGCGTTTCGTGACGACATTTAGGTCGCCGGGCGCGATCACACCGTTGTCGCGGCTCTGCACCAGCAGCCCTCCGGCGATCGGCTTGAGCAACAGGCCGCCGCGCCGCGGATTGGGCAGTTCCTCGATCAACAGCAGGCGCAGGTTCTTCTTCCGCGCGAATGCGGCTCTCGCCGCTTCGTCCGCGCCCGGCGCGACGACCACTTCGGTAAAGATCTCGCCAATCGCCTCGGCCGTCGGCCCGTCGAGCGGCCGGTTGACCGCGACGATGCCGCCGTAGGCCGAGACGCTGTCGCACTGCAGCGCGTCGGTCCACGCCTGCAACAGCGTCGGCGCCTGGGCGACGCCGCACGGGTTGGCGTGCTTGACGATCACCACCGCCGGATCGCCGTCCCTGAACTCCGCGCAGAGCTCGAGCGCGGCGTCGGCGTCGTTGTAGTTGTTGTAGCTCAGCTCCTTGCCCTGGACCTGTTCGGCCTGCGGCAAGCCCGAACTGTGCGGGCCGAGCGGTTCGTAGATCGCCGCCTTCTGATGCGGGTTCTCGCCATAGCGCAGCTCGGCCAGCTTGCGCCCGTTGACTGCGATCATATCCGGAAACATTTGCCGCTGGTCGGCGAAGGCGAACCACTGGCTGATCATCGCGTCGTAGGCAGCCGTCGCGGCGAATGCCTTGGCGGCCATGCGCTTGCGGAATTCGAGCGTGGTCGCGCCGTCGTGGCCGGCAAGCTCGTCGTACAGCGCATCATAATCGGCCGGGTCGGTGACGATGGTCACGTAGCGGTGGTTCTTCGCCGCCGAGCGCACCATGCTCGGCCCGCCGATGTCGATGTTCTCGATCACCGTGTCGCGTGTCGCGCCGCTCATCACGGTTTCCTCGAACGGGTAGAGGTTAACCACCACCAGGTCGATTGCGCCGATGTCGTGCGCCTCCATCGCCGCGGCGTGCTCGGGCTCGTCACGCACCGCGAGCAGGCCGCCGTGGATCGCCGGGTGGAGTGTCTTCACGCGTCCGTCCATCATCTCGGGAAAGCCGGTGACTTCCGACACATCGCGCACGTCGAGCCCCGCCTCGCGCAGCGCGCGGGCCGTGCCGCCAGTCGAGATCAGCTCGACCCCGGCTTTGGCCAGACGGCTGCCGAGATCCGCGATGCCGTTCTTGTCGGACACCGACAGCAGCGCGCGGCGGATCGTGACGTCAGTCATTGGGACACGGTCTCGGTCTCACAGTTTCTTGAGCAGCCAGGAGAAACTTCCCCCGCCGCGCGATTCCATGCCTTCTATCACCAGTTGCTGGACCGGTTGAGGCCTGCCGTCGCCGTCGACCCACAAGCTTTCGTCGATGGCGACTTCGCCCGAGACCGAGAGGAACTGCCAATAGCTCCCGTCCGGCAGCGCCAGGTGCACGCCGCGCTTGCTGTCGGTCAGGCTCGCGGCGATGCCGAGGCCGAGGTGGAAGCGGATCGCATAAGGTACCTTGCCGCGCTTGGCGCGGCGCCCGGAGGGCACCAGCAGGTCCTCGCCGCGCAGCTCCGTGCCGTCGTCGCGCAAGATCAGGATGCGCCGGTGGAGCAGGCCGAAGCGCGGGCCATAGCCGTCGTGACTGGCCTCCAGCCGGGTCGCGGTCGCCTTGCCGCTCTCGACCAGCCGCCGGTCAACCTCCACCTCGCCGACACCGTTGCCGAGCTTGCCGTTGATGAGGACGGCGGTCGAGTTGGCGTCGCCGAGCACCAGCGTCGAATGCGCGGCGGTCGCCCTCAGGCCCTGCTCGATGCGCAGCGGCACCTGGCCGCCGGCGAAGGCGGCACCCCCACAATTGACGATCAGCCGCTGGTCGCCGTGCGAGAATTCGAACGCCAGGGTCGAGGCGCACCCGTGCCGGGCATGGCGCGCGAGCGGCGGCGGGGCGGCATCGCACAGCAGCACCGACCGGCCGGCGGTGATCCGCTGATAGCCCCATTGCCGCGCATCGCGCAGCGGCCGGGTGCGCACGCCGCTGGCGGTGACCAACGCCGCGATGCGCTCGGCCGAGACCGCGCCCGAGCCCTGCCAGCTACCCAGTCCACCATCGGCATGCAGCAGTGTGAGCAGCGGCGGCACCAGCATTTTCAGCATCGTGTCGACCGCTTCGGGCGGGTCGCGACGGGTCGCGCGGTAGCAGGCGCCGAGCTGGGCCAGCAGCTCGATCGCTTCCATCTGATCGAGCGGGCTGCGCGACAGCACGCCGCCGTCGTCGCCGACCAGCTCGCCAAGCGCGCGGACCAGGCCCGCTTCGCCGAATAGCCGCCTGGGCTTGCCTTCAGGCAACAGCAGGCCAGCGGCGACGATCCCGCACCACCCGGCCACCTCCGCCAGCCGGTCCTCGGCCTTGCCGACGTTGCGGTCGAGCCAGCGTGCCGTCTCGGCGAGCGCCCGCAAGGTGCGGTTGCGCAACTGCCGGTCGTTGCCGGCGAGGAGCAGCGGGGCATGGACCAGCCAGTTGAGCACCCGATGCCCGGCGTGCCCGACTTTCCAGGCCGCGCCCCTGCCAGGATGCGGGTTCGCCTCGAGCCACGCCGCGAGCACGCGTTCGGCGGTTTGTGTGATCTGCTGGCGCGGCGCCGAGGCCTCGAGGTCGGCCAGCCATGCGAAGCTGTGCACGACCCGCTCGAACGGCGGCGTCAGGCGAGCGACGGGCGAAAAATCCATCTGCGCGACCGGCGCCTTCACCCCGCAAATCAGGAAATGACCCGCGCGCAAGGCCATTCCGGCCACGCGGTCGCCCCGCAGCGGGTTCTCGACCGTCGCCAGCAGTCGCGGCGAGGCGCGCTTGCGAAACGGTGCGACCAGCGTGGGGCCAGGTATTCCGAGCCGGTAGGCCAGACGGATCAGGCGTTCGCCGGCGGTCGTGTCGGGCGCGGCGAAGTCGCTCAGCGCCAGCGCCCGACCGGGCTCGACCAACTCGCTGGGCTTCGTTTCGATCAGCGGCTCGGGCGCGTCGGAATCGAGCGGGATCGCCATGGCCTCTCCTTCCCCGAGCCTTTCTTCCTCCAGGGCCAGGCGCGGCTGGAGGAGGCTTTCGCTCATGTGCCCGCGCCCTTCAGCGCGGCGATGTTCGATGCATACGCCGGCGGACCGCCGTTGAACGTCGCCGAGCCGGCCACCAGAACGTCTGCACCCGCTTCGACACATTGCCGCGCGGTGTCGGGCGTGATGCCGCCGTCGACCTCCAGCCGTATGTCGCGCCCGGAGCCGTCGATCATCTTGCGCACCGCGGCGATCTTCTTGAGCTGGCCGGCGATGAAGCTCTGCCCGCCGAAGCCCGGATTGACGCTCATCACCAGCACCAGGTCGACCTCCTCGATCAGGTAATCGAGCATCTTCGCCGGCGTTCCTGGGTTGAGGGAAACTCCTGCCTTCTTCCCCAGCGTCTTGATCGCCTGGAGCGTGCGGTGAATGTGCGGGCCGGCTTCGGGGTGGACGGTGATGACGTCGGCCCCGGCTTCAGCGAAGGGCTCGAGCCACCGATCGACCGGGCTGACCATCAGGTGGACGTCGAACAGTTTCGAGCTGTGCGGCCGCAGCGCCTCCACCACGGCAGGGCCGATGGTCAGGTTGGGCACATAATGCCCGTCCATGACGTCGATATGGATCCAGTCGGCGCCAGCCTCGTCGATCGCTCGCACCTCTTCGCCGAGCCGTGCGAAATCGGCCGACAGGATCGAGGGCGAGATGAGGGGCAAGGCCATGGCTTGCCTTAGGGCCTTAACACTGCCCGGCGCGGCAACAAGCGTGGCGAGAGCCTTTTCCACACGGCAGGCCCCCAAGGCCCGATTAGCTTGCGCTATCGCCTTGCCAGCCTCGTCCGCAAACGCTTCAAACGGCGCGCCACCGCTGGCGGAGTGCGCCGCAGCAGACTGCTCGTCCGCGAGGCCAGGGTCGGCTGCGCGCGGTCGCCGCGGGACAGGGCGGCCAAATGGCTGCCGATCGCCTCGGTCGTCAATCCCGTCAGGTCCGCGGCGCATGCGAGATCTTCCAGCGAGAACCGCCAGCGTGGATTCAGCCCCGCCGCTTCCGGGATCCAAGCCAGGCCCTCTCGATCGGTCAGGATTTGGCCACAGGGGGTCAACCGGTCGCCATATTCTTCCAACAAACCTTGCAGATGCGAAAGGCAGCAGCAGGCGCTGTTTATGTTGTTGTCGATGATGAAGTCGAACCGTCCCTCGATGTCGTCGCCGAGGCCGGCATACTTGTTGCGCTCGACTGCCACGTAATTGGCCAGCCCGAGTCCATGGGCCAGCGTCAGCTCTCGCGCATCGATGGAAATCCCGACCACTTCGTCCGCCCGTCGGGCGAACCGGAGGGCCAGGCCCGAGTTGCCGATGCCGACGTGCAGGATGCGCTTCCCGGCCAGAGAAAATCGGTCGAGATAGTTCTCGATGCGCCGTTGATCGACAGTCGTCGCGCGGTCGGACCAGTCCCGCCAATCGTCGGCAGCGACGATGCCTGGATCGATCGCGTTGCCGCATGCAAGCGGCAAGGCACTGAAGCGGTCTGCCGCCGGCCAGGTGATCGTTACTTGCCCGGTCATGCGCCTGCCCTAGCCGAGCACGCGTGTGGTAATCGGAAATGCGGTCTTGAGAAAAAAGCGCCAGCCTGTGTCTCTCGAGAGAATCTGCACCCGCGGCAACCTGAACGGATCGGTCCTCTGGGTCGCGCGGCCCGGCTGCACGGTGAAGGCCGCCACGAAACCTGCCCGGCGAACGCTTTCCACGGCCGGCGGGGGGGCGACCCCGTACGGGTAGGCGAAAAGGCGCGGTGCCTCCAGGCCCATCGCCTCGAAGTCGGCTCGCGCGCCGCTTGTCTCGCTGGTCAGGTCGTCGCGAGCGAGACCCGCCATTGCCCGATGGGTCCGCGAATGACAGCCGATTTCGACACCGCTGCGCGACAGCTCGAGAAGGTCGTCCGGCTGCACCAGGTGGAGCGTGCCCGAGCCGATTTCCTGATCCCATTCGTTGGTCCAGGAAGGCAGCCCGGTCACTGCGAACGCGGCGACCCGCATATCGAGCGGCTTCAGGACGTCGCGAACGATGGCCGGAAGATCCTCGTAACAGTCATCGAAGGTGATCAACGCCGGCCGGCGCGGGAGGCCCGCGCCATCGCGCAGGTGGCCGATGACCTCTTCGGGCGAAACGAAGGTGAAGCCGCGGGCCTTGAGTGAGGCGAGATGTTTGCCGAACAGCTCGCGGGGAACCGCGTAGTCCGCCAGGACCGGGTCCGAGGCCATGTCGGATATCGAATGATAGCACAGGATCAGGATCGGCCGCTGGCGAGGCATGCCGCCAGCTTCGTGCACACCTCTCCAGTACGCCAGTTCGCGACAGGCGGTGAAGAACCGTCCGACGAGATGTCGGCGCCGTGTCGGTCGTGGGCCGGAGCGATCGGCAAGCCAGGCGGCAAGGTAACCCAACAAGCCTGTCACGACCGGCCAATGAGACAATGGCCGCAGCACCAGCCGGGTGAGGAGCCGGTCCGACCGGTATACCTCGGAATGCGCGCGAGGCTGGAGCGGATATTTGCGGGCGTATGCGACATCGGCACGACCGCTGGCTCGCACGCGACGGATATTTTCCGCTGGCGTGACGATGTAGCGATGCCGGGAGATTGCCCGTGGATTGAAACGAATGTCGTATTTGCCCACCAGCCTGGCGCCGAGATCGACATCCTCATCGCCGAAGCGCCCGCCCGAGGTGAAGGCGACGTCGAAGCCCCCCAGGGCTTCGAAGACAGGCCGTCGTATCGAAACCTGGCCGGTCATGAGGTCGTACGGCGTGAGATCCGGATTGGTGCTCAGCCGTCGCGCCCGATCTGCCGCCCAACCGTCCGTGCTGGAAGACAGGAAGCCCGGCGGGGAGCCGGGATCCAGAGGAAAATGCCCCAGAACCACATCCGCGCCTTGGGACAGAGTGGCGGCATGTTCGGCCAGGATATCGGAGTCGCACATCATGTCGTCGTCGAGGAACAGCAGGACACCGCCATGAGCCTCCCGGGCACCGCGATTCCGCGCTGCCGCCGCACCCTGGTTCGCCTGCTCGAGGATAGTCACCGGAAACGGGCATTCGACCTCCGCCAGCGCCGCCGCCGTGCCGTCGCTCGATCCATCGACGACGACTATGACTTCTACCGGACCGGGATAATCGATCCGACCGATGGCCCGCAGCGCATCGCACACAGTCTCTCGCCGATTGAACGTCGGGATGACGATCGAAAACGAGAGATGCTCATTTTGCCGGTTCGTCTCGGGCTGGCGATGCGAATCGGCCATGATTCAGTTCGCGCTCGACAGCGTGGCCGCGCGGGCTTCGCCGCCATCTTCGCCTTCCGTTGGCCCGGTCATGTCGCGGAAGTATCGCAAGCCCTGAAGTGGCCCGGCCTCGACGACGGCGCCGTCGCGCAGGACGATGCCGTCGCTGCATGCGGCAAGAGTGCTCTTGCGATGGCTGATGAGCAGCGCCGTGCGGAAAAAGCCGCGGGTGGAGAGGATGCGGATTATTTCGTTCTCGGAGGCCGCATCGACGGCATTGGTCGCTTCATCGAGAATCAGGATGTCTCGCCGCGCGAGCAGCGCCCGCGCCAAGCCGATGCGTTGGCGCTGCCCGCCCGACAGGTTCATGCCGGCATAACCGACCCGGGTGGCGTAGCCCTCCGGCAGCTGGCGGATGAAGTCGGTGGCGCCCGCGGCGCATGCGGCCTCCTCGATCTCGGCCTGGCTGGCCTCGGGACGGGCGAAGGCGATGTTTTCGGCAATCGTGACGTCGAACAGTTCTAGATCTTGCCCGGCCACCGCGATGCGCTTGCGCCATTCGAACGGATCGATCTCGGCCGAGCCGACACCGTCGATCGAAACCGAACCTTCCTGGGGCTGCAGCAACATCGTCAGCAGGTTGACGAGCGTGGTCTTGCCCGAACCGGATGGCCCGACGATGGCGGTCGCGACGCCCGGCCTGATCGCGAAGCTCGCCGCCTTGAGAGCGGGGCTGCCATCCGGATAGTTGTAGGAGGCGCGTTCGAACCGGATCTCTCGTTCGAAGGCAGGGCAAAATCCGGCAATGACGGGTCTGGCAGGCTCTTCTCGCCGTTCGAGCAGCCACTCGACTTCGTCGAACGAGGCATGGACGGCCGCGACGCCGCTGCGGGCGAGGCTGATGGTCCGTGCATGCGGCTGAGCGCGCAGCAGCAGCAGGAGAAAAGCGGTGGTGGCCGGCAGCGTCAGGCCGGTGAGGTAGGCGCCGCCGACAACGCCGATCAGCAGGCAGGCGACGAGAAGGTCCATCAGCGGGGTGATGGACGCCTGCACGCGCTGCGTATCCAGTGTGGCTCGCCGCTGGCGCTCGGCCGCGTCGTGGAACCGGCGTTGTTCGTTTGCTTGCTGGCCGAATATCCGCACGACGCGCGTCGCCTCGAGGACCGCAAACATCCTTTGCAAGAGCTCGCCGTTGACGATGGTGACTCGCCTGCTCAACAGGCGCAGTTGGCGCTCGAAAAGATAGAGCACGGCCTTGATGATCACGGCCCCCACGGCGACGAATAGCGCCAGTTTCCAGTCGAGCCAGAACAGGAAGGCAGCAAAAACCAGCAGCGTAATCAGCGCCGGGATTGCCGCCAGCCGCAGGCGAATGGCGTCGGCCACGCGCCAACTGTCTCCGGTGACGATATTCGTCAGCCGGGCCGTTTCGTTGGTAAGAAAGAACGAGTAGTCGAGGCTTAGCAGGCGCGCCGAAAGAGCGGAGCGCACATCGCGCCCGATCGAGCCATGTATCCAGGCGATCGCTGTGGAATTCGCCGTCTGCACCGCCGACTTGACGGCGAACAGGGTTATGATCGCGAGGCTGATCAGCCAGATGCGCGAGTGTGGCGACACGGCTTCGGCCAAGCCGGCCAATGCGCGGATCGGGCCGGGCAAGGCATTTGGTGCGCCATTGGACAGGAAAATCGCGAACAGCGGAATGATCAGGCCGATTCCGATGCCTTCGAGGAAGCTCGTCAGTATGCCCAGCAGCAGCACGAACGGGAGAAAGCGCATATAGCCGGCCGCAACCCGCGCCAGCGGGCCTTCGGCGCCGCGGGTGCCCAGCGGGAACAGCCAGTGCGCAAGGTACTTCCAGCTCATTGCAGACCCGGTGTCTTCAGCATCCGGACGTTCTTTGGGCCGGATCGAAACTCGAAAACGTCCTCGAGAACGCACGCTCGTGCATACGCGGCCTGCTGAGCGCCGCAATCTTGTCGCGACCGTACCTTCCGAGGAAAGCGACCGCCCGCGTCAAGCTCGCCAGCGGCGCCGTTCGCAGATTTGCCGTAGCCAATCCGGCGAAGCCCGCAAAATCGCCACCGCGCAAACAGGTTAGCGCGGCGTGGCCGCGGGCGGCAACGATGGCTTGGTGGCGGAGCGAAGGCGATAACCCCGGTCGGGCGGAGAACTTCTCGACCACCGCGATGTATGCCTTGCCCATTCGCCTGTGATCGGCCGACATCTGTTCCCCCCGCTGGCGGTAACCGACCAGATGTTCGGGAACCAGCTCCATCTTGTAGCGCGACAGGAGCTTCAGTTGGAAGTCGAAGTCTTCGCATCCGCCAAGGCCTCGCCTGACGTAGGACGAATCGAAGCCGCCGAGTTCCAGCGCCGCGTCGCGCCGTACCAGGAGGCTGCTACCGTTGCCGACGTGGTTGCGTGTGAGATGTTCGGCGAAGAACGCCCCGCGTTGCTCGAAGCTCGGGCCGTTGCGAATGACATCGTCGTTTTCGTCTATCAGGCGATAGTAGCAGTAGCAGGCAGCCCAATCGCCTCCCTGCTCACGGCGCAACAGGGCTTCCACCTGCCTGGTTATCTTGTCGGGATGCCACAAGTCGTCGGCATCGAGGTAAGCGACGTACTCCGTCTGCGCCAGTTCGGTGCCCCGGTTGCGGGCGGCGGCAACGCCCCTGTTCGGCCCCGAGACCACTTGCAACCGGGGCGACGAAGCGGCCAGGCGCCGACAGACATCGAGGCTACCGTCGGTCGATCCGTCGTCCACGGCCAGGACAGTCAGCGCCGGATAGGTCTGTGCCAGCGCGGTGTTTAGCGACCGCTCGACATACTGCTCCACATTGTAGACCGGAACGACTGCAGTGACCTTCGGCAGGTCTGTCGAGGGCTCAGTCAATGGCGATCCTCGCCGGTTCGCTGGCGCGCCATCATGTTGGCTTGCTCAACCTGCGATGGACCTTGATCGAGCGCGCGCCTGGGCAATCACCGAGCCGAATTGGCGCGCGCTGACCGCGCTGCTTGTGTCGAGGTCATCGCTCGGATCGAGCTGATGAAACGAAACGTGCGAACCTTGCCGCGGTCTTTTGGTTACCCTTCGCGCCAGGCGATGCATGTCGCGCCCAAGCCGTCGTTTCACTCTTATCGCGGTTTCCCACGGGCTCAGGCTCACCGCGGCGGCGATCCACCGAAGAGCGTCGCCCCAGTGTCTCGAGGAGACAAAGGACTGGGCGACCATAAGATAGGATTGCGCCAGCAGGCGTTTGCGTCGCCTCTCGGGGAGATTCATCGCCGCGGCGACATGCTCGATCACGGCAATGCGGCCGAGCCGCATGCGGCGCATGTCACCGGACATTTGGGTCTCGTGGATGCGGTAACCGACCTCATATTCCCGCACGAGCTCCATCTTGTAACGCCGCAGAAGCTTAAGCTGAAATTCGAAGTCTTCGCACCCGCCGACCCCATGTTTGGCGTAGTCGGGATTGAAGCCACCGACAGCGAGCGCAGCATCGCGCCTGACGAGCAGGCTGCTGCCATTGCCGACATGGTTCCACTCCAGGTGCTTGTCGAAGAACGCCCCGCGTTCGTCGCTTGACGGACCGTTGTCGATGATCGTGTCGGACTCATCGATCATCCGGTACAACGTGTAGCAAGCCGCCCAATCTTCGCCGTGGCCATGGGCAGCCAAAGCGGCGACCTGCTTTTCGATCTTGCGCGGGGCCCACAGGTCGTCGGCATCGAGAAACGCGACGTAAGCGGAATCGGCGAGCTCCAAACCGAGATTGCGCGCAGCGGCAACTCCGCCATTGGCGCTCGTGACCATCCGGACACGGCTGTGCGAGCGTGCGAAGCGCTCGACGATTTCGGCTGTGCGATCGGTCGATCCGTCGTTGACGACCAACACGTCCAGATTGGGGTACGTTTGGTCGATGGCACTGCGCAATGCCCGTTCGACGTAGCGTTCCATGTTGTGGGCCGGCATGACGACCGTCACTTTTGGGAGGCGCGTCGCCTCATTGTCCCACGGGAACGCACTGCGATCCAGCGAGCCCGAGGGGCTGCGCTGGCGCCGTTCCGACGCGTCAGACGAGCAGCTATCCAAGCGGCCCTCCGGGAACCCCCAACTCGTGCGGGCGTATGACTTGATTGGTGAGGGCTAACAAGCTGATTCTCATCATGGGCGCAAAACAACTTGTCAGACCGCAAGGTCCGATTCGATCGACAACTCGCCCTGACACGAGAGATCCCGATCCGATTAAACAATCTTTGCCGACCGCGCAAAGATAATGTCGAGCACGTTCATGGCGCCGTTTCAAATCGGTACTTGATGCGGGCGTTTGGACGCCCGCCGGAAGTGCTCTCCGCAGCCCGGAAATTCGTCAATGCGGGGGCGCCCGGAAATTGCCCCCTCGGTTGTCCGCGTGGCTCGCGAGATCAGCATGCGCTATTACTTCTAGGGTTCAGCCGCCAGCTTGCGCGCCAGCGCGAGATCCTCCGGTTTGTCGACGTCGATCGCCGCGCGCCCATCGCTGGCCGGCACCAGCGTCGCTGTAACGCCGAGGGATTGGGCCAGCCGGGCAATGGCCTCGGCCAGTGTGAGCTTGCCGCGCCAGTAGCTCCACAGGGTGCCGATCCCCAGGCGCCTGGCGATGCGCCACGGCCGCTTGCGGTCCGCTTCGACCTGCTTCCAGGCGCTTACGGCTCGCTCCGCGCCAGGGGTGGCAAGCAGAAACAGGTTGCAGCCCGACCAGTCCCCGTCGGCGAAGGCGAGCCAGGTGCGGCGGGTGCCGGGCGCCACCGCTTCGACCCGGTCGCGACGGGCAAGCATCAGTGACACATCGACGCCGGGTTCGGTTCCCTCGACGAGCGCTTCGATCCAGCCCGGCTGGAGCAACGGGTGATCGCCAGTGGTTACGAGCAATGGCGTGCCGAAACGTTCGAGCGCCAGACCGACGCTTTCGCTCGGGCCGCGCGCGACCGGCAGCAGCTCGGCGCCAAGCCGGTGGGCTTCGGCTTCGACCGCGGGATGATTCGCCGAAACGGCGATCGCCGCCACTCCGGCCTGGCGAAGCGCGTGCACCACAGCTTCGAGCAGCGTCATCCCGCCCACAGTTGCAAGAACCTTGTGCGCCACGCGCTCTCGCTCGGCGACGAGGTCCGGTGCGCCCGTGCGAGATCCGGCGAGAACCAGCGCCCTCGGCTTCATGAACCTATCTTCCGTCGGCGCCAGACGCGCCAAAGCACGCCCGGCGCGGCGAGCAGCGGATGCTTTTCGCGCCACGGCGTTACCTCTAGCGCCAAACCCGTGTGGCGTTCGATCTTCCACGCCGCATAACGCGCCGCACCGTCGAAGGTCCTCGCAGCGCGCATGAGCCTTGCGATGTTGAGCGCCTTGCCCAGGCGCCGGCGAATCCTCCACCAGCGCAACACGCGCCGCCGCGCGGCCGGCGTCATCGTTGGGCGGATGGTCGTCCCGTCCTCGGCGTAAACAACTCCTGCCGACCCCAGTGCGGCGGGAAGCAATCCGGAGAAGTGTTCACGGTTGGCGCCGAGGATGGCATCCGCGCGACCCGGCGGCTCGACCCGAAACTCGGCGCGATAGGTTGCGCTGAACAGCGCTCGCCAAAAGTCGTCCGGATGCCCCTCAGGCGGACCGAGCGCGACGGCCAGTCGGGCGGCGGTACGGGCCGCGTCCGCGATGGCCGAGGCCGCGGCCGAACCCGCCGCCTCGTCGCGTTGCCACACCAGCACGCTCGGCTGGACGAAGCGGGCCCAGATGGTCGTGTCGAGCGTCCGGCCCGCTGCGGCCGCGGCGAACTTTGCCAAAGTCACGGTCGCGATTTTGGCGCGGAGCGTCGTGCCGGCATAATCCCATTCGCGATAAGCGACGCGCGGCCACAATCCTTTCTCCGGGGGTCCGGGCGTCAGCACGTAATAGTCGAGCACGCCTTCGAGCGATCGGCTGCGCGAGTTTGAACCGTAGAACAGCACCGCCAGGGCCCCGGCCTCTTGCCCCAAGATGCATGCCTGGGCCGCCACCGCCGGGTGTGTCTCGCGCATGAGCATCGCGGCGAGCCGCTGCTCGAGGCCTTCGGTCACGGCACCACGAAACGCAGCTCGGGACCTTGCGAAATCCGGTAGGCGCCAGGGGGAAAGGCTTCGCCGTCGAGGATGAACCGATCGTCCAGTCGCATCAAGCAACTGTCCGGTCTGGCCCAGTGGTATCCAAGCTGGGCCGGGTTGGCTGGACGATGACCGATAGCCACCAGAGGGATGCGCGCCAGACTTTTGCGCCAGGGTCGGTCGAGCACCACCAGCTTGAGGCCTTGCCAGGTATCGCCAAAGGGCCTCAGGCCCATGGGAAATCTTTCCAGCGTCGATGCAAGCAGCACATACCGCTGCTCTTCGCTACCGGCAATCGGGTTACCGGACGCATCGGTCAGGCGGATACCCGTTGTCTGGCGCCAGCTGTTGCCCTCGTTGGCGAAGAAGGCCTGGACCAGCGTTGAGAACGCCGTCACCAGCACCGCGAACGCGTTGAAAAGGCCCCAGCGGTGCGCCGATTGGCCGAGGCTGATCGCTTTCGTAAACACGCCGGCCCCGAGCATGAAGCCCTGTACCCGCGCTTCCGGGTGCTCGGCCTCGGCAACTACCAGCGGCCGGCGCAACGCGAAGCTGCCGGCCCGCGCGCGCTCGAGTGCCCGATCGAGATTCCAGTCGCCACCGAGGCCGAGGTCCGAAGCCAGAGCGTTGGTCTTGCCCTTCGGCAGCACGATCAGCGGCGGCCATTCGGTACCGAAGATCGCATCGCCGGATGTCAACACGTCACGCACGGTGCCGTCGCCGCCGTCGATCGCGATGTAGTCGACGCCCGCGAGCGCGAAGCGGGCGAGCACTTCAATCAAGTCGCGGCGCTTGAGCGTGCTTTCAGTGATCACTTCCGCGTCGGCCGCGAGCTCCGGCCCGTAAGCCTTGTTGCCGTAGCTGCGCGGATTCCGGATCACTCCGACCAGAGGAACCGTTCGTTCCTCGCGCGGCGCCCAGCGCCGCCATGGCGATGCCATGCGCCTCACTTCCGGCAGGCGGTCGAAGGTCTTTATCGGCCGGTTCATCGCCGCGCCGCTCTACTCTGCCGCGGCGCGGGCTGGCTAGAGAATTTCACTCCAATTTCACCTTTATGAGCGTTGCCCCGGGCCGATGTGGCGTTGCCGCCGGGCAATTCCACCCTTAAGCGCTGCGGACGCATGGCCGACCCCGTTTTCGCAACCGCCCTGGAAACCGTGGGCGCCAATCCGACGCGGCTCTGGGGGCTGTCGATGACCGAGCGGAACCATCGGATCGGCGCCACGCTCGGGCTCGGTGGTACCGGCACGCCGGTCGTACTGGCCAACGCGACCATGGCCGCAGACGCAGCGTGGCTAGCTTACGTGGCCGCCCGTCCGGGATTGATCCTCACCCTCGCCGGCGTTCCGGCGATCGCCCATGCTCGCGACGAGCACGAAGCCGCGTTGCTGCGCGATGCCATGCGCGGACGGACCAGCCCCAACGAAGCCGAGCGTTTCACCTTCCAAGCCTGCGAGGAGGGGTCTGCCGTCGAGAACCGCGCCCTGCGCAAGCGCGAGCGGCCATTCCTGATGGAGTTGCGCCAGGACACCCGACGCGAGGTCGAACGGGCCAGCTATTTCGGTGCTTACAAGGGAGTGACCGACCTCCTGACCAAATATCTGTGGCCCGAATGGGCCTTGTGGCTGACACGCCTCGCGGCCTGGCTTGGCATCAGTCCGAACACGGTGACGATGATTGGAGCCGTCTTGTGCGTCGCCGCGACCATCGCCTTCGCTTACGGTCACTACTGGCTCGGCATAGCGCTCGGGCTGGTGTTCATGGTGCTCGACACCGTCGACGGCAAGCTCGCGCGGTGCACGATCGCCTCGAGCCGCCTGGGCAATGTGCTCGATCACGGGCTCGACCTGATCCATGCGCCGTTCTGGTGGTGGTTCTGGGCGACGGGGCTGGCGCACGTCGGCCTGGCCTTGTCGCCCGCGCTGTTTTGGTGGGTCGAAGGAACGGTCTTTGCCTGCTACCTGGTCCAGCGCGCCATCGAAGGGGCGTTCATCGGTTGGTTCGGCGGCATCCATATTCATGTGTGGGAGCGGTTCGACAGCAACTTCCGGCTTATTACCGCGCGGCGAAACCCTAACATGGTGATCCTGTTCGTTTCAGTCGTGTTCGGGCGGCCCGACGTCGGTATCGTCGCCGTCGCCGTCTGGACGGCGGTGAGTTGCCTTGTCCACCTGGTGCGGCTGGGTCAGGCGCTGGCGCGCAAACGCAGAGGTCGGCCGGTCCGCTCGTGGCTGGCCGAGGCATAAGGCCCGTCAAGCACCGCGGGGCGGCTCGTGCTCGGCCCGCCAGACCACGATATCCTCGGGACGGTCGACTTCCTGCCAGAAGCCTTCGGCTCGCTCGATCGCGGCCACGCGGCGATCCTGCGCCAGCCGATGCATGACGTCGTGATGATACGCTCCGGCCCCATTTCGCTCGGCGATCAAGGCGTCGAGGGCCCGCGCGTACGCGGTAAATCCGTCCGCGGCGAGGATAAGCCCCAGCGAGCGATGCGTGGCGTTGCTCTCGGGAAGATTCTTGGCGACCGCGCGGACGGCGCCGTTTTCGACCCTCACCAGCATGTCGTCGTAGGTCGCGGCAGCGATTGCCTCGACCACCAGCCCGAGCCCCGCACCCGGCGAGGCCAGGGCGGCCGCGAGGATTTCGGGATCAAACAACGTATCGCCGTTCAGCAGGCAGAACGGCGCCTGCAGCCGGTCGCGGGCAATCCAAGCGCTGCCGATGCTGCTGGCGACCGCCCAAAAGGGATTGAAGCGGGTCTCGACCGCGAGAGATTGCGGTTTACGCAGGGCCTCGTCGACCTGTCCATGACGATAGCCGGTGACCACCAGCGCGCGCTTTATACCCGCCGCCGCAAGCGCCGTCAGCTGGCGCTCGAGCAGCGTCTGTCCGCCGACTTCGATCAAGCATTTCGGGCGCGTGGCGGTCACGGGCAGCAGCCGCGATCCCTGCCCGGCGCTGAGAACGATGGCGTCTTCGATCATCCGCGCGGCGACTAGCGGGCGCTCTGCGGGCTGGCAATGGCGGCACGAGCGGGCGCGCTTGCAAGCCGCTGCGCCCTCGGCCACAGAATGAGAAGATGCTTCTTGTGCGCAACCGGCCCAGCGAGCAAACGCCGCTAAGGCGGATCGCCGCCAACACGGCCTGGCTGCTGGGCGGCAAGGGCGTCGGGGGGTTGCTCAGCCTCGTCTACATTGCGATCCTCACGCGCTCGCTCGGCCTCAAGGCGTTCGGCCACTTCTCGCTGATCTTCGGCACCTCGCAGGCGCTGATCGCGATTGCCGGGTTCGAGACCTGGCGAATCGTGGTCCGCTATGGCGCCGAGCATGTCCACAAGAAGGATTGGGCGGCCTTTGGCCGGCTGTGCATGTTTGCCGGTATGCTCGATATCGCGGGCGCGATGGCCGGCACCGTGCTCGCCTGGATCGTGTTCTTCAAGTTCAACCACTTGCTGCACCTCAATCCGTCGATGGTGGCCGCCGCTTTCTGGTTCAACGTAGCCGCGGTGTGGACGCTGGTTTCCGCGCCGACCGGGATCGTGCGCGCGCTCGATCGCTTTGACGTTGCGACGTACGTGGAAGCGGTCGTGCCGGCCGGTCGTTTGATCGCCGCCGTCGCCATCCTGCTGGCGGGGGCCACGCTGGTTCGTTTCCTGATAGCCTGGGCGGCAATCGACCTTGTCGAAGCAGCCCTGTACTGGATCATGGCCCGGCGTCTGTGTCCGCGAGCGGTCCGCCTCGCCCACCTGGCCGGATGGCGCCAGGCGCTGCGCGAGAACGCGCGCATCACGCGGTTTTTCTGCGTGACCTACGCCGGCGCGACGCTCGACGCGGCGCTGAAGCAAGGGCCACTGCTCGCGGTCGGTTATTTCACCGGCACCAAGGAGGCCGGCCTGTTCCGCCTGGCGCGGCAGCTGGCGCAGAGCCTCGGCAAGCTCGCCGGGCTGCTGACCCGGGCGGTCTATGCCGAGATCGCCCGCGCCCGGGTGGCGTCCGAGGCGAACGAGTTCAGGCGGCTGGTCTATCAGACAACGCTTCTCGCGGGCGTCGGCGGAGTCGTCGTGGTGCTCCTGGCGCTGCTGTTCGGGGGAACGTTTATGGACTTGCTCGGCGGCGACGCCTTCCGTGGCGGCGGGTCGCTCCTCGTGCCGCTGGCGATCGCCGCCAGTTTCGATCTCGCTGCCGTTGCCTTCGAACCTGTGCTCCACGCCACCGGCCATCCGCACTACTCCCTCACCGCGCGGTTGCTCGCCGTGCTTGCGGCGGCCGTTGCGTTGGCCCTGTGGGTGAAGGTTTACGGCGCCTTCGGCGTTGCCTGGGCCGTCGCCCTGGGCGGGACGGTCGGCTACCTCGCACTCGGTGCGCTGACGCGCTACATTCTCGGCCGACGCGACAAGTCGTCCGCGCCAATCGGCACAGACGTCTAACGAATGGAGGAAGGCCACTTATGCTGACCGAAGCCCTGCTGGAAGACGCCCGCGGCATCGCCGACCGCATCATCGCCTTGCGCCGGGCGATCCACGCCGAGCCGGAGCTAGGACTGGAAACGCCCAAGACGCTCGCCAAGGCGCGCGCCGAGCTGGCCGACCTGCCGCTGGAATGGCGCGAAGGTCCTTCATGCACGGGCGCGGTCGCGGTGCTCAACGCCGGCAAGGCGGGCCGCACGGCGCTGCTGCGCGGCGACATGGACGCGCTGCCCATGAATGAGGAGACGGGTCTGCCGTTCGCCTCGACGGTCGCCGGGCGCATGCACGCCTGCGGCCACGATACGCATACCGCGATGCTCGCCGGAGCGGCGCGGATCCTTGCCGCGCGCGCCGACCAGCTCGCCGGTGAAGTGCGCTTCATGTTCCAGCCGGGGGAGGAAGGCTTTCACGGCGCCCGATTCATGCTCGCCGACGGGCTGCTCGACCCCCTGCCCGACGCCGCCTTCGCGCTGCATATCATGCCCAACGCGCCGCACGGGATGATCGGCAGCCGCGCCGGCACGCTGCTGGCCTCGGCCGACATGCTCGAGATCGCGGTGGTCGGGCGCGGCGGCCATGCCTCGATGCCGCATGACACGCGCGACCCGGTGCCGGTCGCTTGCGAGATCGTGCTGGCGCTGCAGGCGATGGTCACGCGCCGGTTCGACGCGGCGGAAGCCATCGTCGTCACGGTCACGCAAATGGATGCCGGCAGCGCGCACAACGTCATTCCGGACCGCGCGCTGCTCAAGGGCACGATCCGCACGCTTACGGCCGAGAAGCGCGAAGCGGTTTGGCAGGCGATCCGGCAAGTTGCCGGGAACATCGCCGCGGCGCACGATTGCACCGCCGAAGTCACCATCACCGAGGGCTTTCCGCCGACGGTCAACGATGCGCGCGCGGTGGCTCTCGCCGAAGCCGTCGCCAGCGCGATGCCGGACGGCGCTTTCACGAACCTTGCGGCGCCAATCATGGGCGCGGAGGACTTCTCCTACGTGCTCGCGAAAGTCCCGGGGATGATGGCTTTCCTCGGCGTTGCTCAGGCCGGAGAGGATTGGCGCCAGTGCTGTGCGATCCATTCGACCCGGATGATGGTCGACGAAACCGTGCTGCCGCGCGGCGCCGCTTTCCTGGCCGGATGCGCGATGCGCTACCTCGAGCGGGCATGGGATTAACGAAGCGTGCGCGAGCGCCTTTAGCTAACGCGTTGATTCAACTCATAAGGTAAACTGCCCAAGTATCATTAGCATTTCCGCAAGGTAAATTCTGGCAAACCATGGGCGGGGATAGCCGGCAAAATGGGGCGCCGGACCTTAGGAAACGTTTGCGAATGGCGCTTTCTGCCAACGAAGAACCGATGTCGCGCGGGCACGCAGCGGTCCAGTCCGGTGCGGAACAGCGGACCGCGGCGCGTTACACGCCGCTGATCCGGACGGCCAAAATTACCGGCGTCTCCGGCGAATTCCTCTGCGTGGTCAGCGACATCTCGGCCACCGGCGTGAGCGTGCGGCTTTTCCATCCCCTGCCGCGCGACCTGTCGCTCAATCTTGAAATGCCTAACGGCGACACCCTGCCGCTCGAGCGGGTGTGGGAAAAGGACGGCCGCGCCGGGTTTCGCTTTGCCGCCGATATAGACCTCAGCCAGGTTCTCGATGGCCATGGCAGGTGGCCCAAACGACCGATCCGGCTCAACCTCGACATGCCGGCAAAGCTGGCCGGACTGACGGGCCGCTTCGACGCGACGATCAAGAACATCTCGATGCAAGGGGCGCAGATCGAGTGCCCGTCGCGGCTGGCCATCGACCAGAGGCTGCGCCTGTCGAACGCTCTCTTGCCTGAGATCGTCACCAAGGTCCGCTGGCGCAAAGGCAACATCTACGGATTGATCTTCGACAACACCTTCCAGTTCGCGGACCTCGCGAAAACCGTCGCACTGGCCCAAGGTGTCGCGGTCGAGAAGCAGCTGGCCTGAGGGCAACGGGCCTTTACCGGCTCCTAACCATTTTCGTTCACTTCCTGGCCACTTCAGCGGCTCGGGGTAGGCATGGCCATTTCGATCAGTTCGGTGAGCCTTTCGCGGGCCGCTTCGACGGTCGACTGGCGGCATGCCGTCGCCACGCCGCAAATGGTGCTGGCGGTATGGGCCGTCTGGGCTCTCGCCAATCTGGCGATATTGCCGTTCGCCGGGACCGACCTCGCCGGCCCGGATGACATCATGCGCATGCTCCAGGTGCGCGATTTGCTTGCGGGACAAGGCTGGTTCGACGTCAGCCAGTATCGCATCAACCCGCCCTATGGGGCGGCGATGCACTGGTCGCGGCTGGTCGACCTGCCGATTGCCGCCTTGGTGTTGTTGTTCGGGACGGTTCTGCCACGCGCGCAAGCGGAGCTTGCCGCGGCGGCGGTGGTTCCGTTGCTCTGGCTCCTTCCCGCGCTGTTCGCCCTGCGCGCGATTGCGCTACGGCTGAAGCTGCCGCGGCTGGTGCTGGCGCTCGCACTCGTCATCCTGCCGTTGTTCCCGATGCTGCCGAGCAACTTCGCCTCGATGACCATCGATCATCAGACCGCGCAGATGGTCGCGGCGATAGTCTGTGCGGCACTGTTGCTGAGGGCGCCATCGCGCACCGCTGCGGTGGCCTGCGGCGTGTGTGCCGCAGCCTGGATCGTCATTTCGCTCGAGGGGCTGCCGCTCGTCGCCTTGCTGGCAGCGCTCTACGGTCTTCGCTACTGGCTCGCGCGTGACAGGTCGTTGGCGTGGTTTCTGGCCACGCTGACGGGGGCAACGGCCGCCCTTTCGGTGGCGACCCGCCCTTGGAGCGAGTTCAACGGGAGCCATTGCGACATCGTCCTGCCCGGGCATATCGCGGCCTTTGCCGTCGCGACAGCAATGGCCGCGATGCTGCCTTTCGCGCCCGGCCAGGATCGGCCGCGCGCCCGCCTGGCCGCGCTTGCGGCGCTTCCGCTCGTCTGCCTTCCGCTCGCTTTCGCCATCCTTGGCGCATGTGCCCTTCACCCGATGGGGACGCTCGACCCGCTGGTGGCGCGGTACTGGTACGACCAGGTGATCGAGGGCCTGCCGGTGTGGCGCCAGGTGCCGTCGATTGCCGTCATGCTGGTGTGGACCGGTCCGCTGGTCGTCGCCGGCTGGTGGGCACCGCGGCGCAGCGGCTGGATCTCGCCCGAGCGCAGGCTCGATTGGGCGTTGCTGGCGCTGTTCGGCCTCGGAGGGTGGGTTTACTCCTTGGCCGTGATGCGGGAGGGGCTGATCGCGCAATTGCTCGCGATTCCCTTCGCCGCGGTCTTGCTGGCCGACCTGATGCCGCGTGCCCGGGCGATCAAATCCGCCGTCCCGCGAATTGCGGCGACTCTCGTCGTTCTAGCACTCGCGCTGCCGACCGCGGCGAGCGCGTTGCTCAAGCCGGTCGACAAGCTGGCGATCGCGGCGACCGTTCCGACGCAAGCGCTGGCGCAAGTGGAGGACGGGGCGAAATGCGATTACGGCCGCCTCGCCGAACTTCCCAGGGGGGTGGTGCTGACGACGGTCAATCCGGGGCCGACGATTCTCTGGCAGACCCCCCATTCGATCGTCGCCGCCGGCTATCACCGCAACCAGAGGCCCATGCTGGCGATGATCCGGGCCTTCACGAGCGAACCTGGCGAGGCCGAGCCGATCGTCCGCGGCACTCGCGCCAGCTACGTCGTCGCCTGTTCGTCCGAGAGGGACCTGGCGACGTTTCGGGAATTGAGCCCGAACAACCTGGCGAATGTGTTGGCCGAAGGCCGCCCGCCTTCCTGGCTGGAGCCAGTGCCCGGATTCGATAGCGGAACGCTGCGAGTTTATCGCGTTCGCTAGGCGCAGATCGAGCGCCTCGCTGTTTACCGTCTCCTAACCATTTTCCTTCACTCCCGGCCTATCGGACCACGGGGGCGCGAATGGGCTTTTCTAAATCGGCGGAGCGGGGCGAAATCGCGGTCGACGTGGCGATCGTCGGCGCCGGCCCGGCGGGGCTCACCGCGGGTTACCTGCTGACCAAAGCCGGCAAGTCGGTCGCGATCATCGAAAAGGACGAAACCTACGTCGGCGGGATCAGCCGGACCGTGGAGCATAACGGCTATCGCTTCGACATTGGCGGGCACCGCTTCTTCTCGAAAAGCCAGCAGGTGGTCGACCTGTGGAACGAGATCCTGCCGGACGATTTCATCCAGCGCCCGCGGATGAGCCGCATCTATTACGAGGGCAAGTTCTACAGCTATCCGCTGCGCGCGTTCGAGGCGCTGAGGAATCTCGGCTTGCTGCGCTCGGCCGCCTGCATGCTGAGCTACCTCAGGTACAAGCTGTTGCCGATCCGCGAAGTGAAGAGCTTCGAGGACTGGACCATCAATCAGTTCGGCAAGCGGCTCTATTCGATCTTCTTCAAGACCTACACCGAGAAGGTGTGGGGCATGCCGTGCGACGAGATGAGCGCCGACTGGGCCGCGCAGCGCATCAAGGGCCTCAGCCTGTGGGGCGCGGTTACCGACGGCCTCAAGCGCTCGCTCGGCCTCAACAAGCGGCCCAACGACGGGCAGGCGGTCAAGACGCTGCTCGAAACCTTCCGCTACCCGCGGCTCGGGCCGGGCATGATGTGGGACGCCGCGCGGGCGAAGATCGAGGCGCGTGGCGGGCAGGTGCTCATGGCTCACGCCCTCGAACGGCTCGCGAGCGACGGGCAGGGCGGCTGGCGGATGAGCGCCCAAGGTCCGGAGGGCATGCAGGTCATCAAGGCCGCTCACGTGATCAGCTCGGCGCCGATGCGCGAGCTCGCCGCGCGGCTCCATCCCCTGCCGGCGACCTTGCTCGAAGCAAGCCGCCTCAGGTACCGTGACTTCCTCACCGTGGCGCTGATGATCAAGTCGGACGACCTGTTTCCCGACAACTGGATCTACATCCACGACAGCAAGGTGAAGGTCGGCCGGGTGCAGAACTTCCGCAGCTGGTCGCCGGAAATGGTGCCGGACGCGGGCGTCGCCTGCGTCGGGCTCGAATACTTCTGCTTCGAATTCGACAGCCTGTGGTCGGCGCCTGACGAAGACCTGATCGAACTGGCGAAGAGCGAAATGGCCATCCTCGGCCTGTGCGAGCCCGGCGACGTCATCGGCGGCGCGGTCGTGCGCCAGGAGAAGGCCTATCCGGTCTACGACGAGGACTATGCCGCCAACGTCGCCGCCATGCGCGCCGAGCTGGAAGAGAAGCATCCAACGCTGCACCTCGTCGGCCGCAACGGCATGCACCGCTACAACAACCAGGACCACGCGATGATGACCGCGATGCTGACGGTCGAGAACATCCTCGCCGGCCAGCGGCTTTACGACACCTGGTGCGTCAACGAGGACGCCGAATATCACGAAGCCGGCGACGAAGGCGCCGAAGCCAAATTGCCGGCGCGCGAAACTCGCGCGCCCACCGAAGATCAGGCGGCCGCGCTCGCGTCGGTGCGCGAGGTGCCGCGGCGCGTCGCCGCCAGCGGCCGCAAGGCTGCCTAGGCCTTAAATCTATGCTCGACCTCGTGGCTCGCGTGCGTGACGTCCGCTTCCTGCGCTATCTCCTTGCCAGCGTGGGCGCGCTGGCAGTCGACATGGGCTCATTCCTCGCCCTGCTGGCGCTCGCCATCTGGCCGGCGGCGGCATCGGCGGCGAGCTACAGCCTCGGCATCCTGGCGCATTGGCTGCTGTCGAGCCGCACAGTGTTCGCCGACACCGTCGCCGCCCGCGGGCCGCTTCGCACCCGGCAGAAGACCCTGTTCGTCGTATCCGCGCTCGCCGGGCTTGCCCTGACCACCGCCATTGTCGGAGCGGGCGACATCGCCGGCGTCGATCCGCGGCTCGCCAAGCTGGCCGCCATTGCCGCCAGCTTCCTCCTCACCTGGACGTTCAGGGTGCGGGTGGTGTTTCGCTCGCCGGCTTAGGCCTTGGCCGCGCGGAACTTTAGCCCGTCGCCGTCCATGCAATAGCGCAGCCCGGTCGGCTTCGGGCCGTCCTTGAACACGTGACCGAGGTGCCCGCCGCAATCGGCGCAATGCACTTCCACGCGCGGGTAGCCGAGCTTGAAATCGCTCGACGTGCCGACGGCGCCCGGCAGCGGCTGGTAGAAGCTGGGCCAGCCGGTGCCGCTGTGGAACATGGTCTTGGAATCGAACAGCGCGTTGTCGCAGCCGGCGCACAGGAAGGTGCCCTTGCGATGCTCGTTGAGCAGCGGCGAGCTGAACGCCGGCTCGGTTCCCGCTTCGCGCAGGATGAAGTACTGGTCCTTGGTCAGCTTTTTGCGCCACTGCGCATCGGTCAGGTTGACCTTGTAGCTCGCGGCGGAGGCGGGCGTGCCGCAGGCGGCGAGGGCCGAGGCGGCGGCGCCGGCTCCGAGCCAGGCGAGGAGGGTACGGCGGGTCTGCAATTGGTCGGTCATGGCTTTGACTCTACGT
>JANWHA010000025.1 GCA_025450635.1 Croceibacterium sp. | reverse complement strand
TACAGCGCGATGGTCTACGAAGGCCCCGGCATCGCCAGCCGTATCCTGCGCGGCCTTGAAGCGCTGATGCGCCGCGACGGCTTCGGCTCGGTTGCGGAAGCCGTCGGCAGCGAATAGCGGTGCAGCATGAAAACCCCTTTGAAGTTGCCGCCAATTAAGCCCCTCCCGCTTGCGGGAGGGGTTTGGGGAGGGAGCGCCGCCAGCAGGGGAATGCTTGCTGCGGACAGACCCTCCCCCGACCCCTCCCGCAAGCGGGAGGGGAGAAACAGTGCTCGCTTGCTCACGTCGTTTCTCGCGGCTCCGCTGCTCCTGCTCCAGGGCTGCGCCACCGTTTCCACGCAACCGGCCGCGAGCGCCGCCGCACCCACGCAGACTGGAATCGTCTCCGCCGCCGATCCGCGCGCCGCCGCGGCGGGCATTGCGATTCTGCGCGAAGGCGGCGACGCGACCGACGCGGCGATCGCCACGATGCTGGCGCTCAACGTGGTCGAGCCGCAGAATTCGGGTATCGGCGGCGGGCTGTTCTGGGTCCGCAGCGACGGGCGGCGCGGCGCGCTCGAAACGATCGACGGGCGGGAGACCGCGCCGCAGGCGGCGACGCCGGACTGGTTCCTCGGCGCCGACGGCAAGCCGCTGCCGTTTCCGCAAGGTTTCACCGGCGGCAAGAGCGCGGGTGTGCCCGGCGCCGTCGCGGCGATGGCCGAAGCGCACCGGCGCCACGGCAAGCTCGCCTGGGCCAGGCTGTTCGAACCGGCGATCCGCCTCGCCCGTGACGGCTTCGTGGTGACGCCACGGCTGCACAACGGCCTCGAAGGGTTCGGACGCAATGTCGCCGGGCCGGCCCGGGACGCCTATTTGCCGGGCGGCCAGGCCCCGGCGGTGGGCGCGACGCTGCGCCTGCCGCTCCTCGCCGCGACGCTCGAAAAGCTCGCGCGGCAAGGGCCGGACGCGTTCTACAAGGTCGACAACCCGCGCCGGATCGCCGAGGCGCTCGACACCGCCGCCGTCGGCCCGTCGAACATGACCGCGGCCGACGTCGAGCGCTACCGGGCCAAGGAGCGTCCGCCGGTGTGCGGCACCTATCGCCAGTATCGCATCTGCGGGATGGGGCCGCCGTCATCGGGCGCGATCACCGTGCTGATGATCCTCAAGCAGCTCGAGCGCTTCGACATGGGCAGGCTGGGGCGCAATTCGCCGGTCGCCTGGCACCTACTCGCCGAATCCGAGCGCCTCGCTTACGCCGACCGCGACGCCTACATCGCCGATCCGGGCTTCGTCAGCGTGCCGGTCGCCGGGTTGCTCGATGAGACCTACCTCGCCGAGCGCTCGGCTCTGATCGACCCGCAGCAGACCCTCACGTCATACGATCCGGGCCATCCGGCCGGCGCGCCGCCGAAGATCGCGGCTGTGCCCCAGAACGACCAGGGCACCACCGACCTGGCGGTGGCAGACGGGTCCGGCGACGTGGTCGAGGTGACGACCACGATCAACGGCTACTTCGGCTCGGGCGTGTGGCTCGACGGCTACTTCCTCAACAACGAGATGCCCGATTTCGACCGCGTGCCCACGAAGGACGGCTATCTCACCGTCAACCGGGTCGAGGGCGGCAAGCGGCCGCGCAGCTCGATGGCGCCGACGATCGTCTACGGCCTCGACGGCAAGGTGCGGCTGGCGATCGGCGCGGCCGGCGGGGCGACGATCATCTGCCAGGTCGCCAAGGCCCTCGTCGGGGTGATCGACTGGCACATGAGCGCGCAGGACGCGATCGCGATGGGCCTGGTCTATGCTCCCGGCAAGGGCGGCACTCTGGAACAGGGCACGGAACTCGAGGCCATGCTGCCGCAGCTGCAGGCGCTCGGCGAGACGCTGCGCGTCGCCCCGCTCGGCCTCAAGGCCAACGCCATCGAATACGTCGGCGGCCGCTGGGTCGGCGCGGCCGACCCGCGCAGCGAGGGCGTGGCGATGGATGTCGCCGGGCACGTTACGCAGATCGAGCGGCGCGTTACCGGCGCACGCGAATAGCGCCCCGCTTGCCGCCGCCCGCGCGCGCCCTTAATCCCTGACGCGGGGAGGGAGAGCGAACCGCCGTGCAGATCGCCGATTTCGACGCGTCGAACAATCTCGTCGCCCTGTTCCTCAAGCGCGCCGACGAATTGGGCGAGAAGCCGTTCCTGACCGCCAAGCACGACGGCCAATGGCGCTCGCTGAGCTGGCGCGAAGCGGCCGAGCAAGTGTGCCTGCTCGCCGACTCCCTTCGCCGCCTCGGGCTGGAGAATGGCGACCGGGTCATGCTGGTCTCGGAGAACCGCCCGGAATGGGCGCTCGCGGACCTCGCGATCATGGCCGCCGGGTGCATCTCGGCCCCCGCGTACATCACCAACACCGAACGCGATCACGCGCATGTGCTGGCGAACTCGGGCGCCAGGGCGGTCATCGTGTCCGACGCGAAGCTGGCCAGGCCGCTGCTGCCAGCTATCGTCCAGACCGGCATCGCCGAGCAGGTCATCGGCATGGCGCCGCTGCGCTGCGGACAGAGTGCCTTCGCGTGCCACGAATGGGCCGACTTGCTGCAAGGCGATGCCGTCGCCGCCCGCAAAGCCATCGACGATCGCATCGCTGGCATCGGCCGGCAGGACCCGGCGTGCATCATCTACACCAGCGGCACCAGCGGGAGCCCGCGCGGCGTGCTGCTGTCGCACGGCGCGATCCTGCGCAACGTCGCAGGTGCGGGCGAGGTGCTGGCGCAGGACTTCGGCTGGACCGACGAGCGCTTCCTCAGCTTCCTGCCGCTCAGCCACGCGCTCGAGCATACCGCCGGGCTGTACCTGCCGATCGGTCTCGGCGCGAACATCTGGTACGCCGAGGGCCTCGACAAGCTCGCCGCCAACATCGAGGAATGCCAGCCGACCTTCATGATCGTCGTCCCGCGGCTGTTCGAGATGCTGCGCGCGCGGATCGTCAAGCAGGTGGAGAAGCAGGGCAAGTTCGCCCGGTTCCTGCTGGACCGCGCGCTCTCGCTGGCCGAGCGCAAGGCGGCGGGCAAGGAGCGGCTGCGCGACTGGCCGACCGAGAAGCTGCTCGACCTGACCCTGCGCCCGAAGATCCGCGCGCGCTTCGGCGGCCACATCAAGGCGCTCATCTCGGGCGGCGCGCCGCTCAATCCCGAGATCGGCGCGTTCTTCCAGTCGCTCGGGCTGGTCATGGCCCAGGGCTACGGCCAGACCGAGACCGCGCCCGTCGTCAGCGTCAACTTCCCCTCGTCGGGCATCAAGCTCGACACCGTCGGCCCGCCCTTGCGCGGGGTCGAAGTCCGCATCGCCGACGACGGCGAGATCCTCGTGCGCGGCGAGCTGGTCATGCTCGGCTACTGGCGCAACGAGGAGGAGACGGCCAAGGCGATCCGCGACGGCTGGCTTCACACCGGCGACATCGGCCACCTCGACCAGGCGGGCCGGATCGTCATCACCGACCGCAAGAAGGATATCATCGTCAACGACAAGGGCGACAACATCGCCCCGCAAAAGCTCGAGGGCATGCTCACCCTGCAGCCCGAGATCGCCCAGGCGATGGTCAGCGGCGACAAGCGGCCGTATGTCGTCGCCCTGATCGTGCCCGATGCCGAATGGGCGACGGGCTGGACCAAGGCGAACGGCGAGGCCCTGGACATGGCCGCCCTCCAGCGGCTCCCGGCTTACCGCGGCGCCATCCGCGCGGCGATCGACCGGGTGAACCAGGAGCTGTCGGTGACCGAGAAAGTCCGCCAGTTCGCCTTCGCGGACGAGCCTTTCACGGTCGAGAACGCGATGATGACCCCAAGCCTGAAAATCCGCCGCGGGCCGATCCGCGAACGCTACGGTGAGCGGCTGGCAGCCCTGTACAAGGACTAGGCCGGCTCGGCTTCGACCTTCTCGGGATAGAAGCACGGTTCGCGGTCGGACCAGCCGGGCGCGGTGGCGGCGGCTTCGCTGAGCGATTGCAGCAGCACCTTGCGCCGCGCCGGGCGGATTTGCGGCAACGCGGCGGCGGCGCAGAACGCGGCCGGCAGCCACGGGCGCGCCTTGGCGCCGAGCAGCCGCTCGTACAGGAAGCGGTAGGCCGAAAAGCTCTCGATCTGCTCCAGCGCCAGGTCCTGCGCGGTCACCCGCATGAGCGGCGCCATGAACGCTTCGAGCCCTTCCATCGTCGTTTCGCACGGAACCGACTCGAGCGCCTTGAGCTCGCGATAGGCGAGGTACTGGCTGCGGATGGCCGCATCCTTGCCCTTGGCTTTCGAGCCCCACGACTTGAAGGCGTCGCCCCGGCCGAGGCCTATGTCGAGGCTGCGCTCGATAAAGCGTTGCTCGCTCTCCGAGAAGCCGGCGAATTCGCGCAGCTCGGCGATAGTCAGCGATGCGGTCCCGGCCTTGGCCATTGGGATGCCCCCCGTCTGGTTCACCGCCGAATGTCACCGAATTTGGTTAGCGCCGGGTAAACGCGCCGCAATAAATCGACATCGAGCCGTCCTTCACGGCCGTGCGGCACGCTTCGAGTCTAAGCTGTTGCTAAACTGTGCGAACGTGATAGCTCCGTGACCAGCCGACACGAGACACCATCGCTCGAAGCCCTGTTGCGCGCGCCGGCCGGGGTCGCCGATCATCGACGACGGATTAACTCGGGGGAATGCATTTCATATGAAAAAGATGATGTCCGCAGCGCTTGTCGCTGCATCTCTGCTTGCGCTGTCGGCTTGTCACAAGCCCGCCGCGTCCGACACGAACGCCGGAACGGCCAGCGGCACGCCGTCCGCAACCGGCATCGACGGTACCTGGAAGGCCGATCTCGCCACTGTGCAGATCGACTCCAAGCCGGCCGAACTGATGCTCAAGGACGGCAAGTATTCTTGCTCGACCTGCACGCCGCCTCTTACCATCGCCGCCGACGGCGCGTTCCATGCGGTGACCGGCCAGCCTTATGCGGACAGCATATCGGTCAAGGTCGACGACGATCACCACGTCACCACGACATCGAAGAAGGGCGACAAGGTCGTCGGCGAGACGAAACTGTCGGTATCCGACGACGGCAAGACGCTGACGAGGGATTTCAAGGATGACTCCGGCGCCAAGACGGTCACCGGCAGCTCCACGGCAACCCGCGTCGGCAACGCCCCCGCCGGCGCCCACGCGATTTCTGGCTCGTGGAAGCTGGACAAGTACAACAACGTGTCGGACGAAGGGACCACGGTCACCTACAAGCTCGACGGCGACACGCTGCACATGACCAGCCCGACCGGCCAGAGCTACGACGCCAAGATCGGCGGCCCTGACGTGCCGATCCAGGGCGACATCGGCAAGACCATGGCGTCGGTCACCAAGACCGGCGACAACGCCTATCGCGAAACCGACAAGCAGGGCGGCAAGACGATCAGCACGACGGACTTTACGGTCGACGGCGACGTGATGCACGTTGTCAACCACGACGAGCACAACGGCTCGACTATGAAGTACGACGCCAAGCGGTCGTAATTTTCAAATCCTCCCCGGGGCCGCCTCGGGGAGGATCGCCGCTAGCGGTACCGCGTCCAGTACCGGCTTTCGCAGATGATCAGCACGCAGCCGGTCACCTTCAGGCTGCCGTCGCGCTCGACGGCCAGCGTCGAGCGATAGCTTTTCCCGCTCTTGGGGTCGTAGGCGCGACCGCCCTCCCAGCTGTCGCCGTCGCGCCTGAAGCCCCACAGCGTCAGCAACCCGACGAGCGGACGCCCGCGCAGGCGCGCATTGGGATTGTGGACGTCCGCCGAGGGCACGCCCGGCCCGCGATCCAGCACCTGAACGATGCGCCCGCACACCTTCGTCCCGCAGGCGGCAATCGCCACAACGCCTTTGCGATCGTCGGTCAGCCACCGGCCCTCGATCGATGCCGGCGTCGCGGCATGCACCCCCGCGCCCGCCAGCGCCAGGCAGGCGACTGCGAATAGCGCGCACCGGTCAGTCATGCGGCGAAGTTCGGCCATAGCCGTGAGTTCCTTCCAGCACCTCGTAGCGTTCACGAAGGAGAGCAACGCCGCCAATCCTCCCCGAGCTTGTCTCGGGGAGGGGGACCGCCCGAAGGGTGGTGGAGGGGTCTGGGGTCGATACCCCTCCGTCACGCGCCTGCGGCGCGCGCCACCTCCCCGAGCAAGCTCGGGGAGGATTTTGCGGGGTTCGTCGCGCATGAAGCCTAGATCAGCCCCGCCAGCGGACTGGAAGGATCGGCATACTTCCGCGTCGCCATGCGCCCGGCGCGATAGGCCTCGCGCCCGGCCTCGATCGCCAGCTTCATCGCCCGGGCCATGCGGATCGGGTCCTTGGCCTCGGCGATGGCGGTGTTCATCAGCACGCCGTCGCAGCCGAGTTCCATCGCCACCGCCGCGTCGCTCGCCGTACCGACGCCGGCGTCGACCAGCACCGGCACTTTCGCGCCCTCGACGATCAGGCGAATGGTCACGCGGTTCTGGATGCCGAGCCCGCTGCCGATCGGCGCGCCCAAAGGCATGATCGCCACCGCGCCCGCTTCCTCGAGCTGCTTGGCGGCGATCGGGTCGTCGACGCAATAGACCATCGGCTTGAACCCCTCGGCCGCGAGAACCTCGGTCGCCTTCAGGGTCTCGCGCATATCGGGATAGAGCGTGCGCGCCTCGCCCAGCACCTCCAGCTTGACCAGCTCCCAGCCACCCGCCTCGCGCGCCAGGCGCAGCGTGCGGATCGCCTCGTCGGCGGTAAAGCAGCCGGCCGTGTTGGGCAGGTATGTGATCCGCTTGGGATCGATGAAGTCCATCAGCACCGGCTGGTTCGGGTCGGAGATATTCACGCGGCGCACGGCGACGGTGACGATCTCAGCCCCGCTTGCCTCGACCGCGGCGGCGTTCTCGGCGAAGTCCTTGTACTTGCCCGTGCCGACGATCAGGCGCGACCGGAAGGTCCGGCCCGCGACCGACCAGGTGTCTTGATCCAGCGCGGTCGGTTCCTGGGCCGAATGATCGCCGCCGCCGACGAAGGTGACGATCTCCAGCACGTCGCCGTCAGTGAGCGGCGCCTCGCCCAGGGTGGAGCGGGGGACGATCAGGCCGTTGCGTTCGACCGCGACCTTCTCCGGCTTCAGCTCGAGCTCGCGGACCAGCGCGGCGATCGTCGCGGCCGAGCTGCGGCGCGGCTCGCCATTGACGGTGAGGGAAAGCGGAGCGGTCATCTCCGCTACGCGATAGCGCCTGTTACGCGTGGTGCAAGCGGTGCAGGTGGCGCACGTTGAGGACGTGGGCGCAGGCCACCAGCGAGACGCCGATGATCGTCAGCACCGCTTCCTCGCCCTCGCGCGGAGCGGCCATGCCGGCGCCCATGAATGCCAGGCCCATGATCGCGATCGCGAACGGCGCCGGCTGGCGGTGGCGCAGCGCGCCGGCCCCGATCGCCACGCCGACGATCACCATCGCCATGATCAGCCCCACGCGATGGATCGCCGGATTGAGCAGGAACGAGCCGCCGATGCCGAGCCCGGCCACCAGCACCAGAGTGCCCACGCAATGGACGGCGCACAGGACCGACAGGCTCAAGCCGATGCGGTCGAGCCGACGGCGAATCCACGATAGCGACGAAGTCATCGGCGGCGATGTATGTGACGATGTATCGTGGCGCAAGGGCGGATTCGCGCTTTTTTGCAAAAGGCAAATGACTACGTCGTCGAAGGACCACTCGTCGCACCAAGCTTGCGATTCGTCGCAACCGCGCGCAGAGATTGTCGCAAATGGTCGCGACGACAGGGGACATGGCTTCGCCGCAGGTCGAGGACGGGGCGCGGGTTCGCCCGCGCGCGCTGGCGCGCTGGCTGTTCGTCGTGGCCGGCATGATCGTGCTGATGGTCGTGGTTGGCGGCATCACCCGGCTCACCGAATCCGGCCTGTCGATCACCCACTGGAATCCGATCACGGGCATCGTGCCGCCGCTCACCCATGGCCAATGGCAGGCCGAGTTCGACCACTACCGACAGATCGACCAGTACGCCGCGGTCCACGCGGGGATCACGCTGGCGCAGTTCAAGGGCATCTTCTTCTGGGAGTATTCCCACCGCCTGCTCGGGCGGGTGATCGGGGTGGTGTTCTTCGTGCCGCTGGTGTGGTTCTGGGTGAAGCGGCAGATCCCCGCCGGGTATCACTGGCGGCTGGTGGCGCTGCTCGCGCTCGGCGGATTGCAAGGGGTATTCGGCTGGCTGATGGTCCGCTCGGGCCTGCAGCCGGGGATGGTCGAGGTCGCGCCGGGCTGGCTGGCGACGCATTTGCTGACGGCGCTGTTCACCATGGCGGCAACGCTGTGGGTCGCCCTCGACCTGGTGGCGCTCGAGGCCGACCCGACGGCGCGGCCGGCGCGGCTGACGGGATTCGGGGCGCTCGCCGGAATCGTGCTGGCGATCCAGCTGCTCTACGGCGCGCTGATGGCGGGCCTGCGCGCCGGGCTCGTCACCGACCAATGGCCGCTGATGAACGGAGCGTTCTGGCCGGGCCCGACTCAGACCGGTGAGAGCCTGGGCCATGCGCTGTTCGCCGATCCGGCGATCGTCCACTTCATCCACCGTTGGTGGGCCTGGGTCACCGTGGCCGCGCTGGTGTGGCTGGCGCGCAAGGTCCGCAAGGCCGAGCGGCGCGCCTCGGTCGCGATCCACATCGCCTTCGGCACGCAGATCGTCCTCGGCATCGGCCTGGTGATGATGCACGTGCCGATCTGGCTCGCCGCGCTGCACCAGTTGGTCGGCGCGCTGGTAGCCGCGGCGACGGCCTGGGGCATTCACGCGCTTGGACGGCGGACCGCATGAGCGCGGCGCTGATCTGGAGTCCGTTCGAGAGCGAGGACACGGCGGCCGCGGCCGCCTCGCAACTGCTCGACGAGCGCCTGATCGTCTGCGCCAACCTGTTCCCGGGCATGCGCTCGCTCTACCAGTGGCGCGGCGAACGGGGCGATGCGCGCGAATGCGGCGCGCTGTTCAAGACCGACGCGCGACTGCTCGACAAGGCGGTCGCCCGGCTGGCGGCGATCCATCCGTACGAGACGCCGGCGATCGCCGGCTGGCGGGCCGATGCCGCCGCTCCCGCGAGCGTCGCCTGGCTGGGCGAGCTGGTCTGATGGCGCCGCTGAGCGATCGGCGCGCCCTGCTGAGGCTGGCGGCGGCCGCCGCTTTCGCTCCGGCGTTCGCCAGCCGCGCATTCGCGGCCGGGCCGGCGAGCGGAGGGCGCTTCAGCCCGCCGCCCGGCCCGATGACTTTCACCCGGCGGCTCGAGCGCGGGCTCCGCGACGGCCACACCTTGACCGTCGACCGCAGCTTCGCCGTGCGTTTCGCGCCGAGGGCCGAGGGCTGGTCGGTGGCCGGCGAGCAAGTCGATGTGTCGGTCGACTTTCCTCAGCCGCTGGCGCCGCTGGCTGCGCTCGAGCGCCAGCGCCGGGAGACGGGCCTGTTTCCGCTGTTGCTCGATGACCGCGGAACGATCGTCGGCGGGCCCGAGGCGCGGCCGGCGGAGCAGCTCGACGAAGCGGTCGCCACGGTGATGCGCCTGTTCGGCGACACGGCGCATTCGGCAGACGCCCGCAAGGAGCACGAAGCGTTCGTCCGGGCGGTCCACGACGCCAGCACGCGGCTCACCTCATTGCTGCCCGAGCAGTTGTTCGCTCCGCGCGGCGAGCCGACGCGAAGCGCGCGCGATCTCGCGCTTCCGGACGGCGGCCAAGGGACGATCGAGGTCAGCTTCACCGCCGCCGCCGACCCGCTGACGGGCCTCATGCGGCAGGCGCGCCGCGACATCGTCACGACGATCGCGCGCGACAGCCGGCTGACGCGCGAGAAGTGGACCTTGACGCCCGCTTGACCTTGGAGGTATTATTTTACCTCTCGGCAAAGCCGCGGAATCGCTTGACTTCGGCCCCCTCCCCCCACAAATGCGCCGCTTCGCAGCGGCCGGCTCGAATCGGCCCGGCGTACGTATTTCATCAAAAGGAAGAGCCATGAAGGCCCTCAGCAAGCAGACCCGGTCGATCAAACCGGCCGAGGTCGACAAGAAGTGGCACCTGATCGATGCCGACGGCCTCGTCGTCGGCCGTCTCGCCGTGATTGTCGCCAACCTGCTGCGCGGCAAGCACAAGCCGAGCTTCACCCCGCACGTCGATTGCGGCGACCACGTGGTCGTGATCAACGCCGACAAGGTCCGCTTCACCGGCAACAAGCTCAAGACCCAGACCTACTGGAAGCACACCGGCTACGCCGGCGGCATCAAGGGCATCACCGCCGACAAGGTGCTCGAGGGCCGCTTCCCCGAGCGGGTGCTGGAGAAAGCTGTCGAGCGGATGATCCCGCGCGGGCCGCTGGGCCGGGCGCAGATGCGCGCACTGCACCTTTACGCCGGCGCCGAGCACCCGCACGCGGGCACCCAGCCACAACCGCTCGACGTCGCTTCGATGAACCGCAAGAACAAGGTTGCCCAGTAATGGCCGACGAACAGAACACCGTCTCCGATCTCGCCGATCTGGGAACCATCACCGGCGGCCCGCCCGCTGTCGAAGCCGGCGCGGAAGCGCCTGCCGCTCCCCCGGTTCGCACCGGCCCCGCCGCCGCGATCCGCGAGAAGGAAGTCGACGCGCAAGGCCGCGCCTACGCCACCGGCCGCCGCAAGGACGCGGTCGCCCGGGTGTGGCTCAAGCCCGGCACCGGCAAGATCGTCGTCAACGGCCGCGATCAGACGGTCTATTTCGCCCGCCCGACGCTGCGCCTGGTGATCAACCAGGTGTTCGACATCGCCGAGCGCGCGGGCCAGTACGACATCGTCGCCACCGTCAAGGGCGGCGGGCTTTCCGGCCAGGCCGGAGCGGTGCGTCACGGCATCTCGCAGGCCCTCGCCAAGTTCGAGCCGCAGCTGCGCAGCGCGGTCAAGGCGGCCGGCTTCCTCACGCGCGACCCGCGCGTGGTCGAGCGCAAGAAGTACGGCAAGGCCAAGGCCCGCCGCAGCTTCCAGTTCTCGAAGCGCTGACAGCTTCATTCCGAAGAACCGAAGGGTGGTCCTGCGGGGCCGCCCTTCGCTTTTCGTAGCGGCGGAAACCACTCGGCCAGCCGCACGTTAACCCCCGCGAACAGCAGGGGAAACATATGTCACGCCTTTCGTCCGTTATGCCCGTCGCCCTGGCCGTGGCCCTGGTCGCGGGCTGCAAGACCGCCGACAACGCCGCCAGCGCCGTGAAGGACGCGGGCTCTTCGGTGGCCGACGCGGCCGGCCACTCCCTCGATGGCGCCGTGTCGCTGGTCAACGTCAACCTGTCGAACGTGCTCAACAACCTCGCGCTCGATCTGCACGTCGACAAGGCGAACATTCCGATCAACGCGCAAATCCCCATCACCCTCGCCGCCAACATCTGCGGCGTATCGATCAATATCCTGTCGGCGTCGGGCGGCGCCAAACCGAACTGCACCGCGACGACGACCTCACCCGCGCTTGACCAGGCCGTCCAGCAACAACTCGCGGCCAACGGCTCGGTCGGCGGCGGCAGCCAGAGCACTTCGGGCAACCCGGGGACGACCGCCGGCACCACCAGCACGACCACCACCGACAAGAGCGGCACGCCCACCACGACGACGACTGCGCCAACCTCGGGCGCGCCGGCCCCCGCGACCGGCGGGCAATAAGGGAGCCGCCCGGGCGCCGCACCAGCCCAAGCAAAAAAGGAGAGACTCGAATGCGTTCATGGAAGCTCGTCATGATGACGGCCGCGCTGGCGAGCATTGCCGGCTGCAAGACCGGAACGACGGACAGCGGCGTCAACTCGACACCTCCTCCGCCGACCGCCACCAGCAGCGGAAGCCCAGCCGGCACGACCACGGGCACCACGGCCGCGACGACTGCGGGCACTCCCAGCGGATCGGGTGGAGGCGGCGCGCCCAGCATACCCACGCTGATCAACGTCAACCTGCAGAACGTCCTCAACAACCTGTCGGTCTCGCTGCAGGTCAACCGCAACAGCATTCCGGTTACCGCGCAGGTGCCGATCGACGTGGCCGCCGCCGTATGCGGTGTTTCCGTGGACGCCCTGGCGGCATCCTTCGCCAACGGGCACGGCACCTGCACGGCCACCACGACAACTCCGCAGTTGAACCAGATCGTGCAGCAGCAGATTTCGACCGGCGGCGACGTCAAGGGCGGCAACCAGACGTTGAACACCGGCTCAGGCGGGGGCTGAGCAATTGAACAAGTGAAGGGCGGCCTCGCGGAGCGGAGTCCGGACCTGTTTCCTCGCCAAGGAAGGCCGCTCCGGCTGGGAAATCATCGGTTTCGTGCGCAAGGCTTTCGGCCTGAACCCTTAGCGCTCGGCGTTGCGAGCCGGCGTCAATGCACCGGCGGGTCCACCCGCGGCACGGTATGCACCGGCGCCACGGGTTCATCAGGTTGGCGCGGCGGCAGCGCGTCTTCGGGGACCTGTTTCACCTGCATATCCGGTGTCGGCACGTCGGCGATGTTGCGCACGCAGACCTCAAGGGTTTTCCCGTCCCACGTGATCTCGTTGAAGCTTTGCGGGGTCGAGCGGATGCGCTGTGACAACGTGCCGGCGCCGATCATTCTCACCGGGCCGTTCGGGGTCCTGGCGACGATGTCGAACGCGTCGTGGACGTGCCCGCTGAGCGTGGCGAGAACCTTGCGCCTGGCGAGCTCGGCAAGCGCGTGCTCGCCGCCGCGGGTCCAAGCCTTGCCGTGGGTGCCGGCCTCGACCAGCGGATGGTGGCAGGCGACCAGCACTTTCGTGCCCTGCGGCAGCCGGTCGATGATCGCCAGCGTCTGTGCGAGCGCGCGCTCGGTGACCCAGCCGTGTGACCACGGCCAGCGCGGCTGCCACCGGCGCACCGTCTTCAATGGCACGATCGCGAGCGCGGGCAGGTCGATCGCGCGTTCCACCAGCTTCTTGATCTCGCGGAAGCGCTTGTAGGGCGCTGCGAAGCGCTCGATCAGGTTGAAGTAAGGCAAATCGTGGTTGCCGACCTCGACCGTCACCGGCACATCGAGCGAGCGGATCCAGCGGCAGGCGGCGGCGAACTCGCGATGTCGCGCGCGCATCGTCAGGTCTCCGGTGATCGCAACCGCGGCCGGCCGCTTCTCGGCAATCTCCTGCACTACCCAATCGAGCGAGCGATCGTCCTCGAGCCCGAAATGGATGTCCGAGATGTGAAACAGGAGCGTCTTATCGGCCATCGGCCTCGCTCGCTAGCAGGTCGACCCCGCACGGGACCAGCCGGAAAACCGTCTCGGCCGGGGAGTCGGCCGGCTCTCCGTCGATCAGAAGCGAGAGCGGCTTTCCGTCGGAGCTGGCCAGCGCCACCCGGTCGGCCACGCCGAGATCGTCATGCGGCCCTTCGCGAAACCGGCGCTGCAGCACCGCCAGGCTTTCCTTGAGGTACTCGCCGGCGGTCCCGGCGCGGAAGCCGCTGAGTTTGATTCCGCCGGCGGTCGGCGTCAGCATGATCAGCGGGTATTCTTGCCTGCCCGCGATTTCAGGCTCCAGGCAGGCGACGCCCGGTGCCGCCAACGTCGCGCCGATCGCTTGCGCCGCATTCGCCGCGACGGCGACCAGGTCAGCTTCGCGCATCGCCTCGCGCACCTCGTGCCAGGTCGTGCCCGGCCCGGCGAGAAGATCGGCCAGCGCCGTGCCCGCATCGCAGCGGATCACGCAGGGCCGCGTCCGCGTTACCTCGCTCCCCGCGGCGAGGCGGATGACCTCTTCCATCGAGCGGTCGGCATGCAAGCGATGATACAGCAGGTTCATCGTCCCGCCGGGGAGCACGAGCACCGCACCGCCCCACCCAGCCAACTCGGCGACCAGCGCATTGACGGTGCCGTCGCCTGCGAACACCGCGGCCAACGCGATACCCGCGGCGTCGAGACTCTCACCGGTCGGCAGCGGCTGGTCGGGAAAGGAAATGACGCGGTTGATCGTGAATCCGGCGCTGGTGCAGCATCGCTCGAGCCCGGCGAGCGCCTCCCTATCGTTGCTGCCGCTGGCGCTATTGACCACCAGCCAGATCCGCCGCGTTCCCGTCATAAGGTAGGAAACCGCCCCGGGGTGGGCCTGTTCCGGCTAGACTCGCCGCGTCAGGATAAGCCAGGCGGCGAGGGCGTTGAACACGGTATAGCCGAAGTAGGCCCACGCCCACAGGATGCTGCCGTTGCCGACCAGCAGCATCGCCCCTAGCAGCACGACGAACTCGGCTGTCAGGCTCGCTCTCGGGCCGAGCATGTTCATGAACGGCATTCGTCCGAGCAGGGGATGGCCGCTCTCCAGAACCGCCTTGTGCAACGCGAAGTTCGCGATCCCGAGCAGGAAGGTCACCAGCAGCGCCGCCATGGTTCGCTATCTGGGGGCTTGGCCGCCGGATTGCCAGTCGGCGTTTCGGCGGTTGGCGTCAGCCGTTCGTCGCGCGCCCGAATCCTTCGTCGGAACAAGCGGTTGGCTGATCGATGGATACGCGACTACGGCCGTAGCCACGCCTATCTCCGCTCTTGCGCCACGGTTCGCCAGCAGTCCCGACGAGCCGTGGCGCGCCTGATGAGGAGAAGTCCGATGAATATGCGTACCCTTGCCTTGGCTGCGGCTTTCGCGACCATCCCCGCTGCCGCCTTTGCGGCGCCCCAGAGTGTCGAGGTCCAATACGGCGATCTCGACTTGTCGACCCCGCAAGGCCAAGCGCAACTGGACAGCCGCATCGAGCGCGCCGCCCGGCAAATTTGCACCCGCCACGAGGTGACCACCGGCTCGATCCGCTCCACGACCCTCGACGAAACCTGTTATCGCGACGCGATGGCGAAGCTGAAGGGCCGACTCGCCGCGGTCGTCGGACACGCCCGCCAGGGCTAAGCCAGGTCCGGCGGCTGAGGGCTCCCCGACTCGCTCGCGGAGCCCTTCGCGCATTTCAGCGGCCGGCCATGCCCTTGACCTTGCGCAGGTAGGTCCGGCCGATACGCAGCGCCTCGCCGTTCTCGAGCTCGGCCGACCAGACGCCGAGGCCTTCGTGGCGAAGGCCGCGGATCTGGTCGCGCCGCAGGATCGTCGAGCGGTGGATGCGGATGAATTTTTCCGGATCGAGGCGCGCCTCCAGCCCGGCAATCGTCTGCAGCAGCAGATAGCTGCGCCCGTGTTCTCCGGTGCCGACATACAACCGGACATAGTCGCGCTCGGCGTCGATGCGCTCGACCTGGCCAGCTTCGATCCGCAGCAGCTCGGAGCGGTGCGGAACCCAGAATTCCTCGAGCCACTGCCCGCCGCCCGCCTTGCGCGTGCCGCGGCGGGCCGTCGCCCGGGAAACCGCCCGCTCGAGCCGCTCGCGCGCGACCGGCTTGAGCACGTAATCGATCGCATCGAGATCGAACGCCTCGACGGCGAAATCCTCGTGCGCGGTGACGAAGATCACCGCCGGCGGTTCGTCGGCGTGGCCCAGTTCCCGCGCGACCGAAAGGCCGTCCATGCCCGGCATCGTCATGTCGAGCAGGACGAGGTCGGGATCGAGCTTGCCCGCCAGCCGCAGGGCGGCTGCGCCGTCGCCGGCGGTGCCGACCACGGCCAGGTCATCGATCTCGCTGCACAAGACTTGCATCCGCTCGATCGCCAGCGGTTCGTCGTCGACAATGAGCGTGCGCAGCGGGGCGGAAGCGGCCTGGGTCATGCCGCATGCCTCGCTTCACCGGCCAGCGGCAGTCGGATCTCGGTGGCATAACCGGTCGACGTCGGACCCGACACCACCGTCGCTTCGTCGCCAAAGCGCGCGGCCAGGCGATCGCGCACGTTGCCGAGACCGATCCCCAGCCCGTCGCGCGGGCCGGCCCTGCCGCGCGCCGAGCCCTTGCCGTCGTCCGCGACGGTGACCACCAGCCGACCATATTCCTCGCGCGCGGAAAGAGTGATCGTAACCTTTCGCGAGGCCGGAGCGACCGCGTGCTTGACCGAGTTCTCGACCAGCGGCTGCAAGATCAGGCCAGGAACAAGCGCACCGGTAAGGGAATCGGGCAAATCGTATTCGGCTTTGAGCCGGTCCGGAAAGCGCGCGGTTTCGATGTCGAGATAGAGCCGTTGGAGGTCGAATTCCTCGCACAGCGGCACATCGGAAGTCGGATCGTCGGCGAGGCTGCGGCGGTAGAAGGTCGAAATTGTCTGGATCATCCGCTCGGCGGCGGCGGTCTTTCCGGTCAGCACTAGCGCCGACAGCGAATTCAGCGTGTTGAACAGAAAGTGCGGATTGACCTGGTAGCGAAGCGACCTCAGCTCGGCCGCCTTGGCCGCGCGCCGGAACGCGCCTTCGCGCCGCTCGGCCACGCGCGCCTTCTCGCCGGCCAGCAACGCCAGGTACAGCGCGCACCACGCGAGCGCGATGAAATAGCGCTGGAGGGCAACTTCCTCGAGGCTTTCCCACGCGCTTTGCCGGTCGATCGTCACCGAGCGCGAGGCGCCGGTGCTGGCGGGGGTGGCTATCGGCACGTCCACCAGCAGGTCGCCCGACCCATCCCGCCGCACGATAAGCCCTTCCTGCGCGGCTTTGCGGCCCTGCACCCGCTCCTCGATCGACGCGAAGGCCATCTGGTTAGCCTCGGCCAGCATCACCGCCACCGGGACGCAAAGCACGAGCGCGGCGGAGATCTTGGCCCATAGCGGGCGGGCGTCGAACAGCCGCAGCAAAAGCCACAGCCCGAGCGTGATCGCCGCGCCGGCGAGGCTGGCGATCGCCCGCCGCCAGAGCATCTCCTGCTCGAAGCCGAGATCGAGCAGCTCCGACCGCACCGTCACCAGCAGGAAGTAGCACAACCACAGGCCGACGACCGAGGCCAGCACCGTGGCGAACGGCACGCGCGCGGGCTGCACCTCGATCAGGTCGTTGTCCATCACGCCGCCTTAGCCCGTGCAACGGGCGAATCGCCAGCGCCGATGTCGGACAGTGTCGGCGCTTGGTCGAATGGCACGGGCAATCAAACGCCTGCCAGCAGGCCCTCGCTGGCGATTTTCTGCCGCCATTCTGCCGGCGCGAGCGTGTGGACGTTGTTGCCCTGGCTGTCGACGGCGACCGTCACCGGCATGTCCTGCACGGTGAATTCGTAGATCGCCTCCATCCCGAGGTCCTCGAACGCCACCACCCGAGCCTGCTTGACCGCGCGCGACACCAGATAGGCCGCCCCGCCGACCGCCATCAGGTAGGCGACCTTGTGGCGGGCGATCTCACCGACCGCGCCTTGCCCGCGCTCGGCCTTGCCGATCATCGCCAGCAGGCCGAGCTCGAGCATCATGTCGGTGAACTTGTCCATCCGCGTGGCGGTGGTCGGGCCGGCCGGGCCGACCACCTCGCCCATCACCGGATCGACCGGGCCGACGTAGTAGATCGCCCGGCCCTTGAAGCTGACGGGCAGTTCCTCGCCCTTGTCGAGCATGTCCTTGATGCGCTTGTGCGCCGCGTCGCGCCCGGTCAGCATCGCGCCGTTGAGCAGCAGGCGGTCGCCGGCCTGCCACCCGGCCACCTCCTCGGCCGTGAGAGTGTCGAGGTCGACGCGCCTGGCTGCCACATCGGGCTGCCAGTGCACATCGGGCCACTCGTCGAGCTTAGGCGCTTCGAGATAGCTCGGGCCCGAGCCATCGAGCGTGAAGTGCGCGTGGCGCGTCGCCGCGCAGTTGGGAATCATCGCCACCGGCTTGCCGGCGGCGTGGCACGGCCAGTCGAGGATCTTGACGTCGAGCACCGTCGCCAGGCCGCCCAGACCTTGCGCGCCGATGCCGAGCGCGTTGACCTTGTCGAAGATCTCGATCCGCAGCCGCTCGAGATCGCTTTGCGCGCCCCGCGCCTTGAGCTGGGCCATGTCGATCGGTTCCATCAGGCTCAGTTTGGCGAGCTTGACGCAATGCTCGGCGGTGCCGCCGATGCCGATCCCGAGCATCCCCGGCGGGCACCAGCCAGCGCCCATCTGCGGCAGCATTTCGAGCACCCAGTCGACGATGTTGTCGCTCGGGTTCATCATCTTGAACTTCGATTTGTTCTCGCTGCCGCCCCCTTTGGCGGCGACATCGACCGACACTGTCTTGCCTGGGACCATCTCGACCGACAGCACGCACGGGGTGTTGTCGCGGGTGTTGCGGCGCGTGAACGCGGGGTCGGCGAGGATCGAGGCGCGCAGCTTGTTCTCCGGCAGGGTATAGGCCCGCCGGACCCCTTCATCGACGACATCCTGCAACGAACGCGCGGACTCAAGCCGGCAATCCTGGCCCCATTTCACGAACACGTTGACGATGCCGGTGTCCTGGCAGATCGGCCGGTGACCTTCGGCGCACATGCGGCTGTTGGTAAGGATTTGCGCGATCGCGTCCTTCGCCGCCGGCCCCTGCTCGGCCGCATAAGCCGCGCCGAGCGCGCGGATGTAGTCCATCGGGTGGTAGTAGCTGATGAACTGAAGCGCGTCGGCGACGCTCTCGATCAGGTCCTCCTCGCGGATCGTCACCATGTCGCTCATCGACCGAACCCTCCTTCCCGTCGAAAGCCCGATCCATACGCCGACCGCGCCGCTAGGCAAGGCTTGCGGCGGCGGCGCAACAGCGCTCTTGCTTGCAACCAATTGCGACAACACCAACATTGCCCGCAGCGGCGGCAAGCCCTAAGGCCGCCCCGACCGGACCGACAAGAGACGCGCCAAGTGACTATCGTTGAGGACCGCCCGCAGGCCGGCGGTGAAGCCGCCGCCCGCAAGGCGATGATCGACAGCCAGCTGCGCACCAGCGGCGTCAACACGCCCTTCGTGCTCGCGCGCATGGCGGTGGTCGCGCGCGAGGATTTCGTGCCGGCGAGCGCCCGCGGCATCGCCTACATCGACCGCGCGATCGCGCTCGGTAACGGGCGCTACCTCCCTGCGCCGGTGGTCCAGGGCATGATGCTGCAGGAAGCGCGGCCGAGCACGGCCGACAAGGCGCTGCTGGTCGACGGCGGCAGCGGCTACCTGGCCGAGCTGCTGCGCCCTTTGCCCGGTTCGCTGGAAGTGATTTCGCCGGCCGGCGCGGTCGCCGCTTCGCGCGAGCGCGGCGATTTCACGCTGCTGATGATCGACGGCGCCATCGAGCAACTGCCCGACCCTCTGGTGCAGCGGCTGGCCGATGGCGCGCGGGTGGTGACGGGCTTGCTCCGCAACGGCGTGACGCGGCTGGCGGCGGGCCGCAAGGCCGCGGGCGCTGTCGGGCTGGTGGCCCTGACCGAACTCGGCATCCCGGTACTCACGGAATTTGCCGCCCCGAAAGGATGGAGTTTCTGAACATGCTGCGGAGGGGCTTGCGAATCAGCCTGCTGGCCGGCGCGTGCCTCGCGGCAACCGCGCCCGCGCGGGCCGATACGCTGAAGGACGCGCTCAACGCCGCTTATCGCACCAATCCGACGCTCGAGGGGGCGCGGGCGCAGCAGCGCGCAACCGACGAGAACGTGCCGATCCAGAAATCGAGCGCGCTGCCCAACGTAAGCGCGACCGGCTCTTACACCGAATACCTGAAGCAGAGCTCCAGCTCGTTCGTCTCGCCCGCGCGTTCGGCCGTTGGGCAGCTGAACCTTTCGGTGCCGATCTACCAGGGCGGGGCGACCAAGAACGGCATCCGCGCCGCCGAAACCCGTGACATCGCCGGCCGGGCCACGCTCCGCGGCAGCGAGAGCTCCCTGTTCAGCCAGGTCGTCGGCGCCTACATGGACGTGATCCTGGATGAGGCCGTCGTCGGCCTCAACGCGAACAACGTGCACGTTCTCCAGGTCAATCTCGAATCCACGCAGGACCAGTTCCAGATCGGCCAGCTCACCCGCACCGACGTCGCCCAGTCGCAATCCCGCCTGGCGCTCGCCCAAGGCGACCTGCGCACGGCCCAATCGAACCTGGTCTCGGCGCGTGAGCGCTACGTCCAGCTGGTCGGCAAGGCGCCGTCGGACTTGCAGCCGCCGCCGCCGCTTCCGGGACTGCCGGGAGTGGTCAACGATGCGGTCAAGGATGCGCTGCAGAACAATCCCGACCTGATCGCCGCGCAGGAGAATTCCGACGCGGCCGGGTTCGACATCGAGGCTGCCGGTGCAGCCCGGCTCCCGAAGGTGAGCTTGTTCGTCAACGGCGGCGCGACCGATTACCTCGGTTCCCTCGGCTCCAGCATCATCGGCCCCGTCCAGCAGTTGCAGACGACCGCGCAAGCCGGCGTCCAGCTGACCCTGCCGCTCTACCAGGGCGGACGTCCGGCGGCGCAGGAGCGTCAGGCGCAGGACCGCGCTTCGCAAGCGCTTGAGCAGGTCGTCGCCACCGAGCGGAACGTCATCCAGCAGGTGCGGTCGGCCTATTCGGCCTGGCAGGCGTCGCAGGCGATCATCGCTTCGAGCCAGACCGCGGTGTCCGCCGCGGCGCTGAGCCTCGAAGGCACGCGCGCCGAGCAGAGCGTCGGCACCCGGCAGATCATCGACGTGCTCAACGCCGAGCAGGAGCTGCTCCAGTCGCAAGTCGCCTTGGTGACCGCCCGGCGCAACGCCTACGTCGCCGGCTTTACCCTGCTGGCGGCGATGGGCCGGGCGGAAGCGCGCGACCTCGGGCTGGACGATCAGGGCCCGCTGTACGATCCGGTGGTCAACTACGACCGCGTGAAGAACAAGTTCAACGACTGGTCGTTCGATCCCGATCCTGTGACGCAATCGACGCGCACCGTTGACATCCCGCCGCAGGATGCGGAAATTCCCGCGCAGCAGCAACAGGTGGAAACTCCGCAGTGAGGCAGGACGGCGAGCCTTCCGTCGAGGAAATCCTCGAATCGATCAAGAAGGTGATCGCGCGCGATAACCGCGAAACCGCCCAATTCGAGCGCCGTCGACGCGAATCCGCCGGGGTCGGCACCGAGGTTTTCATGGCGTCCGACGATGACGATGACCGGGACGATGAAGTGCTTAACCTCGACGAAGCTGCCGAGCTGGCCGAAACCGCCGAGCCGGTGGCGGGGCTGACCACCGAGCGCACCGCCGGGGCGATGCGCGAATCGCTCGCCGCGCTGGCCATGCTCGCCGAGCCAAGCGCGCCGCCGCAGATCGTCCGCTCGGGCGAGACCTCGCTCGAAGGGCTGGTGCGCGAGATGCTGCGGCCGATGCTCGCGCAATGGCTCGAGACCAACCTGCCGCAGATCGTCGACCGCATGGTCCAGGCCGAGATCGCCCGCATCGCCGGCAAGAAGGGCTGATCGGCAATTTCGCCAGTCGATCCAGACCAGCTCGCCCAGGCCGAAGCCGCGCTGGCGACGATCGGCGGGGAGACCATCCGCCGCCATATCTTCCTGTGCTGCATGTCGCAAAAGGGCGAATGCTGTCGCCGCGAGGTCGGCGAGCCGGCGTGGAAATATCTCAAGAAGCGGCTCAAGGAACTGGGGCTCGCCGGGAAAGGCGGGGTGCAGCGGACCAAGGCCGACTGCCTGCAGATCTGCGCCGCTGGGCCGATCGCCGTCGTCTGGCCCGACCGCGTGTGGTACCACAGTTGCACCGAGGGCGTGCTCGAGCGGATCATCCAGGAGCACCTGATCGGCGGAGCGCCGGTCGAGGATTACCGGCTCAGGGCCGGCGGGCAGGTTCGTCCTCTTCGTTGAGCTTATCGACAATCGATTCGTCGTGGCCGGTGCCGCTCGACAGGAATACCAGCCCCATGAGGGCGGACATCAGCATGACCGTGAGGCCGATCCCCAGCGCGGTCGCGATCAACACGTGGATCGAGACGACCGCGCCGAGAGCGTACAGCACCATCATCGCCAGCGCGATCAGCACCAGCGCGAACACCGCCATCCCGCGCATCAGACGCCGATAACGCGCCCAGGCGTGAGCGGCGTTGCGCGGCTCGTCGAGTGGCGATGGGCGGGTGCGGACCATTGCTCTCGCCATGGCGGTTTGGCGTCATCGCCGCAACGCCTGGCCAGAGCGGATTCGCTCCCCGGGCCGGTTTGTGGCACAATGGGCCGCATAACGTGGGAGAATGTCATGGACATTGCTCGACTGATCGCCGCCCGCGACCCCGCCGACATCGTCACTTGCCCGACGGGCGCCACGGTGCGCCAGGCGGTGCAACTGCTCGCCGAAAGGCGCATCGGCGCGCTGCCGGTGACAAGCGCCGGCCAAGTTGCCGGCATCTTCTCCGAACGCGACGTGCTCTATCGTATTGCCGCCGAAGGCGAGGCGTGCCTCGATCGCGAGGTCGGCGAGGTGATGACTTCGCCTCCGATAACTATCGCGCCGGAGACCAGCTTCATCGAGGCGCTCGCGCTGATGACTCGGCGGCGTATCCGCCACCTGCCGGTGATGCGAGGGCCGGCGATGGTCGGCTTCATTTCGATCGGCGACATCGTCAAGGCGCGGATCGACGAGATCAGCGCCGAAGCCGAGCACATGCGGCAATATATCCAGACGGCTTGAGGCGGGCCCTCTGCAACCCTACATCGGCGGCATGACCCCCGCCCTCACTCTCACGCCCGCGGCCGCCAAACGCATCGGCTCGATCGCCGAACGCCAGGGCAAGCCGGCGATCCTGCGCCTGACGGTCGAAGGCGGCGGCTGTTCGGGCTTCCAGTACAGGTTCGACCTCGCCGAGTCGGCCGAGGGAGAAGATTCGGTGAGCGAAACGGACGGGGTGCGGCTGGTAGTCGACCCGGTTAGCCTCGATCTCGTCGCCGGCAGCACGGTCGACTTCGTCGAATCGCTCGGCGGCGCGGCCTTCAAGGTCGAAAACCCCAACGCGACCGCGGGATGCGGTTGCGGTTCCAGCTTCGGCATCTAAAGTCCGCGTCCGTGCGGATAGCCAGCTTCAATATCAACGGAATCCGCGCGCGGCGTGAGCGCCTGCTCGAATGGTTCGAGGAAACGCGGCCCGCGGTCGCCTGCCTGCAGGAAATCAAGTGCCAGGACGCCGACTTCCCGGCCGCCGACTTCGAGGCGATCGGCTACCGCGCCGCATGGCACGGGCAGAAGGGCTTCAATGGCGTCGCCATGCTGGTCGACAACGAGGACCCGCTCGAGGTTGTCCACGGACTCCCCGGCGATCCGGAGGACGAGCAGGCGCGCTTCATCGAAGCCGACATCCGGGGTGTGCGCGTGGTCAATCTGTACCTGCCCAACGGCAATCCGCAACCGGGGCCGAAGTTCGATTACAAGCTGGCCTGGATGGAGCGCCTGCGCACACGCCTGCGCGAATTGCTGGCGCGCGAACGGCCGACCGTCGTGGTTGGCGATTTCAACGTGATTCCCGAGGATCGCGACGTGTGGTCGCCGGCCGCCATGGCCAACGACGCGCTGATGCAGCCCGCATCGCGCGCCGCCTACGCGCGGATCCTCGGCGACGGCTGGACCGACGCGCTGGCCGTGCTCAATCCGCGCGGAGGAGTGTGGACTTACTGGGACTACCAGGCCGGCGCGTGGCAGCGCGACCATGGCTTCCGCATCGATCACCTGCTGCTGTCGCCCGAAGCGGCCGATCGGCTCGTCTCGGCGGGAGTCGACAAGGAATACCGCGGGCGCGAGAAGGCCAGCGACCATGCGCCGGTATGGGTCGAAATCTCCGGGTAGCTCCGCGCCGGGCGGAGGATCAGCGGTAGAAGATGTGCGTGTCGATCTGCGCCAGCTCGACCTTCTGATGTGCCCAACCCGGGTTCACATAGGTCGCGTGGAAGTACATCGCCGTGGCGGCCTTGCTTTGCCACAGGTTCTGCTGGGCGATTTCGGCGATCGCCACCGCTCGCTGCCAGGCGTCCGAGCTTTCGTCAGCGGCCGGAATATGGCCGTGGCGGACGAACGAGAACTGCGCCGGCTGCTTGATCACGTCGCAGTAGCTGTCGGGGTAGAGATCGGACTTGGCGCGGTTGATGACCACTTCGGCGACCGCCAGCTGGCCTTCGATCGGCTCGCCGCGCGATTCGAAATAGACCGCCTGAGCGAGGCACTTCATATCCGGGGCCAACTCGGCGGTGTCGACGGGGATCGGCATGTCGCCGACGAGCTGCAACAGCGAATCGGCGTGGATTGCGCCCACCGGGGCCGGCGAGGCAGGGGCGGCTGGCGTCGGGGTCTGTGCGCTGGGGTCGAGCACCGTACCCTGGGCGATCCAGGCACTCCCGCTGGTCGGGGCGGCCGGAGCCGCGACCGCCACGACGACGACCGGCACCTGTGGTGGCATCGGCACGTGAGTGACCGTTACGGCACCTTGGGCCAGAGCGGCACTCGGCGCGGCGCCGAGCAGGCTCGCAAAAATCATCGCGGCGGCGGTTACCGCGCCGCGGAGTCTCAAAAACTGCATTGATCCCGTTACCCTAGGCGGTGAGCGCCTGCGCAGGCCGCCGATCCTTCGATCGGCGAGGGCGATCCATCCCCTATGCCTGCCGGCTGCCCCCCGTCTGGCGCCCGATGTCCCCCCGGCCTAATCGCCGTCCGGGCACCCGCGCTGTGGAAGCACGGGCCTCTTTTCGCAGTTGCAGCATGGAGTCAATTCAGGGTTCCCGCCGAATCGATGAACCGTTCTGCATCCGGGATATCCAGTTCCAGGATCCACAAATCGCTATCCTGGGACTTCCGCCGGTCGAGGTATTCGGTGAATTCCAACGGATTTTCCGAATCCTGCGTCTTGGTAAGCGCCCACGCCCGGCTGCCGTCGGGGCGCGGCATCCGCTCGTAGGCGCGGAAGTTCTTGCCATTTTCGCAACACGTTACCAGCAACGTGCCCGCGTCCCGCTCGCCCTTGGCAATTACCGTCGCAAAGCCCCCGGCCGACTCGACCGCGCGCAGAAGCCCTTTCACTTCGAGGTGAGCCGGCAGGCGCGGTTCCATCGCTACGCCCGATCGGCGCGATAGCCGGACAAGCTCGACAACGGGATGCGCGAGCGCATGAACGTGCCGGTGCCTCGCCCGATCTCGTCGCCTTCCTCGTCGACCAGCCGCGCCTCGGCGACGAATACGCGCCGGCGGCCGCTGATCCAGCGTCCTTCGGCCACCACGCGGCCGCTGCGGATCGGCTTGGTGAAATGGAGGTTGAACGCGGTCGTCAGCAGGAAGCGGTCGGTGACGAGCGAGTTGGCGGCATAGAACGCGGCGTCGTCCAGCATCTTGAAGTAGATCGTGCCGTGCGCCGCGTGCGCGGCATGATGGAAACGCTCGTCGACCGCGAACTCGATCCGCGACCGGCCTTCACCGGTTATCGTCAGCCGCGATTCGAACAGCGCATTGACCGGAGCCGATGCGTAGAGCGATTCGAGCGCGGCAAAGTGAAGCGCTGCGCCGGTCGCGTCCGCCAAAGGGCCTGCACTACGCGGCGTCGCGGTCGGCGGCATTCGCGAGGAGGCCGTAGAGCGCTTCCGCGTCGGGCGCTTCGCTCAGTGCGTCGTGCACCCGCTCGTCGCGAACCAGGCGCGAAATGGCGGCCAGCGCGTGGAGATGGCCGACGCCGCTGGTTTCGGGCGAGACGAGGCCGAACACGAGGTCGACCGGCATGCCGTCGGCGGCGGTGAAATCGACCGGTTCCTGGAGCTTGAGCAGGGCGGCGACCGGGCGCCGGAGCCCTTCGACCCGGGCATGGGGAATCGCCACGCCGCGGCCGAAGCCGGTGCTGCCGAGGGCCTCGCGCTCCTGCAACCGCTCGAGCACCGCCGCGGCGTCGAGGCCGTAGCTGGCGGCGAATCGCCGGGCGAGAAGTTCAAGAATCGATTGCTTGGACTTGGCCGAGACAAGCTCCACGGCCGAGGGATCGAGCAGGAAGTGAGCGTTCATCGAATATCCGAATAAGTCGCGGAAACGGACTTCAAACACCAACGTGCGCGAGGGCGCCCATTCGCAGGAAATACCGTCCAAATTAAGGCGTAGACAGCGGCCGTCCGGCCCCTTCAGGACGGCTCGACCCAGCCGATCGAGCCATCGGCGCGGCGGTAAACCATATTGTGCCGGCCGGTGCCAGCGTTTTTGAAGAACAACGCGTTGGTGTGACGCAAATCGAGCATCATCACCGCATCCGACACGCTGACCTCGGGGATGTCGGTGCGGGTCTCGGCGATGACGGGCAGAGCCTCGGGCGCTTCTTCGGCTTCCGGCTCGGCGGGCCCGAACACCGTGTAAGCCGCGTCTTCCTGCTGGGCGACAAAATCGGCCTGTTCGTGCCGATCCTTCAGCCGCCGCTTGTAACGCCGGAGCTGCTTCTCGATCTTGTCGGCCGCCTGTTCCAGCGACTGGTGCACGTCGTGCGCTTCGGCGCGCGATTTCAGCACCAGGCCGTTGTTGACATGCATGACGATATCGCACGCGTAAGCGCTCGCTGGCGCCTTGCCGAACGTGACCTGCGACGACATCGCCCGATTGAAGTACTTGTCGACGATTCCGTTGAGGCGCACGGCGGCGTGTTCCTGCAACGACGAACCGGTTTCCATCTGGTGACCGGATACGCGGATGTCCATATGCCGGGGGGCCTCCTGTCTGGTTGATCCACTGGCTCCGAAGTGGGCCTCGATCAGCTTGTCCAGAGCGGGGAATCAAACGTTTCTAAGAACGCTTTGTGCCGTGCCAGCTCCTCGGCGCTGGCGGCATGAGGGCGGGGCGCGCGGAATTCGCGATGGAGAGGAGCGAGGCGGACGATCTCAACCGTTTGCTCGGGCCGCTCGGCGGCGAGCTGCAAGCCGATCTGCAACCCGCCCGTCAGCTCGACATAGACCTGGGCGAGCAGCTCGGCATCGAGCAGCGCGCCGTGCTTGACGCGGTGGCTGCGGTCGATGCCGTAGCGGGTGCACAGCGCATCGAGCGAGTGCTTGGCGCCGGGATGGCGGCGGCGGGCGAGCGTGAGCGTGTCGATCATCCGCTCGAGCGACAGCTCCGGATGGCCGCAGGCGCCGAGCTCGAAATTGAGAAAGCCGAAGTCGAACTGGGCGTTGTGCGCCACCAGCGGGGACTCGGCGAGGAATTCGAGCAGGTCGAGCACGCCTTCGTGGAAGCGCGGCTTGTCGGCCAGGAACGCATCGCCCAGGCCATGGACCTGCTCGGCTTCGAGCGGCATCGGCCGGTCGGGGTTGAAATAGGCGTGGAAGGTGCGCCCGGTGGGCACCCGGTTGACCAGCTCGACGCAGCCGATCTCGACCATCCGGTCGCCGGTCCGCGGATCGAGGCCGGTGGTTTCGGTATCGAACACGATCTCCCGCATCGGCTCATCTATCGGACGGCGACAGGCGGCTGGCAAGGGGCCGGTCAAGGCGCGGAGAGCTTCTCCACGAGAAGCCGGACCTCGGCTTCGGTCTCCGCCTGCGAGCGGCCGGTGTCGATCACGTAATCCGCCCGCGCGCGCTTTTCAGCGTCGGGCATTTGCAGCGCGAGGATCTCTCCCAATCGCGTTTCGTCCATGCCTTCGCGCGCCAGCACGCGCGCGCGCTGGATGGCGGCCGGGGCGGAGACGACGGCCACCCGATCGACTTCGTCGCTGCCGCCTTTCTCGAACAGCAGCGGGATATCGAACACTACCAGCGGCGCGGCGGCATGTTCGCGCAGGAACGCCTCGCGCGCCTCGCGCACCGCCGGGTGGACGATCAGCTCGAGCCTCGCCAGCGCGTCGGGATCTCCGAAGACCTTCGCGCCGAGCGCGTCACGATCGACCCCGCGGTCGCCGGTCGTGCCGGGAAACGCAGACTCAATCGAGACGACAAGGGTGCCACAAGGACCCTGCAGGCGGTGCACCACGGCATCGGCATCGAACACCGGCACGCCGAGCTTTTCGAACATGGCCGCGACGGTCGATTTGCCCATCCCGATCGAGCCAGTCAGGCCGAGAATCAGCGGGCGGCTCACGAGGTCAAGATTCGCCGCAGCTCGCCGTCGCCGTCGTCGCGCGGCGGAGGACCCCCGAAGAATTTCTCAAACGCAACAGCCGCCTGGCCGATCAGCATCGCCAGCCCGTCGATGGTGCGGAAACCGGCGGCGAGGGCGGTTTTGAGGAATTCGGTTTCGACCGGGTGGGTGACGATGTCATAGACCACGCTGTTCGGCGGGGCGTGGCCGAAATCGAACTTGAGCGGCGGTTGCCCGGCCATGCCGAGCGGGCTGGCGTTAACGATCAGGTCGAGGCAGCCCTCGCGATCGT
>JANWHA010000024.1 GCA_025450635.1 Croceibacterium sp. | reverse complement strand
GCCGAAAGCCGCGAGCCATGATTCTGGTGATCGACAACTACGACAGCTTCACCTTCAACCTGGTCCACTACCTGATGGAGCTGGGCGCCGAGGTGGACGTCGTGCGCAACGATGCGATTTCTGCCGGGCAGGCGATCTCCAGCGGGGCCAAGGGCTTCCTGATCTCGCCCGGCCCGTGCACGCCGAACGAGGCGGGCATCAGCCTCGATCTTGTGGCCGCATGCGCCGACGCGGAGCGGCCGCTGCTGGGCGTGTGCCTCGGCCACCAGGCGATCGGCCAGCATTTCGGCGGCCAGGTCGTGCGGGGCGGGCTGATGCACGGCAAGACCAGCCTGGTCGATCACGACGGCACGGGCGTCTTCGAGGGCCTGCCCAGCCCGTTCACGGCGACGCGCTACCATTCGCTGATCGTCGAGGACATTCCGCCCTCGCTGATCGTCAACGCCACCAGCGAGACACCGGGCCTCGACGGGACCAGCGTGATGGGCTTCCGGCACGAGACGCTGCCGATCCACGGCGTGCAGTTCCATCCGGAGAGCATCGCCACCGAGCACGGCCACGAGCTGCTCGCCAATTTCCTCGCGATTTGCGGAATCAAGGCCAAGCAAACCGCATGACCTCCCTCCCCGAGGTCGAACCGCACCTCAGCGAGGACCTGGCCGAGGTCGTATTCGGCCAAATGCTCGACGGCCAGGTCTCCGACGACGACATCGCGCGGTTCCTGACCGAGCTGTCCGATCGTGGCGAAACCGCCGCCGAGATCGCGGGAGCAGCGCGCGCGCTGCGCGCCCGGATGCTGCCGATCGAGTCACCGGAGAACGCGATCGACGTCTGCGGCACCGGCGGCGACGGGCACCATACGCTCAACGTCTCGACGGCCGTCAGCCTGGTAGTCGCCGCGTGCGGGGTGCCGGTGGCCAAGCACGGCAACCGTGCGGCCAGCTCCAAGGCCGGCGCGGCCGACACGCTCGAGGTGCTGGGCCTCGACATGGACGCCGCCGGACGCACCGCCGAAATGACTTTGCGCGAGATTGGCATCTGCTTCCTGTTCGCGGCCAACCATCACCCGGCGATGCGGCGCATCCAGCCGATCAGGAAGCGCATCGGCCGGCGGACGATCTTCAACCTGATGGGCCCGCTGTCGAACCCGGCGCGGGTGCGGCGCCAGCTGATCGGCATCGCCCGGCCCGCCTACGTGCCGATCTACGCCGAGGCGATGGCGCATCTCGGGACGCAGCGCTCGTTCATCGTCTCGGGCGACGAGGGGCTCGACGAGCTGAGCCTCGCCGGCGGCAACGAGCTCGCGGAGGTCGTCGACCACGATTTCGAAATGCACCGCGTCGATGCGGCCCGCGCCGGCCTGCCGCACGCGCCGATCGAAGCGATCCGCGGGGGCGATGCCGAGCACAACGCCGCGGCGCTCCGCGCCTTGCTGATGGGAACGCCGGGGCCCTATCGCGACGCGGTGTTGTTCAACGCCGCGGGGGCGCTGATGGTCGCCGGTGAGGTCGAAAGCTGGGCGGACGGCGTCGAGGAAGCGGGCGAGGCGCTCGACAAAGGGCTCGCCAAGGCGTTGCTCGACTGCTGGATCGCCGCCGCGAAATAAGCCGCTGCTTCACTGGACATTGTCAATTGAACTTGTCAAAGTCGGCCTGAACAATTCCACGGGAGATCTCAACCATGCGTAAATCGATTCTCGCCTTTGCGGCGGCCGGCGCTGCGACGCTCGCTTTCGGGGCTGTGCACGCCCAGCAGGGCCCCGTGCCCGCCGGGCCCAGCATGGACGCTTCGAAGGTGACGGCCGGCACGTACAAGACGGATCCGAACCACACGCAGATCATGTACAGCTACAAGCACCTCGGCTTCACGCAGAACATGGGCCTGCTGTCGGGGGCGATGGGCACTCTGATGCTCGATCCGAAGAACGCGAAGAACGACCACTTGTCCGTCGATGTGCCGGTCGACACCATTCACACGACCATCGCAGCGCTCGACAAGGAACTGCTCGGGCCGATGTTCTTCGACACCGCGAAGTATCCCACCGCGCACTTTGAATCGACCAGCGTAACGGTCCACGGCAAGAGCGCCGAGGTTGCCGGGAACTTCACCATCCACGGGGTGACCAAGCCCGGCGTGATCAACGCCACCTTCAAGGCAGTCGGGTCCGATCCGATGTCGAAGAAGGAAACGATTGCCTTCGAAGGTCACGCCACGATCAAGCGCAGCGACTTCGGCGTGAAGCAGTTCGTCCCGATGGTCGGCGATGAGGTCGACATGACCATCACTGCCGCGTTCCAGAAGCAGTAACGACCGCTTTCGAAGGGGCCGGACGCTCGTTCGGCCCCAAACTGCTGGATTTCTTAACCATCCTCGCCTATCTCGGCCGCATGCACCGCCGCGAGCTTCTTGCGCTGCTTCGACTTACGCGCCCTTAGACGCGACACCTGCCCTGCGCCCGGCGCAGGCAGCCCGCCTAAGGGCTCTTGCACCCTCCGAAAGTCGAAATCGCGCGCGCCGCTTGCCGCGCGGGGTTCATGCACTAAGGCGTTCTTGACATGGCGATGCTCAGCGATCCGAGCCGCAAGTACCGGCCCTTCCCGCAGGTGCCGCTGCCCGACCGGCAGTGGCCCAGCCGGACGATCACCCAGCCGCCGCGCTGGCTCTCGACCGACTTGCGCGACGGCAACCAGGCGATCGTCGATCCCATGGACGCGGTGAAGAAGAACCGCTTCTTCGATACGCTGGTCGAGATCGGCGTCAAGGAAATCGAAATCGGTTTCCCCGCCGCCGGGCAAACCGAGTTCGATTTCATCTCGGCCCTCGTGCGCTCGGGCAAGATCCCCGACGACGTGATCGTCCAGGTGCTGACCCAGTCGCGCGAGGACCTGATCCGCACCTCGTTCCAGAGCCTCGGAGGCGCGGACAAGGCGATCGTCCACCTCTACAACGCGGTCAGCCCGGCGTGGCGCGAGATCGTCTTTCGCATGACGCCCGAAGAGGTGCGCGAAATCGCGGTCAAGGGCGCCAAGGTAATGCGCGACGAAGCGGCGAAACGGCCCGAAACCGACTGGCATTTCCAGTACTCGCCGGAAACCTTCTCCACCGCCGAACTCGATTTCTCGATCTCGGTCTGCGAGGCGGTGATGGAGGTGCTGCAGCCGACCGCTGAGCGCCCGATCATCCTCAACCTGCCGGCGACGGTCGAGGCGGCGACGCCCAACGTCTACGCCGACCAGATCGAATACTTCTGCCGCAACCTGCCCAATCGCGACCGCGCGGTGATCAGCCTGCACACCCACAACGACCGCGGCACCGGCGTCGCGGCCGCCGAGCTGGGCTTGATGGCCGGGGCCGACCGCATCGAGGGCTGCCTGTTCGGCAACGGCGAGCGCACCGGTAACTGCTGCCTCGTCACCCTGGCGCTCAACATGTACACTCAAGGGATCGATCCGGGCCTCGATTTCTCCGACATCGACCGGATCATCGAGACCGTCGAATACTGCAACCAGATTCCGGTCCACCAGCGCCATCCCTACGGCGGCGAGCTGGTGTTCACCGCTTTCTCCGGCAGCCACCAGGACGCGATCAAGAAGGGTTTCGCGGCGCAGGAGCAGCGCAACGACGAGCTGTGGCGGGTGCCCTACCTGCCGATCGACCCGGCGGATCTCGGCCGTAGCTATGAAGCGGTGATCCGCGTCAACTCGCAATCGGGCAAAGGCGGCTTCGCGTGGGTGCTAGAGCAGGACCAGGGCCTCAAGCTGCCGAAGAAGCTGCAAGTCGATTTCTCGCAGCACGTCCAGCGCCTCGCCGACGAGCTCGGGCGGGAGCTCAATGCGGCCGATATCTGGGACACCTTCCGCAAGGCCTACTTCGTCAAGGTGCCCGAACGCCGCTTTCGCCTGGTCGATTTCGAGGAGCGCCGGGCAGCCGACGGCGACCGCATCTTCAGCGGCACGATCGAAGTCGACGGGCGCGAGCAGCGCGTCAGCGGCCGCGGCAAGGGTTTGATTGCCTCGGTGCTGGCGACGCTCAAGGACGAATTCGCGCTCGAGCTCGAAGTGCTCGACTACTCCGAGCACGCGCTCGGCACCGGGACCGACGCGCGCGCGGCGACCTATCTCGAATGCACCACTCCCGCTGGCAACACCGTGTGGGGAGTCGGCATCGACCAGGACGTCGCCACCGCCAGCGTCCGCGCAATCCTCAGCGCGGCCAATTCCGCGGTGCGGGAGCAAGCCTGACCTTTCCCGCAACGGGACGTTTCGCACGAGCGGTTGCCATCAGGCGCCATGGGGCGGTATGGTGCGCGGGTCAGGGGGTTGAATGCACGGGACTTTTCGCGCGCATGTCGAGAGCGGAGCCGCCCCCACGGTTCGCTTCGCTTCGCGCGCCGCCGCGCTGCCCGAACGTCGTTGGCCCGCCGAGGCGGCCCTCCTGCTCGCCGGTTGCTGCCTGGCCGCATTGCCGCAATTGGCTCCCCGGCCGAAAGCGCCAGACAACGTGACGGTCCGGGCGCCTCGGCCAACACCGCTTTCGCTCGCCGCGGCGCCAATCCCGCATTCGCCACAGCTCTCGCCGACGACTCATGCTGCGAGGCACCGCGCAAACTCAAGACGTTCCGCGCCACCGCCGAAAATCTTCGCGGCGCCGCAAGCCAAGCCGCTCGCGCAGACGCCCGAGCCGCTCGATCCCATCTTCGTTGCTCTTCCTGAGGCGACGCCGGCGGCGTCAATCCCGACCGTCGAAGACAAGCCCCTGCCGGCGCCTCCGCTCGCGGTCGACTTGCCCGGCCCGCCCATTCAGGTGTTGGCGGTCGCCGACGAGCCGCCCGCCGCCCCCGTGCCGAGCACAGCATCCTCTTCGGCCGCGCGGGAAACACTGCGCGAGGTAGACATAGCGCAGATCTCGCAAAGCGACGTGCCGTCGCTGAGGGTAACGCAACTCAACGAACCCGGACTGGCTGTCGGCGCCGAGCCCAACCTCGCTGCGAAGATCGCCGCGATGCAGGTAACGCCGCTTCCGCCTGTGCGCTATCCGCAATCGGAGCGCGCGGTCCTGCTGGCCGAAGCCCCCACGCAGATGATGGTCCGGATCGGAGGTGCCGAAGTCGGCAAGGTCGAATTTCGGATGACCGACGCGCGCACCATCGACGTCAAGCTTGCCGGCCTGCTCGACCTTCTCGCCACACATTACGACGCCTCCGAGTTCACCCGACTGCGCAATTCCGCTGCCGCCGACGCTTATGTCAGCTTCGACAAGCTCAGGGCGATGGGGCTGAACGTGCGCTACGACCCGGTCTACGACGAGGTACGCATCGCCGGGTGATCGAAGCGGCGTGCCCGCTTACCGGGCCGTCTCGCGCCACAGCAATTCGGCCATCGCGTCCAACTCCGCGAAATCGCGGCCCGCGCCGAGCGGATCCCCCCGGTTGAGCCGCAGCCGGGCCGTGTCGGCGAGCAATCGCCGGCGCAACGCGCCCTGCAACAGCGCCAGGCGCATCAGCGCCTCCTCCAGCGCCGGCTCCGGCGCGCGCAGCCGCCGCGCGGACCAATCGCCCTCGATGCGGCCGACACGCTCGAACACCATCGCGTTGTAATCGCGATGCGGACCGCGGTGCAGCGGCAGGCCGATGCGCAGGGCGGCGGGATCGGTGCACGGCAGCAACAGGCCGTTGCGGCGAAAGTCGTCGAAACCGACTCGTTCGCGGCCCAGGCGATCGAACAGGCGGCCGAAGCACCGCGCCGACAGCAGCTGCGCGGCAGCAAGTGGTGGCGCTGCATTCCCGGCTGGTAGTTCGGCTCGCCGCGCCGGTTGATAGTGCGGAACGCCAACCGTCGCCGGCGGATCGGCCCCGCAAGGCGGGCAACCGGTGGCTGGCCTAGCCCCGCCACACTCGCACGAAACGGCCGTTGGCCGACGGCTCGAGGCGCAGCGGCAAGCCGTCGGGCCCGCTTATGCGTTGCGGCGCCTCGACTCTGCCGCTTTCGACCAGCAGGTCGATCAGCCGGACGCCGATCTTCGCCGCGGTCGGCCTGTCAGCCACCAGCTCGGGCTCGATCCGCAGTTCCTGCCCGGTGAACAGTGAAAGCCCTTCGCTTTGCATCCCGCCGTCCGGCGCCAAGGCGAGCGCGGTGAGGCCGAGGCCGGGAAACACGCCGCCTTCGATCCAGCGCAGCACGCCTTCGCGAAAAAAGTCGGCCCCGCTCCAGCTGCGCGCGGGATGCCACGCGACCGCTTCGACCCCGTCGAGCGACGCCAGCGACGCCCCGACCCACGCGAGGGTGCGGATCACGGGCATCATCGTATGGCCCCCGGCCAGGTGCGGCCCCGGGCGTATCGTGATCGCTTCCAACCCGATCGGGTCCGCTCCGGCCGCCAGGGCATAGCCGTGGACGCAGGGTGGCGGATCGTTCGGCGGGCCGGGAACCAGCCCAACCAGATCGAACGTCAGGCCGTTGGCGAGCAGCTCCAGCCACGTCAGGCCATGCTCTGCCGGAGCAGCGGGCCCGGTGTCCAATTCGGCGGCCGGATCGAAGCTGATCGAAAACCCGGTTTGCTTTTCAAGCAGTCGGCGAAACGCATCGGCCCCCGGCCGGCACCCCGCCGCAAACAGCAGCGATACAGCCGAGCCGTTATCCCCCGCGCCGATGTCCCCCGCCCTCGAAATGATCAATCCCTCTGAAATTCCCGTCTGATTTGTGAAGGTAAACGAAGTCTAGGTCGAGTCTTTGCACCGTCGATAGCTCGAAATCGGATGTGTCATTTTCGGAATGTTGCGCGGCGCCACGCCGCACGGCTGTCGAAACCAGCATCGGCGGCCTTCCTCGCCTTGCCTCGTTGGGATAGGCCCCGAGCATGCAGACGCGCGCGGCAGTTTTCGGCATCGAGGCTTCGCTGTCGGGCAAGGCGTGGCGTTGGCGCGGCGGCAACATGACGTTGGACGACGGCGCGGCTTCGCTCGATCACGACATCCTCGACCAGCTCCTGATCGGCCGCGGCGTCGCCCGCGAGCAATTGGCGATCCATCGCGCACCGAGCCTGCGGACGTTCCTGCCGGATCCGTCGATCTTCAGCGACATGGACTCGGCGGCCGACCGGCTCGCGCAGGCCGTGCTAACGGGCGAACAGGTGACGATCTTCGGCGACTACGACGTGGATGGCGCGACCAGCGCCGCGTTGCTGATCCGCCTGCTGCGGACGCTCGGACACCAAGCGCGCGCCTACATCCCGGACCGTTTGCTGGAGGGCTATGGCCCGAGCGGAGAGGCGCTGGTGCGGCTCGGGGCGGAAGGGTCGAGCCTGATCGTCACCGTCGATTGCGGCGCGATGGCCTTCGAGGCGCTGGCGGCCGCGCATGATGAGGGCATCGATGTCATCGTGGTCGATCACCACAAATGCGCCGGCGAGCTTCCGCGCGCCTTCGCGCTGGTCAACCCAAACCGGCAGGACGAAGCCGACGAAGCCGCCGCCCACGGTCACTTGGCCGCCGTCGGCGTCGCTTTTGTGCTGGCGGTGGCGCTTGTGCGCACGCTGCGCCGCCGGGGGTTCTTCGAGACCCGACCCGAGCCCGACCTGTTCGCGCTGCTCGATCTCGTGGCCCTCGGCACCGTGGCCGACGTCGCGGCGATCCGCGGGCTGAACCGCGCGTTCGTGGCCCAGGGCCTCAAGGTCATGGCCCACCGCGGCAACGTCGGCATGGCGGCGCTGATCGATGTCAGCCGCCTCACTCGCCCGCCGAGCTGCAGCGACTGCGGCTTCGCGCTCGGCCCGCGGATCAACGCCGGCGGGCGCGTGGGCGAAGCATCGCTCGGAGTGCGGCTGCTGACGACCGACGATCCCGACGAGGCCCGCGCCATCGCCGAACAGCTCTCGGGGCTCAACGAGGAGCGCCGCGCCATCGAAGCAGGGGTGCAGGAAGCGGCCGAACGTCAGATCGACGGCCAGCACAACCGCGCGGTGCTCACCATTGCCGGCCACGGCTGGCATCCGGGCGTGATCGGCATCGTCGCGGGGAGGATCAAGGAGAAGACCGGCAAGCCGGTGCTGGTCGTCGCGCTCGATCGGGAGAGTGGCCAGGGCAAGGGCTCGGGGCGTTCGATCAGCGGCGTCGATCTGGGCGCGGCGATCATTGGCGCCAAGGAGAAAGGGCTGCTTATCGCCGGCGGCGGCCACGCGATGGCGGCGGGGCTGACGGTGGAGGAAACCCGGCTCGACGAGCTTGCCGAATGGCTCGACGCGCAGCTCGCCCCGGCGGTAGGCAGAGCCTCGGCGGAGCGGACGGTCACCCTGGATTTGGCGCTGGCGCCGGGCGGCCTCACGCCGGAGCTGGTCGAGACGCTCGAGGCCGCCGGGCCGTTCGGCGTCGGCTGGCCCGCGCCGCGCGTTGCGGTCGGCCCCGTTCGCCTGGTCCGCGCGGAGCTGGTCGGCAGCGACCACGTGCGCCTCATCGCGGGCGGGCAGGACGGGGCGAGCTTCAAGGCGATCGCCTTCCGCGCGGCGGAAACGCCGATGGGCCAGGCGCTGCTCCATGGCGCAAGCGGGCGGCGCTTGTGGCTCGCAGGCCGCCCCAAGATCGACGATTGGGGCCCCCGCCCGCAGGCCGAGCTCCACCTCGAGGATGCCGCCTGGGCGGACTAGCGCCCGCCGCCGGTCCGCAGGCTTGACCGCCTGCGCCCGCGCCCCTAAGTGCCCGCCACGCCAACGGTGCGGCCCCATCGTCTAGCGGTTAGGACGCGGCCCTTTCACGGCTGAAACACGGGTTCGATTCCCGTTGGGGTCACCATCGGTGGTGCGCTATGCCTTTTTGGTGTGGCCCCTTCGTCTAGCGGTTAGGACGCGGCCCTCTCACGGCTGAAACACGGGTTCGATTCCCGTAGGGGTCACCAGGCTTTCGAACGGCCAGCGCGCGGGCGCGCCGCTCTGCTCAAATTTCAGAACAGCGTCGTCAGCAGGTAAACCAGCGCGGCGACCGCCCCGCTCGCCGGGATCGTCACGAACCAGGCTACGACCACCCGGGTCACCACGCTCCAGCGCACCGCGCTCGACCGCCGCGCCGCGCCGGTGCCGACCACGCTGCCGGCGATCGCGTGCGTGGTCGACACGGGAATGCCCATCGCGCTGGCGCCGAACAGCACGATCGAACTGGCGGTCGAGGCGCAGAAGCCCGAATGGTGGTTGAGACGCGTCAGGCGCGATCCCATCGTGCGGATGATCCGCCAGCCGCCCGACAGGGTCCCCAGCGCCATCGCGGTATAGCAGCTCAGCACCACCCATTCGGGCACGCGGAACTGCCCGCCGAGATAGCCGGTCGAGTACAGCAGCACGGCGATCACGCCCATCGTCTTCTGCGCGTCGTTGCCGCCGTGGCTGATCGATTGAGCGGCCGAGGAGACCAGGTGCAGTGCCTTGAAGGTGCGGTTGGCGCGGCTCGGCTGGGCATGCTGGAAGAGGACACTGGTCAGCAGCATCAGCAGCATGGCGATGGCGAAGCCGATCATCGGGGAGACGACGATGGCGATCAGCGTCTTGCTTGTGCCGGCGCTTTCCACCGCGCTGAAGCCGCTGTGGGCGATGCCTGCGCCCAGCAGCCCGCCGATCAGGGCATGGCTGGAGGATGACGGCAGGCCCTTGAGCCACGTGAGCACGTTCCAGGTCATTGCTCCACCGAGCGCGCCGAACACCACGGCCGGCGTCACCACGTTCTTGTCGATGATGCCCGAGCCGACCGTGGTGGCGACGTGCAACCCGACCAGCCAATACGCGAGGAAATTGCCGACAGCGGCGAAGAACACCGCGACGAAGGGCGACAGCAGTTGGGTTGAAACCACCGTGGCGATCGAGTTCGCCGCGTCGTGCAGCCCGTTGAGGAAATCGAACGCCAACGCCATCGCGATCAGCGCGACCAGCAACGGGAAGGCCACCTGGTGCACCCCAGCCGCCCTCAGGCGTGGTCGACGACGATGCCGTCGATCTGGTTGGCGACGTCCTCGAACTCGTCGGCAATCCGTTCGAGGTGCTTGTAGATTTCGCGCCCGACCATGAAACGCAGCGTGTCGCCGCTCGCCTTGGCGCGGGCGTAGTTCGATTTCAGCCCGCGGTCGTGAATGCGGTCGACCTCGCCTTCGACGCTTACCACCTGCGCGGTCAGCCGGTGCAGGTCGTTGCCGTTGCGGGCGACATCGCGCAGCATCGGCAACCCGTCGTCGATCATCTTCATCGCCCCGAGAACCTTGTCGGCCATTTCCTTCATCTCGGGCTCGAAATCGGAGAAGTCGTACAGCTCGATCGCCGTGGCGCAGGCGTGGATCTCGTCGATCGTATCGTCCATTGCGCCGATCAGGGCAATGATCGCGCCGCGGTCGAACGGCGTCAGGAAGGTGTGGCGGACCTCGTTCAGAACCTGGCGGATGATCTCGTCGGCCTCGTGCTCGCGATCCTGGATTTCGACGCACAGCTTGACCGGGTCGCCTTCGCCCTTGGTCAGCTTGGCCAGTGCCTCAGCGGCGGCCACGCAGGCGGCGGAATGGCGTTCGAACAGCGAGAAGAAATCGCCCGATTGCGGCATCAAGCGGTGGAACCAGTCGAACACCAACATTCCTCCTGAGGCGTCCCCCGGGCTTTGCCGATGCCCGATATGGCCCGGCGGCGCAACTCCGCGTGGCTCGCCCGTCCCCCACTGCCGCGCCGCGACGCGCTCAGCGGAACAGTTCGACCAGGATGGCGAGCGCGATGGCGATGAAGATCGCGCCCACGCCGCGATCGAGCCACCGCCGCGTGTGCGCCCGCGTCATCGCCGCGGAGAGGCGGCTGCCAGCGCCGATGTAGAGCGCGCCGAGCGCAATATCGATGGCCAGCGCGACCGCCCCCAGCAGCGCTAGTTGCGGCACCACCGGGCTCTTCGGATCGACGAACGGCGGCAACAGGGCGACGATGTAGACCAGCGCCTTGGGATTGCTCATCGCGACGAACACCCCATCGCGGAAGGGATGCGCCGACGGCTGGCGGGCAGGTGTGCCGCCGTTCTCCGTGGCGGCCCCGGCATGGCTCAGAGCCTGCGCGCCGAGCCACCCGAGATAGGCCGCGCCGGCAATCGCCAGCAGGCGGAAGGCGAGCGGAACGGCCGCCGCCAGCGTGCCCAGGCCGAGCGCGGCGAGGACCCACCAGAAGATATAGCCGAGCTGCACCCCCGCCAGCGCCGCGGCGCCCGAGCGCGTGCCGCGCCACATCGCCTGGCCCATCACGAACAGCATCGACGGGCCGGGAACCAGGCTGGTCATGCCCGATACGAGGGCGAACGCGGCGAGTTTTGCTGGATCGATCATGTCCTTCCCTGGCGTCGGGGGCGGCTAATGGAAATCGCGCGACTTGGGTATGATCCGCACGTCGCGCGGATGGCCGTGATGGAATGTCTGCCGCTCCTCGGGCGCCGGCGGCTGGTGTGGCCTGGCGACCGGCGGGCCGTGGGGGCCCGCGTGGTCGCCGTGGGCCAGCGCCGGCTGCAACAGGTCATCCGACAGCTTGCCCAGCTCGCCGGTCGCGTCGACCAGGTGCGCGGCGATGACGTGGATCACATCTTCCTCGGTTTCGATCCGCCCGCGCACTTCGATCAACCGCGCGCCCATCACCACCTTGCGGTATTTCTCCATCGTATCGGGCCAGATCACGAGGTTGGCGACGCCGGTCTCGTCCTCCAGCGTGATGAACACCACCCCCTTGGCCGAGCCGGGCCGCTGGCGAATCAGCACCACCCCGGCGAGGTTGACCATCGAGCGGCTCTTGCGGGCCTTCAGGTCAGCCGCGCGGACAAACCCGCGCGCAACCAGCGACGCGCGCAGAAAGCTCATCGGATGGGCCTTCAGGCTGAGGCGCTGGGTCTGGTAATCGGCGATGACTTCCTCGCTGAGGGGCATCACCGGCAGGGCAGTGGCTTGCCGCTCGGGCCCCTCCTCCCGCTCGCGCGCGGCGGCGAACAGCGGCAGCTCGGGCGCTCCGATCAGCGTCCGCGCGTGCCACAAAGCCTGCCGCCGCGGGATCGCCAGCGAGGAGAAGCAATCCGCCGCGGCGAGGCGCTCGATATGCGACGGGCCCAGCTTCGCCCGGTCGCGCAAGTCGGCGACGTCGCGATAAGCTCCGCCCGCCAGCCGCGCCGCCACCAACTGCGCCGCGACATGCTCGGGCAAGCCGTCGACCTGGCGCAGGCCAAGGCGGAGGGCGATGCGATCCTCCCCGGGACGGGGAGGTGGCAGCCCGCAGGGCTGACGGAGGGGGCCCTCGGTCGGGCGCAGCGCGTGTGGAGAACCCCCTCCACCATGCTTCGCACGGTCCCCCTCCCCGTCCCGGGGAGGAACTTCCAAAGTGCAGTCCCACTCGCTCGCATTCACATCCGCCGGCAGCACGGCGACGCCATGCTCCGCGGCGTCGCGGACGATTTGCGCCGGGGCGTAAAACCCCATCGGCTGCGAATTGAGCAGCGCCGCCGCGAACGCTGCCGGGTAATGGCATTTCAGCCAGCTCGACACGTAAACCAGGTGGGCGAAGCTGGCCGCGTGGCTCTCCGGGAAGCCGTATTCGCCGAAGCCCTTGATCTGGTTGAAGCAACGCTGGGCGAACTCGGGATCGTAGCCGCGCGCGACCATCCGCCCGACCATCTTGCCTTCGTGGGCATGGACCATCCCGCGCGAACGGAAGGTCGCCATCGCCTTCCTCAACTGGTTGGCCTCGCCCGGCGAGAACCTGGCCGCGTCGAGGGCGATCTTCATCGCCTGTTCCTGGAAGATCGGCACCCCGTAAGTGCGCCCAAGGATCGACGACAGCTCGTCCGCCGGCCCGTGCTCCGGCGAGGGCCCCGGCAGCGCCAGCTGGGCCTTCCCTTCCCGCTGCGCCTTGCGCGCCTTCAAGTACGGATGGACCATGTCGCCCTGGATCGGTCCCGGGCGGACGATCGCCACCTCGACCACCAGGTCGTAGAATTCGCGCGGGCGCAGGCGCGGCAGCATGTTCATCTGCGCCCGGCTCTCGACCTGGAACACGCCGACCGAATCCGCCCGGCACAGCATGTCGTAGACCGCCGGGTCCTCCTGCGGCACCGTCGCCAGCGTCAGCGGGCGATCGTGGTGCTGCTCGACAAGGTCGAGCGCTTTCCTGATGCACGTCAGCATGCCCAGTGCGAGCACGTCGACCTTGAAGATGCCGAGGTCGTCGATGTCGTCCTTGTCCCATTCGATGAAGCTGCGCTCGGGCATCGCGCCGTTGCCGATCGACACCGTCTCGGTGAGCAGCTTGTCGGTCAGGATGAAGCCGCCGACGTGCTGCGACAGGTGGCGCGGCATGCCGATCATCTGCTCGGTCAGCTTGAGCACGCGCCGCAGGTGCGGATCCGACAGATCCAGCCCGGTCTCGCGCCGGACATGCTCCTCGTCGATGGCGTCGCCGTGGCCGCCCCACACCGTGCGGGCGAGCATCCCGGTCACATCCTCGCTGAGGCCCATTGCCTTGCCCACTTCGCGGATCGCCATGCGCGGGCGGTAATGGATCACCGTCGCGCACAGGCCCGCGCGGTCGCGGCCGTATTCCTGGTAGATGTGCTGGATCACCTCCTCGCGCCGCTCGTGCTCGAAATCGACGTCGATGTCGGGCGGCTCGGTGCGTTCCTCGGAGATGAAGCGGTCGAACAGCAGCTGGTGCTCGGCCGGATCGACCTCGGTGATGCCGAGGCAGAAGCACACCGCCGAATTCGCCGCACTACCGCGCCCCTGGCACAGGATCGGCGGCTCCTGCGCGCGAGCGAAGTCGACGATCTCCTTGATGGTCAGGAAATAGGGCGCGATATTCAGCTTGCCGATCAGCGCCAGCTCGCGCTTGAGCGTCGCCTTCACGTCGGCGCGGACGCCTTCGGGATAGCGCCATTCGGCGCCTTCCCAGGTCTTCTGCGCCAGGTACTCCTGCGCCGTCAGCCCCGCGGGATAGCCCTTCTGCGGGTATTCGTACTTCAGCTCATCGAGGCTGAAGGCGCAGGCATCGGCCACCTCGCGCGCCGCCGCGATCGCGTGCGGCCAGCGAGCGAACAAGCGCTGCATTTCTTCCGGAGACTTCAGGTGCCGCTCGGCATTGGCGTGCAGCAAGTGCCCGGCATCGGCGACCGTGGTCTTGTGGCGAATCGCCGTCATCACGTCCTGCAGCGGGCGCCGTTCGGGGGCGTGGTAGTGGACGTCGTTGGTGGCGAGCAGCGCGAGGCCGTTCGCCCGCGCCAGCGCGTCGAGCCGGTCGAGCCGGGCAATGTCGTCGCCGGTGTAGAGGTACGACGCGGCGAGATGGCGGAGGGTGGGGAACCGGTCTGTCAGGCGGGGGAGCACGTCGTCGAACGCGCCTCTGAACGTCGCCTTCCTTTCCTCGTCACCCCGGACTTGATCCGGGGTCCCGCTTCCTTCCAGCGCCGCGCTCGAACCAAGCGGGACCCCGGCTTGGGGGCCGGGGTGACGGGAGTTGGGAAACGGAATGACATTGCTCTCGACCTCGATCGTGAACTCGGCATCGAGATCCTCCGGTGGCAGCAGGATCAGCTGCACGCCTTCGGAATGCGCCGCCAGCATCGACAGCGAAATCTCGCACACCCCCTTCGCCTGCCAGCCGCCGTCGAGCGTGCCCATCCGCCCGGCCGAGATCAGCCGGCACAGCCGTCCATAAGCCGCGCGGTCGGTCGGGTAGGCGAGAAAGGCGAAGCCTTCGACGGTCTCGACCCGGCAACCGATGAGCGGGCGCAGCTTGAGCGTCTTCGCCTCGGTGTGCACGCGCACCACGCCGGCCATCGAGTTCGCATCGGCGATGCCGAGCGCATCGTAGCCGAGTTCGCGCGCGGTCAGCACGAGGTCGACCGCGTCCGACGCCCCGCGCAGGAAGGTGAAGCAGCTCATCAGCCCCAGCTCGACGAACGCCGCCCGCGGTGGCGGGGCTATCGTGGCGGGATCGGCCTCGATCCGGCGTTTATCAGGGGTGAGCGGAGTTTCGGGCATGTCATCCCGCCAGCTCCGCCAGCCGTTCGGCGACGGCAGCGAGATCGGCGCGGAACAGCCGCTCCTGCTCGCGCTTCATCTCGTCCTTGAGGCGCAACAGGTAGGACGGGTGCGCGGTGACCCAGGCTTCGGTCCCGTCGGCGAGCGAGATGGGGTGGCCGCGCGCCTTGGAGATCGTCGCCGCCTTGCCCAGCACCCCGCGCGCCGCGCTGGTACCGAGGGCGAGGATCAGTTGCGGCCTGACGATGGCTCGCTCACCGTCGAGCCAGAAGCGGCACACGTCGATCTCGCCCGAGGTCGGTGACTGGTGCAGCCGCCGCTTGCCGCGCCAGACGAACTTGAAGTGCTTGACCGCGTTGGTGACGTAGACCTGGCGCCGGTCGATCCCCGCCTCAACCATGTAGCGGTCGAGCAATTGCCCCGACGGTCCGACGAACGGCTTGCCGGCAAGGTCTTCCTGGTCGCCCGGCTGCTCGCCGACGACCATCAGCGCCGCTTTCTTGAGCCCCGCCCCCGGCACCGCCTGGTTGTCGAGGAAGCCGATCGGGCAGCGGCGGCATTCGTGGATCGCCTTGGCGATGCCGCTGAGTGTCGCCGGGCGTTCATCGGTGTCGAGCAGGGTCTGGGTCATCGTTTCATCTCGTGTGGCTTGCCCCCGACTTTCCAACGCGTGGGGGAAAGCAAGGTTCGAAGCGACTCGCTTGTTCCTTATATGTTCCAATCCCACTTGCGCCAACCCTTTGCCTGTTGCACAACTCATCGCCGGCCCACGGGTTGAAAGATCATGACTTCGATCCGCATCGGCACGGCAGGCTGGAGCATTCCGCGACAGGTTGCGGACGCCTTTCCCGCGCAGGGAACCGCGCTGGAGCGTTATGCCAGCCGTTTCCCCGTCGCCGAGATCAACAGCTCGTTTCACCGGCCCCATCGCATCTCGACCTGGCAGCGCTGGCGCGACAGTGTGCCCGACGAATTCCGCTTCTCGGCCAAGCTTCCCAAGACAATCACTCATGAACGCAAGTTGGTGGACTGCGCTCATTTGCTCGATGAGTTCATGGCTCAGGCCGGAACCCTGGGCGAAAAGCTGGCGGTGGTGCTGGTCCAGTTGCCGCCGAAGCTGGAATTCGACGCGCCCACCGCCACGCGCTTCTTCGCCGCGCTCGGCAAGCGCTGTTCCGCTGCGATAGCTTGCGAGCCGCGTCATGCGAGCTGGTTCGATGACCAAGCCTCGGCATTGTTGGTTGAGCGCCGGGTGTGCCGGGTAGCAGCCGATCCGGCGGTGTGTGAGGCCGCCGCGCAGCCAGGCGGGTGGCGCGGGCTGAGCTATTGGCGGCTGCATGGTTCGCCGGTCAAATACCGCTCGAGCTATGGCGACCGCATCGGCGGCTATGCCGGAGCGTTGCAGACGGCCGCAACCAAGGACGAGGCGTGGTGCATCTTCGACAACACGGCGTCGTCGGCCGCGGCAAGCGATGCCCTGAAATTGCTCGAAACGCTCGGCTGAACCAGTCACGCGCACAGCCCTTGCAGGAACCATTCGGGCGGGCCGCCCCGGCCGTCTCCGTCGAGCCCCTGGCGGTAGATCCAGTAGCGGCGGCCCTCGCCATCCTCGATCCGGTAATAGTCGCGCAGCCGAGCGGTCGATTTCTCGCGCCACCATTCGGGGGCGATGCGTTCGGGGCCTTCGACACGGGCCACCTCGTGCACTTGCCCGCGCCAGCGGAAGCGTTGGGGGAAGCCATCCGGGGTCGCGTAGAGCACGGCGATTGTCTCGGGCCGGTCGAGCAGCTTGAGCGGACGCTGGTGAAAGGCCAGCTCGCCCTGGCTCGCCGGCTCGGGCGCGAGCGGGGCCTGCCAACGTTGCGCTCGCTCGGGGATGTGGCTGGCGTAAGCGACCGGGCGGCGCACCGCCTTCTCGCCGAGCCGCACGCTCAGCCGGTCGATGCATTCGGCCAGGGTAGTGCCCTGCGTCTCGACGCCGGCTTCGATGTCGCCTTGCGCCAGCGCCAGCGGCTCGGCCCAGCTCGCGCGCAGGCGTAGCAGCTCGATGCCGAAGCCGGCGTCGATAGCGTCGAGCTTGTCGGCGAACAGGCGGCAGATGTGGGCCGGAGCGCGCGTTGCGGCGGCGAATTCGAGGCGGCGGACGATCACCTCGCCGTCGACGCGCCACAGCCCCAGCTCGAGCCGCCGGGCGCCGAGTGCCTTGTTCTCCAGCTCGCGGGCCATGTCGGCGGCGAGGTCAGCCAGAACGCGATCAAGCAACTCGCGGTGCCGGATCGGCTCCATCAGCCGGCGCTGGACAAGCGGATCGGGCGCCGCGACCACCGGCAGCAGCGGTTCGGCCAAGCGGCCGAGCAGTTGGTCGAGCCGGACCAGCGGGTTCGCCTCGGGTGAGCGGCTGCGAAAACGCCGGTGGAGCGCGTCGCGGCCAATCGTGGTGAGTTGCCCGATCCGCTTGAGCCCGAGCCGGCGCAGCACGGTGAGCACGTCGTCATCGAGGCGCAAGGCGGCGACGGGGAGGTTGGCGAGGGCCTCCATGAGGGGGCCCTCGGTCGGGCGCCGCGCGTGAGGCGAGCCCCCTCCACCGTGCTGCGCACGGTCCCCCTCCCCGTCCCGGGGAGGATTTTCAAGAATCGCCCGCTCCGGCCCGAAATGCGCCAGCGCCCAGGCCGCGCCGGCGGTCGGCGCGATCGCCAGCCGGGCGGTCAGCCCGCGCCGGGCGAACGCCGCTTGCGCGTCGGCCAGTAGCCGTTCCTCGCCGCCGAACAGGTGCGCGACCGCGCTGACGTCGACCAGCAATCCGTCTGGCGGGTCGAGCGCGCTCCACGGCCCCCAGCGCTGCGCCCACAGCGCGAGGGTTTCGAGGAACGCGCGGTCGCCCGCCGGATCGCTCGGCGCGGTCTTCAGCGCGGGGCACAGCGCCCGCGCGTCGGCGAGCCGCATCCCCGGCCGCGCCCCGGCGGCGAGCCCGGCATCGTTCGCCGCCTCGATCCGCGGCCCGTGCGCGGTTTCGGCGGTAAGGACCCAAGGCTCAGCATCAATTCCCCTCCCGCTTGCGGGAGGGGTTAGGGGTGGGATTGACCACCGCTGGCGGACTGCCCCTCCCCCGGCCCCTCCCGCAAGCGGGAGGGGAGAGAGGGGTGCCTCAGCCTGCGATAGCCGCCAGCGATCGATCGCCAACCGCGAAAGCCAGATCGCCATGATCCGGCGCGGCGGCAATGCGATCGGCGGCGAGGACATGTCCGTCATCGCGCAAAATCCATTCTCCGGGGGCATGGGAGCGGGCGCGGAACAGCTCGGCGTGCCATGCCGGGCGTCCGGGCGCGAAAGCGTTCCACTGGGGCGCGGGCGACGGCGCCGAGCGCACCTGCCAGCGCATCCGCGCCGAGCTCAAGTCGCGCGCCGCGTCGAGCCGCACCAGCACCAGCGGCACGCCGTGTTTCTCGGCAGCGAGGCTGAGGCGGCGCGAGGCGGTGAAGTCGAGCGCCCTGGGATTGCCGGCCAGCTCGCCGATCACGAACGCGAGGTCGCGACAGCGAACCCCTTCCTCGAGCGCGAACAGCAAGTCTTCCGGCGTCCTGGCGGCGACGTGGATCAGCCGATGGCGCAGCGGCTCGGGCAAGCCGGAGCGATAGGGCCGCCCGCCCAGCCTGAGCGCGGCGGCGTCCTGCACCCACAACACATGGCTACGCTGCTCCAAACGCCCGGCCGCTTCGTCCAGCGCCAGCGCCAGCGCGGCGGCCGCCCCGCCCGCCTCGCGCCCGCCGGCGAACACCTCGCTGTGTCGCGCGCCGGCGAGTCCCGGGCGCCAGCGGGGCGCCTGCTTGCCCAGCGGCGCCAACTCTCCGGCCGTGGTGAAAGCGGACAGGTCCATCAGCGAATCGACTCCTATGTTCGCTTTATGTTCCTGCCCGGCGCGATTCGCAATCGCTTCTGAGGAACCGAGCCGCCGGTATCGCCGTTGGCAGGCGAAGGAGTGTTTCCATGAGCGATGACCGCCAGCGCGACGAGGAATTGAAACAACAATTCTGGGAATCGCTTGCCGACAGCCCTTACCTGTTCCTCCAGCTCGACTGCGATCCGCACACCGCCGTGCCGATGACCGCCGCGCTCGACGAGAACGCCAACGGCTCGATCTGGTTCTTCACCGGCCGCGATCACGTGTTTGCTCAAGGCGGCCCGGCTACCGCGACGTTCGCCGGCAAGGACCACGGCGTGTTCGCGCGCTTCAAGGGCACGCTCAGCTACGAAACCAGCCACGAACGGCTCGACCAGGAATGGAGCAACTTCGTCGACGCCTATTTCCCGCGCGGCAAGGACGATCCCAATCTGCTGATGCTGCGCATGGACCTGGCCGACGCCGAGATCTGGACCACCGACATCGGCCTGACCACCACCGTCAAGATGGCACTCGGCGACGACGTCCGCGAGGAAACGCGCGACCAGCACGCCGAAACGGCTCTCTAGAGCCGCCCGAGACGCGTTCGTCACGCGCGTTAGGGGGCCGCCTCCCGGGAGGCGGCCCCCGATCATATGCACGACACTTCAGTCGGCGTGTTCCATCGCGTGCTTCATCTGGCTGGCGCGGTCGTGACCCTTTCTGATCGATCCCAAGCATTGCTCGATAGCCCCGCGCGCCGCGGCCGATAACTCGTCGTCCTTCAGCGCCGCTTCGAACTTGCCCTTGATGTAGTCCTCGCCGCGCTCGACCTCATTGACCACCGCCTGCTCGTCATGGCCGGTGATGGCGGCCTTCAGGTCGAGCCAGCCGCGGTGGGCTGCGCCGGCGGTCGAGCTGTCCATCTCGGGATCGCCGCCGAGCGAGCGGACCTGCTGCTGCAGGTCGGACGCGACCTGGCTGCGCTCTTCCGCCATCTCGCGGAAGAATTGCGCGTGGCTGGTGTTCTCGCTGTCCTCGGCGGATTCGCGATAGCCTTTCATGCTGTCCAGAGTCGTGGCGATGAGGGTGTTGAGAACCGAAATATCGTGCGAATTGTCCATGGTGCCTCCATTGGCTTGAGAGTGAAGCTCAAGCGCGGCGGAGGCCCTCACGTTCCTGAAAATCGCACGGAATTCGGCAGGGCGCGCAGCGGACAGGACGAGCGACGATTGCGGTCAGTCGATCCACTGCACGTCGGCGCCGAGGGCCACGAAGTTGTCGACGAAGTGCGGATGGGCCCGGCGGATCGGGTCGGCGTCGAGGATCGTCGATTCGCCCTCGATCGAGCTTGCCACCATAAGCAGCGCGATCGCCACGCGGATGATGTACGGGCTGGTCACCGTCGCCGGCGCCAGCTCCTCGCCGCCGAACGTGATCAGGCGGTGCGGATCGCACAGCAGTGTGTGAGCGCCGAACAGGCTCAGTTCGGTGTGCCAGGTCAGGCCGCCTTCGTAGACCTTGTTCCAGAACATCGTCTGCCCTTCGGCGCGCACGCCCAGCGCGATGAAGATCGGCAGCAGGTCGGCCAGGATATACGGCCACGGCGCGGCCTCGACCTTGGTGATCAGATGCGAGGTGAAGTTCTCGCGTACTTTCAGCCGGTCCGGCGCGGCGAGGCGCGACCAGCCGTCCTGGTGCACCACGTCGGCGCCGAACTTGGCGAACGTGCGGTCGATCAGGTCGAAGTGCTCGGGGTGCCCGTTGCGCACCGAGATGTCCCCGCCCGTTACCGCCGACAGGGCGAGGAAGGTAGCGATCTCGTGGAAATCGTCCTGAAAGGTGTAGTCCGCGCCGCCCAGTTTTGCCCCGCCCTCGACCGAAACCATCGAGGTTCCCTTGCCGATAATCCGGGCGCCGCACAGCTCGAGGAAGCCGCACATCTCCTGCACGTGCGGCTCGCACGCCGCGTTGACGATCTGCGAGGTTCCCCGAACCGTCAGCGCGCTGAGGATGAAGTTCTCGGTGGTGGTCACTGACGCGTATTCGAGCCACATCCGCGCCGCCTCGCCCGTGCCGGTGGCGCGGAAAACGATCTCGTGGCCGTCCTGGCTCACCTCGGCGCCGAACGCGCGGAACACCTCGACGTGCGGGTCGATCTCGCGGGCACCGAGCGTGCAGCCTTTGACCTCGTGCTCGAGCCGCGCCTCTCCGAGCCGCACGAGCAGACCGGGGATCATCATGATCGAGGCGCGCATTGCTTGCGGCAATGTCGCCTTGGCGCCGGCCGGAATGGTCGAATGGTCGATCGTCAGGACCTTGTCGGCGCGGTCCCAGTCGATCGTCGAACCGAGCTCCCCGAAGAACCGCACGATTCGTTCGACGTCGGTGATCTCGGGCACGTTGCGCAGCCGCACCGGTGCATCGGTCAGCAGCGTCGCGCACAGCACCGGCAGTACCGCGTTCTTGTTGGCCGAAGGCTCGATCCGCCCGGTCAGGCGATGGCCGCCGCGCACCAGCAGCGAGCTCATGATGGCATTTCCCGAAAGTCCCTCAGTAACCCATCAGCTTCAGCACTTCCTCGCGGCTGCGCTGGTCGCTGCGGAAGATCCCCATGACCCGGCTGGTGATCATCGTCACGCCCGGAGTGCGCACGCCGCGGGCGGTCATACACGCATGGCTGGCGTCAATCACCACCGCCACGCCCCGCGGCTTGAGATTGTCCCAGATGCACTGCGCGACCTCGGCGGTCAGCTTTTCCTGAATCTGCAGCCGCCGGGCGTAGCCGTGGAGCACGCGCGCAAGCTTCGAGATGCCGACGACATGGTCTGTCGGGAGGTAAGCGATCGCTGCCTTGCCGATGATCGGCGCCATGTGGTGCTCGCAATGGCTCTGGAACGGGATGTCCTTCAGCAGCACGATCTCGTCGTAGCCACCGACTTCCTCGAACACCCGGCTGAGATGAACAGCGGGGTCTTCGGTGTAGCCGACGCAGTATTCCTTCCACGCGCGCGCGACGCGCGAGGGGGTGTCGAGCAGCCCTTCGCGCGTCGGATCGTCGCCAGCCCAGCGGATCAGCGTGCGGATCGCTTCCTGCACGTCGTCAGGCACCGGCGGCTTGCCGCGCGGATCGTCTTCATCGGGCCCCACGAGGCTGCTCATCGCCGCTCTTTCCGTTCCGCTTTCGCGCCGGCTCAATAGGCTGGCGAAACGGAAAAGGCCACGCCCCGCGCCAAAGGATTTCTATGCCTAGGCCTTGGCGTCTTCGAGCAGCTTCGGGGTGACTTCCGCCTCGGCCTGTTCGGCGTTTTTGCGCCGGTCGAACACCGCCCGCATGTACTCCTCGTCGGCCTCGGTGAGATACTTGGCGTAATCGGGGAAGTTCTCCGCTTCCTCCTCGTCGATATGGTGCAGGTAGCACTCGCGCAGCGCTTTGAACTTGGTCATCCAGGCGCCCGACGACATCGGCGTTGCGGCCAAATCGTTGAGCAGGAGTTCGATCCGTTGGTGCTCGGCGACCGAGTGGCGCGTTTCGTCGGTGGTTTCGGGCTTGCGCATCATCGTCGAATAGAGCGCTTGCTCCTCCGCCGCGGCGTGGCTCTTCACTTCCTTGGTGAACCGCTCGAACAGCTCGCTTCGCTCCTCGCATTCACCCTGAGTTTCCCCGAGCGCGTCGAGCAGATCGCGATGCAACTCGTGGTCCATGATCAATCGACCGAAAATATCGGGTACCGCAGGCATTCCGTGCTCCTGTTCAGCCACCCCTTGTTGAGTTGAACAGGCGAAGCGGCGCAGAGTTCCGTCGTGGGACCTCTGGCTAACCGGCGAATGCGGGCCATATTGAAGCTGTGAACGCAGCCCGCAACACGATGGCCGGGAAGGCCGATATCGAGGCAATGGCCGACGCAGCTCTGAAAGCTCTGCCGGCGCCGTTTCGCGACCGGTGCGCAGATGTCGTGGTCAAGGTTGAAGAGTTCGCCACCCGGGAGCAACTCGCCTCGGTCGGGCTGAACGACCGTTGGCAGTTGAGCGGCCTTTATGAAGGGCGCCCCCTGAGCGAGCGCTCCGTTTGGGATGCTGCCGAGATGCCGGCGATCGTCACGCTTTTCCGTCAGCCGCTGCTCGAGGAATGGCGCAGCAAGAGAGTGGACCTGAACGATCTCGTGACTCACGTCGTGGTCCACGAAATCGGTCACCACTTCGGCTTCTCGGACGACTCGATGCACCGCCTGGAGGATGGCGACGAGTTCTGAGCCAGACCGAGCAGTTCCAATCGCGAGCGCCGGCTCCAGGGAGGTCTCCTACCTGGGCGGAAATGGCCTCATTCCAGGAACGCAGCGCGGCAGCTTGCGCTGATCTTCCGGCCGCCCGGGCGCCACTTCGTAAATGAAATACTCTTTGCCATCGAAACCCGGAGCAATGTCGGCCAGCTCAACGGCGGGTGCAGCGGACGGAACCGCGACCTCGCTGACCAGATAGAAGCGGCCGTGACGCCGCGCCTCCTCCTCCGACCAGGCCGCCAACGAACTCGCGTCGTCGACGGTCCGCGGAAAGTTCCAGCGGATGAAATCGCTGACGCATTCCTGGCCGACGCCCTGGAACAGGATCCCGCTCACGGCCGAAATCCCTTGCGCGTGTTGGGCCGAGGCCGACACCCAGTGTTTATCCTCGAGACCAAGATCGTGAATCTTTCGGGCCGCGCGGTCGGCGGTGTCGAACGGCATCGTCAGGCCGACCGCGGCCGTGGCCAGCCCGCAAGCGGCGCCGATCGCCAGCCAGACCGCAAATGGCCGGCGAAACCCTTCTCCCTGCAGCGATCGGCGCCATTGCAGCGCGATCAGCAGCACTCCGAGAAGCATCAGGTGGCGATTGCCGAGCTCGTAGAAGGCGTAGAACGCCAGGAGAACCAGGAAGAAACCGAGCACCGCGACGCGATCGATCCGGCGTCCGCGCGTCTGATCCCAGCACAGCCATACGAATGCGATCCACAAGACCAGGAAGGCGCCATATGGCGGCACCGAGTTCCACGCCGGCCCTTGGGCGCTCCATTGCAAAGGCACCGCCACGATCGACAACTGCAATAGCAACAGCACCCAGTTTTGCAGCGGGCTCAAGGCCTCCTTATAGACCGGGATGAAATCGTGCGCGGGGATCACGGTCCACGCTGCAAGCAGGCCAACCGCGGCCCACGCGGCCACTCCCGGCCACCAGGCGCGGCGTTCGCTGAAGCGGACGAGCAGAATGGCCACCGAGATCACGCCGAAAAGAAAGTCGACCGCGGGCAGGAGCATCAGCGGAAGCCACACGTGCTTTCGCGTGTTCCAGGCCCACATCGCCCAGAAGGTCAGCATCACGCCCAGCGCGTAGCTGCGCGAAACGGTGCCGTATTCGAACAAGATCGGCTCGCTCAAGGCGATCAGCAACCGCAACCAGCGTGGAAAAGGACTGCGGAACAGGACCAGGCACTGCGTCGTCAGCGCAAGGCCAAGGCTTGTCGCCGCAAGCGCCCGATGGGGGCCCACCGCATCGCTCATCGCGCGAAGCAGCAGGTACCACAGCGGCGGGTGCCCTTCGTAGCGCAGGTTGGCGAGGAGACTGCCCAAATCCGGCGATTGCACCGCGATCTGGAGCGCCTGCCACTCGTCGACGAAGGGCTGGTGGTGCAGGATCAGCAGCGTCTGAAGCAGGAACACGGCGCCAACGGCGAGCGGCCAGCCGAAGCGGTCCAGCTTGCCGTCGAAAGGTGCGGTGCGGCGATCCCACCCCGCCACTGCCATTGCGTCCGTCACCAACCGCCTTCCGTCAAACCCGGGTGGATCGGCTCCTATCGTCGATTGGATTAGAGATGGTTAACGCGGCGGAAAGCGGATGGCGCGACGGCCGTCGTCACAGCTACCTGAGGGAAATGGCGCGCCCGGAAGGATTACTGCGCACCTGCGGTGCTCCGTCGTCTCCGCGCCTGCGGCGCTCCGATTCCGAAGTCCGGCTCGTTCCTGGGCCCACAAACATACAAGGCCGCCCCAATTGGGAGCGGCCTTGTATGTTGGCGCGCCCGGAAGGATTCGAACCTCCGACCACCTGATTCGTAGTCAGGTACTCTATCCAGCTGAGCTACGGGCGCGCTTGGAGGGCGGCACATAGGTGGGTGCCCATGGCTTGGCAATCCCCCTAGGCAGCAAGCCCAGCGAGCAGAGCGCGGTCGATCGGCGGCATGGGCAAGCCTGCCGCTTCACTCGGGGTAAACCAGTTCCAGGCCTGCCCTTCGCAGGATCGCGGCTGCCCATGCCAGGCGGGGCATTCGTAAAGAGTCAGGACAATCGCAGGGCGCCCCTCATCGCCCGGATCATCCGCAAAGCCGGCAGGCCTCATGAGCATCTCGTCGAGGCTCAGGGCCAGCTCCTCGGCGACTTCCCGGCGCAAGGCAAGGCGCGGATCTTCCTCGACTTCCACCTTGCCACCGGGGAATTCCCATAGGCCCGCGTGCGGCTTTCCCGGCAGCCCCTGCTGCAACAGAAGCCGTCCTGCGTCATCACGAATCACCGCGGCGACGACCGCCAGCCATGTCGGTTTTTCTGTCACCCAGGTCCATCCCGTGAACTTTTTCTTAACGCTGCTCGTGCCACAGCAGTCCGCTGGCACCAAGACTTGGGGATCTAAGGCCATGAGAATATTGCTCACCGTAAAGGCGATCCTCGCGAACTGTCGCGGGGCCACGGCGATCGAATACGCCCTCATCTTGAGTCTCGTATTCCTGGCGATGATCGGCGGCGTCGAAGCATTCAGCACCCAGCTGATCGCCGTCTGGGACCACGTGAGCAACACATCCAAAGCAGCGATGGCCGGCGCGGTCTGAACGCCGCGGAAATACGCACAAGCCCAAAACCCGGCAGTTAGGGAATTTTCAACACATCGCTTCTAATCCGGGAAACTGCTTGATCCAGAAGACAGGGGGTCGAGCCGGGTACCGAAGATGAAAACCAGGAGACTGATCATGAAGTTCTTCAAGAACCTGCTTCGCAACGAAGCTGGCGCGACCGCCATCGAATATGGTCTTATTGCCGCTCTGATCGCCGTTGCCGCGATCACCGCCATGCAGACGCTGGGCAGCCAGCTGTCGACGACCTTCAACGAGGTCGCCACCGACATGCAGGGCTCGGTCTAACAGACCCCGCCTAACGGCAAAATCGAGAACGGGCGGCAGGGCAACCTGCCGCCCTTTTTCGTTGGCGCCCTTATGCTTCGGCCTGGCGCCGCCGACCGCGGGGCTGGCGACGCTCGCCGATGCCGAGGAAGCGATCCTCGCGCAATCGCCGCAATTGCTTCGCGCTCTTGCCCGAAAGGGCCTGCAGCTCTTCCGCGAGCGCGTCGCCAAGGGCCCTGGCCGTTGCCTCGGCATCACGATGCGCGCCGCCAACCGGTTCCTTGACGATGCGATCGATAACGCCGAGCTGGGCGAGATCTTGCGCCGTGATCTTCATCGCTTCCGCAGCCTGAGGCGCCTTCTCGGCGGTTCGCCACAAAATTGAGGCGCATCCTTCCGGCGAAATCACCGAATAGACAGCGTGTTCGAGCATCAGCACCCGCTCCGCGCTGGCCAAGGCCACGGCGCCGCCGGAGCCGCCCTCGCCGACGATCGTCGCCACCATTGGCGTCGGCAGCGCCAGGCAGGCTTCGGTCGAGCGGGCGATGGCCTCGGCCTGGCCGCGCTCCTCGGCCTCGACACCCGGAAACGCGCCGGACGTGTCGACCAGCGTTACAACCGGCAACCCGAAACGCCCGGCCATCTCCATCAGGCGGATGGCCTTGCGATAGCCTTCGGGCTTGCCCATGCCGAAGTTGTGCTTGATGCGGCTCTGGGTGTCGTTGCCTTTCTCATGCCCGATCAGCATGACCTTGCGCCCGCGGAAGGTGGCGAAACCACCGATGATCGCCTCGTCTTCGCCGAACAGCCGGTCGCCGCCGAGTGGCACGAATTCGTCGAACATGAGCGCGACATAATCGCTGAAGTGCGGCCGCATCGGATGGCGGGCGACTTGCGTCTTCTGCCATGGGGTCAGCGCAGCATAGGTGCTGGAGAGAAGCTCGGCGCTCTTGCCTTCGAGCCGCTTGAGCTCGGCGGAGATGTCGACCTCGCCACCTTCGGAAGCCGCGCGCAATTCGGCAATACGCGCTTCGAGCGCCGCGACGGGCTTCTCGAATTCGAGATAGGAAATCATCCGGGCGGGCTAGTCGTGCGCGAGCCGTTCGGCAAGGGGATGGCGCTCGTTGACCAGGGCGACCAATCGCGCGGCATCGACGTGGGTGTAGATCTGCGTGGTGGCGATATCGGCATGGCCGAGCAGGGTCTGGAGCACGCGCAGGTCGGCCCCGCCTTCGAGCAGATGGGTCGCGAAAGCATGGCGCAGGACGTGCGGGCTCAGCTTCGCCGGGTCGAGGCCCGCCCGCGCCGCTAATGCCTTCAACAGCTGGAACAGGCGGACGCGCGTCAGGTGCTTGCCGCGCGAGGGAAACAGGAACTTGCCGTCCGCGGGCCGCACGGGCAGCCAGCGCGATAGTGCCTGGCGAGAGCGGCCGGAGACCGGGACCATCCGCTGCTGTCCGCCTTTGCCGATAATCGTCAAAAACGGCGCGTCGCGCGGCACGGCGGCAAGCGGCAGCGACACCAGTTCGCTGGCGCGCAGGCCGGAGCCGTAAAGCAACTCAATCAGCGCCAGCAGCCGCAGGGCGGCGGGTTGATCGCTTTGCGCTTCCAACTCGGCGCGAGCGAACAGGGCTTTCACTTCCGAATGGCTTAAGATCTTCGGCAGCGGGCGGCGCGATGCGGGGCGCGGCAGCGCGGCCGAAGGATCGTCCTCACGCAACCCCTCGTCGGCCAGGAAGCCGAAGAATTGGCGCAACGCCGAAGCCTTGCGGGCCACTGTCGACGGGGCAAGATCGGCCCATTTGCCCGCGAGGCGAGCGAGATCGGCGCGATCCGCGTCGGCAAGATTGCCGAGTAGCTGCTCCGCTCCTTCGAGATCGCGCCTGTAAGCTGCCAGCGTATTCGCCGCGGCCCCGCGCTCGGCGGCGAGCATGGCAAGGAAGGCGTCGATCGCCGCGGCTATCCGATCATCCCCGGGCCACCGCTTCGGCGGCGATCATCCGGGCTTCGGCATCGAGGCCGGCCTGGTCGAGCGCGCGGACAATGTGAAACAGGTGGCGCGCGGTCATCTTGTCCCATCCGCTCCCCTGCATGCCGAGACCCGCGAGCAATGCCGCCAGGGCGGGATTACGGAACTCGCCGGCCTTGTCGATCGCCGCGCTCCACTTTGTTTGCCGGTCGAGATCGACCCCCAACCGGCCCGAAAAGCTGCGCACGTCGCCCGCGTCCATCCGCCCGAGCCCGGCGAGCCCCGCCAGCAGGAATCGCGACTTGCGTTGCCCGGCGCTCTTGTCGGCGTCGAGGTAAGTATCGAGCGCGCTGCTCGGCACGGCGCCCTGACGCTCCGGCTGCGCCAGCGCCAGCAAGGCCCAGCCCTGGCTGCCTTCGCTGACGAGGCCGGCCCAGCGCATCGCGTTGCGGTCGAGGCCCGCGGCGAGCATCGAGGCGATGATCGGCCCGGCGTTATCGGCGAGGTCCTTGTCGACAGGCAGGCGGGCAGCAGCATACGCGGTCAGGACCTGCCGCCCGTAATCCGGCGTCCCTCCGCCCCAGAGCGATTGAATGGCGGACAGGCGCGCCTTGGGATCGCTGGCGACATAAGCTTCGCGCAACTCGCGCGCATCGCCTTTGTCGTCGGAACCGATTTCGGGATTGGACCACAAGTCGGCGTAGAGATCGACCATCGCCGTCGATGAGAGGATGCCATCGCGCGCGGCGGCGTCGGCCGAGGTCACCCGGCGCAGGAGCGGCGTTGCCGGATACAACACGTCATTGCGGAACAGTGTCGAGCCGGCCTTGGGGGTCAGGCGATCAGGAATGTCGATGCCGAGCGCCCGCGACAGCGCGAGGACCCATGGAGTGATCTCGTCGACGCCGTCCCATTCAATGGTCACCGACTTCTGTCCTTCGCCCGCGGCGCCCGCGTAGCGCTGCGCCAGCAACACGTCGATCTTCGGCGCCGTTCCGCGTGAGAGCGCCTTGTCGAGGTCGCTTTCGGCGCGCCGGCCCTCACCGTTGAAGGCTGCGCAGATGGCGTCCATCAGTTGCCAGTGCGGCGTGTCGAGCAAGTCGCTCTTCAATTGCTCGACCGGGCAAATGCCGACGAGGTCGCCGGTTTCGATGTAGGCGTTGAATGCGGCCGCGGCGAGCTGAGGGTTGTAGTTGGCCGAATCGACATCCTGCACCAGCGCGCGCGCAACGGCGCCCTCGCCCATCCGGTTGAGCAGGTCGGCGCGAAGCGCGGCGAATTCGACCGGGTCCATCCCCTGGGGCGCGTCGAGCCGGCTGGCGAGCGTCCGCCGCAGCAGGATGTGGCCCCAGCGCGAAACCAGCGGCCCCGTAGTGCCGGCGAGCGCGGCGCGGATGAGCGAGGCCGGCTGCCCCTCCAGCGCGTGGCTGGGGAACCCTCCTTCGCCAACACCGACGACCCCGACTTTTACCAGCGCGCGTTGGGCGCCGGGCGGAATGTCGTACTTCGGCTTTAGTCCGAACAGCTCATCGAGCTGGTCGGGGTCCATCTTCTCGAGCTCGGCTACCGGCGGCAGATTGTTTGGCAGGGGCGCCGCGGCGGCGTTCGTTGTGCCGGTGGAGACACCCGGCAGCGGTTGCGCCGCGGGCCCCGGGGCCGGCGAGGGAACCGCGGCGCTGGGCCGCGGGGCGGGCGCCGGTGTGGGCGACGGCGTCGGCGTGGGGTTGTCGAACCCGGGCGGCAGCAGCGATTTCGGCTGCGCCAGCGCCAGCGTCGAGCTGACCGCCAGCAACACCCCGGCAATCCAGTACTTGCGCTTCACCGCGCGCCCTCGGGCAGCGATACGGGCTGTTCGATGATCCGCTGCGGCTCGCGCCCGCCATCGATCCAGGCGTAAGCGACGACCGCGGCGATGACGATAGCGATGACGGTCAAAGTCCTCTTGCGTCCCATCCGGCAATCCTTGCGCGGCGGCCTAGCCTAACTATAGCGCTTGCGGCAATGACCATCGATGTGCCGAGCTCTAGCGACGCCGAAATCCGCAAGCTGGTCGGTCGGATCGGTCGCCCGATCGTGCTGGTGGGCATGATGGGCGTCGGCAAGAGCACCGTCGGGCGCAAGCTGGCGACGTTGCTGGGTCTGCCGTTCCGCGACGCCGACGACGAGATCGAAAAAGCGGCGCAGATGAGCGTGAGCGAGATCTTCGAGCGCTTCGGCGAAGACTATTTCCGCGATGGCGAACGGCGAGTGATCGCGCGCCTGCTCGCGGGCGGGCCGGCGGTGATCGCTACCGGCGGCGGGGCGTTCGCGCAGGAGGAAACCCGCAAGCTGATCCTCGACGGCGGTATCGCGGTGTGGCTCGACAGCGACCTCCACACGCTGGTCGAGCGTGTCGGGCGCAGGGACACACGCCCGTTGCTCAAGCATGGCGACCCGCGCGAGATCGTCGCCCGGCTGAAGAACCAGCGCGAGCCGTTTTATGCCGAGGCGCCGATCCACGTGTCGAGCAGCGGCGGCCCCCACGGCGAGACGGTCAACCGCATTGTGCAGGCGCTCGAGCAATGGCCGTGATCCCGGTCGAACTGGGCGGCCGCTCCTACGAGGTGCGCGTGGGCAGCGGCCTGCTGGACGACCTGCCGGCCCAGTGCGGCAAGCTGCTGCGCAAGGAGCGCGTGCCGATCGTCACCGATGCCAACGTCGCCGAGCATTGGCGCGAGACGGTCGAGAGCGCGCTGCTCGGCGCCGGCCACCAACCGCGCTGGCTGGTGCTCGATCCCGGGGAAGCGACTAAGAGCTGGCGGGGCCTTGAAGGCCTGGTCGATTGGCTGCTCGCCGAGGGTGTCGAGCGCGGGGACCAAATCCTCGCGCTAGGCGGCGGCGTGATCGGCGACCTCGCCGGCTTCGCCGCGGCCATTCTCAAGCGCGGCTGTGGATTCATCCAGTTGCCGACCACGCTGCTGGCGCAAGTGGACAGCTCGGTCGGCGGCAAGACCGCGATCAACACCGGGGCGGGCAAGAACCTTGTCGGGGCGTTCCATCAGCCGTCATTGGTGCTGGCCGACCTCGGCACCCTCGCCACCCTGCCGGCCCGCGAGATGCGCGCCGGCTATGCCGAGGTCATCAAGTACGGGGTGCTCGGCGATGCCGACTTCTTCGCCTGGTGCGAGCGTAACGGCGCGCGGGTCCTCGCCGGCGACCGCGGGAGCCGGGATTACGCGGTCACCGAAAGCGTCCGGACCAAGGCCCGCATCGTCGCCGAGGACGAGCGCGAAACCACCGGCGCGCGGGCGCTCCTCAACCTCGGGCACACGTTCGGCCATGCGCTCGAAGCTGAGACCGGCTTTTCCGACCGGCTCCTCCACGGCGAGGCGGTGGCGCTCGGCACGGTGCTGGCGGCACGCTATTCGGCCCGGCGCGGATACCTCGCGGATGGGGATGCCGAACGGGTGACCGCCGCGATCGACGCAGCCGGGCTGCCGAGCGAGATCGCCGCGCTCGACCTCGCGGCGGACGGCCGCGCCCTCGCCGCGCACATGCTGCACGACAAGAAGATGGACGCGGGCACCCTGCCCTTCGTCCTCCTTGGCGCGATCGGCCAAGCGTTTCTCGACCGCCAGGTGGCGCTCGACGACGTGGCGGAGTTCCTTGACGAGGAACTGCAGGCCCATTGATCCTCCCCGAGACGGGGAGGAATTTTCAGGCGAGACTCACCCGCGGCGGCGCGTTATGCGGTTGCAAACGAAACTACAGAGGATGCCCGCATGACCGTAGCCGAAGCCGAGCCCGAACGGCTCGACGTCATCACCGATTCCAACGATCGGGCCTTCCTCGGCCAGCCCAAGGGCCTCGGTTTCCTCGCCGTTGTCGAGGGCTGCGAACGCTTCAGCTACTATTCGATGCAGACGCTGCTGGCGCTCTACATGGTCAACTACCTGCTTCTGCCCGAGCACTTCGGCAGCGTGTGGGGCCTCGGCTGGGTGCAACAACACTTCTTCGGCGGCAAGACCGGCCAGCCGCTCGCGTCCGACATCTACGGCAAGTACACCGCCCTTGTTTACCTGACGCCCATCGCCGGCGGGTTTATCGCCGACAAGTGGCTGGGCCGGCGCGGCGCACTGATCGCGGGCGGACTCATCATGTCGCTCGGCCACTTCCTGATGGCCATCCAGCCGGCGTTCCTGCTCGCGTTGCTGTGCCTGATCGTCGGCGTCGGCCTGTTCAAAGGCAACATCGCAAGTCAGGTCGGCGAGCTTTATGGACCGAACGACCTGCGCCGGGCCATGGCGTTCCAGATATTCTATATTGCCATCCAGGTCAGCGTGATCGCCGCCCCGCTCATTTCGGGCACCGCCGGAGAGAAGCTTGGCTGGCATTACGGCTTCGGCTGCGCCGGCGTGGTGATGGTGATCGGACTGCTGATTTATCTCCGCGCGACGCCTTATCTCCCGGCCGACAAGCGTGCCCTGCCCGTCACAGCCGTCAAACCCAAAAGCTTCGAGAAGGGCGACGGAGCGCGCATCGCTGCGATTGTCCTGCTCATCCCGGCGCTCGCGGTCTCGCTGCTGCCGAACCAGGAAATGGGCAACGCCTACCTCATCTGGGCAGACCAACATTTCCAGCTCACTTACGGCGGCTTCCGCTTTCCTACGACATGGCTGATAACTCTCGATTCCGCAGTGAGCTTCGTGACCCTGGTTGGCATAACCTGGTTCTGGAAATGGCGCGGCGATAACGGCCATTGGGAGCCGGACGAGCTCGGCAAGCTGATTATCGGCAGCGTCTTCACAATCGCTGGCGCGTTGTGCTTGTACTTCGCCGCGTTGACGCAGGGAGGCGGCAAGATCAGCCTGTTCTGGCCGGTGATGTTCCACATCCTCAATGACCTGGGCTTCGGCCACATCCTGCCGGTCAGCCTGGCGCTGGTCTCGAAGATATCGCCGCGACGGATGCTGGCGACATCGGTGGGCATCTATTACCTGGCGTTCTTCCTCGCCAACTACGTGGTCGGCGTGGTCGGCGGTTGGTATTCAACCATGCCGACGTCGCAGTTCTGGCTGGTCCACGTCGTCGCCGCGGTGGTCGGATTGGTCGCGTTCGTGCTGTTCAAGCTGTTCCTATCGCACCGCTTCGATGACAGCGACCGGGAGATGGCAGCGCCGGCGTAAGGCCCCGCCCCTCAGCGCAGCGAGACGACATTATCGCTGGCGCGCGGGTCGGGGCGGCCGGT
>JANWHA010000023.1 GCA_025450635.1 Croceibacterium sp. | reverse complement strand
CGATCGAGCGCGTGATCGCCTGGCGGATCCACCAGGTCGCATACGTCGAGAACTTGTAGCCGCGGCGGTATTCGAACTTGTCGACCGCCTTCATGAGGCCGATGTTGCCTTCCTGGATCAGGTCGAGGAACTGCAGGCCGCGGTTGGTGTATTTCTTCGCGATCGAGATCACCAGCCGGAGATTGGCTTCGGTCATCTCGCGCTTGGCCTTGCGCGCCTTGGCCTCGCCGGTCGACATCTGCTTGTTGATTTCCTTCAGATCGCGCAGCGGGATCATCACGCGCTTCTGCAGGTCGAGGAGCTTGTGCTGCTGCTCGACGATCGCCTGCCGGAAGCGCGTCAATCCCTCGCTGTACGGATGGTGCGCGGCGATCTCGCGGTCGATCCAGCGCAGGCTCGTCTCGTGCTCCGGGAATTTCTTGATGAAGTCCGGCCGCGGCATGCCGCCCTTGTTGACGACGAGGTCCTGGATCTTGCGCTCGATCTGGCGGATGTTGTCGACCTCGCAGCGGACGCTGTCGCAAAGCCGCTCGACCTGGCGCGCGGCAAAGCGGATCTGCATCAGCTCGGCGGAGATCTTCTTCTGCAGCTCGAGATATTTCGGCGTCTTGTGGCCTTCCTTCTGCAGCACGCCCAGCATGCGCGCGTACAGCCGGCGTATCACCCCGAAGCGGGCGAGTCCGGCGACCTTGAGGCGCTCCAGGTTCTCGGCGGCAATCGCGCCGCTGTTGTCCTCGGCTTCCTCGCCTTCCTCGACCTCGTCGTCGTCCAGCGCCTCGAGCTGCTCGTTGAAATCCATCAGGCCGTCGACGACGTCGTCGATCTTCAGCTCGTCGCGCTCGATCTTGGCGGCGAGCTCGAGTATCTGCGCGACCGTCATCGGGCAGGCCGAGATCGCCATGATCATGTACTTGAGCCCCTCCTCGATCCGTTTGGCGATTTCGATCTCGCCTTCGCGGGTCAAGAGCTCGACCGATCCCATTTCGCGCATGTACATGCGCACCGGGTCGGTGGTGCGGCCGAATTCGGAATCGAGCGTCGACGCCGCCGCCTCGGCGGCCTCCTCGTCGACGTCGTCCGCGGCGGCGGTCGGCGCTGCCTCGGACATCAGCAACTGCTCGGCGTCGGGCGCCTCGTCGTAGACCTGGATCCCCATGTCGTTGATCATGGAGATGATGCCTTCGATCTGCTCGGCGTCGAGGATGTCGTCCGGCAGGTGATCGTTGATTTCGGCGTAGGTGAGGTAGCTCCTCTCCTTGCCTAGCACGATCAGATTCTTGAGCCGCGTCTTGCGCGCCTCGGCTTCAGCCGGCGACAGCTCGACCTTGCGCGGCTCGACGCCGCCGTTCTTGCCGCTGCGCACCTTGCCTTCGGCCAGCGCCTTTTCAGTGCGCCGGGCCGACAAGCGCGCGGCGATTTCGCCGGCGGAAGGCTTGACCGCGGGCTTGGCTCCGGGCTTGCCCGCTGGCGCAGCGCTGCGCGCCGCGACCAGAGGCTGCTTGCCCGGCGTCTTGCCGTTGATCCTGGGCAGCGCTTTCGGCGATTTCGCGGCCGGTTTGGCGACCGGTTTGGCGACCGACTTCGGCGCCGGCCTGGCCGGGGTCTTGGCCGGAGTCTTTTTTGCGACCGGCTTTACTGCCGGCTTGGCCGACCGGCCCTTGGCCGCGGTGCGCGGCGCGCGCCTGGCCGCCGGCTTCTTGGTGCCGCGAGGGGCAAGCTTCTTCGCCCGGGCTTTCCTGGCCACAGGCTTGGGCTTGCCGGCGCGCCGGGTCTTGCGCGCTGCCGGCTTTTTTGCCGATCTGGCGCGAGCCTTGGGCTTGCTGATGGAACGCGTCGCCCGGGTCGCTTTGGTCCTGGCTTTGCGGCGCGATTTCCTGACGGGCTTCGAATGTTTTTTGGCCATGATCGTCCTACAAGTTGCGGTGCCGGCGTCTGCGGTCAACCGATGCGTCGGCATCCCGACAGGTCGAAATTGGGGGCGAATCGGGGAAACTTCAAATTATAACATCCGGCCGTGCCCGACCCGGCCCTTCACGCGCTTCCCGCGGGGGGCTGGCGGGCCAGACGGCGCTGCCGCGCCCGCTCGGCCTCCTCGGGCGAGAGCTCGAGCATCGGCGCGTGCCGGGACGCCGCGGAATCGCCGTGCTTCTGGGCATTCAGCCAGTAGCGCTTGATGCCTTCGACAAGCTGGACTTCGAGCAATTCGCCGGCCAGGCCCTCGATTTCCCCCGTGGTCAGCGCCGCGATCAGCGCGTTTTCGTGCGGTGAGCCGGCGAAGCGCTGGAGCACCCCGGCCGTCGTCAACGGGGGCGCGCCGGCACGGCAATGGGCGACCAGTGCAGCCAGCGCATCGCCTTCGGCGCCTGCCCCGGCCGGCTCGGGCACTTCGAATCTGCGCGTCAGATCGGGTTCGAGCAGGACGCACTGGAGGAGGCCGCGGAGCAGCGACGGCGCGGCCCGCTGCGGGCGGGGTCGCGCCGATGGTGCCGACGCCGCGCGCTCCTGCGGCAGCAGCATGGTCATTTCGCTTTCGCGCAGGCCGGCGAGCTCGGCAAGGCGGCGGCGCAGCAGCGTGGCGAGCACCGGCGCGGTGATCTGTGCGAGCAGGGGCTTGGCGGCGTTGACCAGCGCGGCACGGCCTTCGGCAGAGCGCGGCGGATGGCGCTGCGCCAGTTCGGTCAGCAGAAAGTCGGACAGCGGCATCGCCTCGTCGACCAGCGCTTCGAAGGCCTCCTTGCCGCGCTTGCGGACATAGTCGTCGGGATCCTCGCCGTCGGGGAGGAACAGGAAGCGCGCGTTCTTGCCGTCAGCCAGCACCGCGAGAGTGTTTTCCAGTGCGCGCCATGCGGCGCGCCGGCCGGCCGCGTCGCCGTCGAAACAGAACACCACGGTGTCGGCGAGGCGAATCAACTTTTGCGCGTGGACCGGCGTCGTGGCGGTGCCGAGCGTCGCCACCGCGTATTCGACGCCGTGCTGGGCCAGCGCGACCACGTCCATGTATCCCTCGACGACGACCACCCTGCCCGCAGCGCGTATCGCCTGGCGTGCCTGAAAGAGCCCGTAGAGCTCACGCCCTTTGGAGAACAGCGGGGTTTCCGGCGAGTTCAGATACTTGGGCTCGCCCTTGTCGAGGATCCGCCCGCCGAAACCGATCACCCGGCCACCGCCGTCGTGGATCGGGAACATGATGCGGTCGCGGAAGCGGTCGTAGCGCTTGCCGCCCTCGCCGGTGATGACCAGCCCGGCGGTTTCCACCGCCTTGTCGGCATAGCCCGGCAGGGCGGCGAGCGGTTGCCAGTCGTCGGCGGCGTAGCCGATGCCGAAATGCGCGGCGATCGCGCCCGTGAGGCCGCGCTGCTTCAGATACTCGATGGCGCGCGGCGAGTCCTTGAGCCCGCTGCGGTACATCTTCGCGGCTTCCAGCATCAGGCCCGACAGGTCTTCGGCCTCCTCGCGCCGGACTTCGGACCCGGACGCAGTGATGCGGGGCACCTCGAGGCCGGCCCCGCGCGCCAGGTCTCCCACCGCTTCGGGGAACGACATGCCGCTGTATTCCATCAGGAATCCGATCGCCGTGCCGTGCGCGCCGCAACCGAAGCAGTGGTAGAACTGCTTGGTCGGGCTGACGGTGAACGACGGGCTTTTTTCGCTGTGGAACGGGCAGCAGGCCGCGTAGTTAGCGCCCGCTTTTTTCAGCGGCACATGCGGATCGATGACCTCTACAATGTCGACCCGCGACAGGAGCGTCTGGATAAAATCGTTGGGGATCATGGCCTTAACCCCGTCTGGCCATGGATCGTCGAAGGGACGGCACGGGGCCCATCAAAGCATTATAGGCGACGATTTCCGGTGTGCGAGCCTGCGTTGGAACCTTGCGGTCAACCCGCCAGCCTGGCCTTCACCTTGGCCGATACCGCCCCCATGTCGGCGCGGCCCGCGAGCTGCGGTTTGAGTGCGGCCATCACCTTGCCCATCGCCGCCATGCCCCCGTCGCCGGCGCCCTCGACTGCGGCGGCGATCAGCGCATCGACCTCCGCATCCGACAGCGCCTGCGGCATGTAGGCCTGCAGAATCCCGATTTCGGCACGCTCGTTTGCCGCGAGATCGGCCCGCTTGCCCGCCTCGAACTGGGTGATCGATTCGCGGCGCTGCTTGATCATCCGCTCGATGATGGCGACGATGTCCGCCTCGCCCGCATCGACGCGCTCGTCGAGCTCCTTCTGCTTGATCGCGGCGAGCAGCAGGCGAATCGTCGACAGGCGCGCGGCGTTCCTGGCGCGCATCGCATCCTTCATGTCCTCGGTGATTCGGGTCTTCAATGACATGCCGGCTCCAAAATAAAAAGGGGCGAATCGCTTCGCCCCCGGTATTCGTAAACGCGCGTTTGCCTCATAAAGCTTCGGCGGCAGCTGCTGGCTGCGCAGGCGCTTGTAATGCCGCTTGACCGCGGCGGCCAGCTTGCGCTTGCGCTCGGCGGTCGGCTTTTCGTAGAACTCGCGGGCGCGGAGCTCGGTCAGGAGGCCCGTCTTCTCGATCGTCCGCTTGAAGCGGCGGAGCGCAACCTCGAACGGCTCGTTTTCGCGGACGCGAACACTGGGCATTGGCGACTAATCCTTATCAAGAGCAACGACTTAAGCGAAGCTTTGCAGTATAGCAGTCCGTGCGAGCCGTCGCAAGCAAGCTATACTTTGCGCCCTTCAGGAGGCGTGATTTGCTCGTACTCGGCATCGAGACGTCCTGCGACGAAACCGGGCTCGCTCTTTACGACAGCCACGACGGGCTGCTGGAGCACGCCTTGCATTCGCAGGTCGCGATGCACCAGGCCTACGGCGGCGTGGTCCCCGAGCTCGCGTCGCGCGATCACATCCGCCGCGTGGTGCCGCTGACCGAAGCCGTGCTGGCCAACGCCGGCCGCGCCTTGAGCGACCTCGACGGCATCGCCTATACGCAGGGGCCGGGGCTCGCCGGCGCCTTGCTGGTCGGCGCGAGCGTCGCCAACGCGCTCGGGTTCGCGCTGGGCATACCGGTGCTCGGCGTGCACCACCTCGAGGGGCATTTGCTATCGCCGCTGCTGGCCGCGCCCAAGCCGGCGTTCCCATTCGTGGCGCTGCTGGTGTCGGGCGGTCACAGCCAGCTTTATGCGGTTGGCGGCGTCGGCGACTACACGCTGCTCGGCGACACGCAGGACGACGCAGCGGGCGAGGCCTTCGACAAGACGGCGAAGCTGCTCGGCCTGCCTTATCCCGGTGGCCCGGCGCTGTCGAAGCTGGCCGAAAGCGGCCGCCGCGGCGCGGTCGCGCTGCCGCGTCCGATGAAGGACAGCGGCGATCTCAACATGAGCTTTTCCGGATTGAAAACCGCGGTGCTGACGCTTG
>JANWHA010000022.1 GCA_025450635.1 Croceibacterium sp. | reverse complement strand
CGGCGGCATGCGCAGCGCGGTCCTGGTCAAGGGCGGCACCTTCGAGGGGCCGCGCCTGAAGGGCCGGGCGATCCCCGGCTCGGGCGGCGACTACGCCTATTTCCGGCCCGACGACGTCGCGGTGTTCGACGCGCGCTACCTGCTCGAGGAAGATGACGGCACGATCATCCTGCTCAACAACAAGGGCTTCCTGTGGGGCCGCAAGCCCCACACGATGGCGCGCCTGCGCGACTGGGCGTTCAACAATGGCGAGCCGGTGCCGCACGACGAATACTACCTGCGCGGCAACCCGACCTTCGAGTGTCCCATCGGCAAGCACGACTGGCTGACCAAGCACGTCTTTATCGGGGTTGGAGAGCGGCGCAGCGACGGAAATTTGCTGCGCTATTACGCGCTGATCTGACCCGGGACGATATCTCTCTTAATTGCCGCAGATATCATCGAGGCGGGCACTCTGATCGTGTCGGAGCGCGATTGGATCAGATTGTAGCCCGGCGCAAATAGCCGCAGGCAAATGTCGCGATTGGCCGAGACCAGATCATACGTCGGCAACTGAATTTGTCCGGGCTCGGCAGCCTGCCGCTGGACTCTATAAGCGACAACCACATATAGACGATATCGGAACAGTCCGTCTCTCCCCGCGTGGAGGGCGCCGGCAATGGAGGGGAGGCTAACGTCCTGTCGCTCACCGCTGTATGGACCGAAGACAATCAGGCCATGGGCATTGCGCAGCGGGCAGAAATCCGCATCGACGTAGACCGCGTCGACGTTGGTTCCGAACGAGGTGAGACTCGTCTTCGAAGCAATGAGGACGTCCAGGTATCGACCGTACGCAGAAGAAGATGGTCCGTAGTGCGACTTGGGCACCTCTGGCACAACCTGAACGGCCTCCAGGGCATAAGAGCCGAGATGCTGGCCGCATCCGCTCAGCGTCAAGATAACTGCCGAAAGGGCTGAGAAACGCTGGGGTTTTCTCACTCCACCTCAATCCTTCGAAATGTTGTAGTCCTTCCGCGGCGTGTAGGTGTCCTTGAAGCTCGGTGGCAGGCCGCTGTCGGCGATCACCACGCGCTTGGCGATCAGCCATTTGCCATCCTTCTTGACGAGCTTGTCGTACTCGCGGCCCTGCTCGACGAACTCGGGTGGTCCATCGATCTTGGTGTTGAGGATGCCGGTCCACAGCAGGCGCGCGGTGGCGCTGTCGCCGTTCACGTCGATCACCGGGTTGGTCATCAGCATATGGAAGGTGCCGCGGTCGGCCGGGTTTTCGCCCTTGAGGCTGGCGTAGATGCCCTGGATGCCCGCCTTGCCTTTGCCGACATGGCCGTTGACGTCGAACACCGCGTCGTCGGTGTAGAAGGCGTTGAAGCCGAGCGAGCTGTCCGCGCCGAAGTTCGAATAGTAGCGGCTCAGCAAGTCCATGATCTCGACCTTGTCGAGCAGCGCGCGGTTCTCGGGGGCGGAGGCGGTGCTCGGATCATGCGCGTTGCAGCCCGTCAGGGCCAGCGCCGCCAGCGCGGCCAGCGTTCGTCCCAGCATGATGCTCTCCCGTCGTTGCGTTTGCCCGGGATCATCGCATCGTGGAGGACAAACGCAAGCTTGTTGCCGAGCGCTCCTCCCCGGCGTAATCATGCTGCGTGCCTCGGGGGAGAGCCGCGGCCGTTGGACAAAAACTCGTCGCTTGGGAGGTCTACTGAAATGCCCGCATATATCGCACTTGCCCTTTCGGTGGGCGTACTCGCCGTCGTCGATACCTGGCTGTTCGGTCTCGCCGCGTTGGTGGCCATGAGCCTTCAGGTGTGGATCTCGTTCATCTCGTGGGGAACCCACTTCCAGGCCGGCGGCAAGGCCACCGGCTCTATCACGGCGGCCGCCTGCATGATCTGGGGCGCGATCGTCGGCATGGTTGCCCTGATACTGGCCGGCGGAGCATTCTCTGCCCTCGGCACGCTCGCCGCCCCGGTGGCGGTCGGTTTGGGCGCGGCGCTGATCGTGCTGACGTCCAAGGTGCCCTACCTCGGCATCATCCCGATCGGTTTCTTCGGTTTCGCGTGCGTCGCGGCGGTCGATCTGCTGGTGAAACACCCGGACGGCTCGACCATGACGCCGACCGAGGCGATTGTCCCGACCGTGATCTCGGTGCTCATCGGTGTTGCGTTCGGCTTTGTGTCGGAGGTGGTTACCGACGCGCTCACGAAGAAGGGGCAGCCTTCGGCGGAACAGACGGCCGATCCCGGTCACGCCTGACTTGCGATGTCCCCGCCGAAGCGTTTCGGCGGGGACCATTCCTCGGCGCGGAGATGGCGCCCTTGGCCTCGAGTGCCGCCCGCAGCGCGGCGATCTCGTCGCGCAGTTCCCCGATGTCGTCCACCCCGACGATCGGCGCCTCGGGCTCCTCGGCGTCGCGGCCGATGAAGAAGCTCGCCAGCACCGCGGTGATGTAGCCGAACACCGCCAGGCCATAGATCGACATCAGCACCGCGAGGATGCGGCCTTCGCTGGTCTGCGGCCAGTATTGGCTGCCGATGGTGGTCAGCAGCATCACCGTCCACCACAGCGCGTCGGCATAGGACTTGAACCCGCCGCCGACCTCCTTCGCCGGCTCCAGATAAAGCATCCCGGCCGCGCCGAGAGTGACCACCAGCAGGGTCATCCCGCCGACGTAGCCGAACTGCCGCCGCGCCAGCGAATGGCGCAGCGCGTTCATCCCGCGGTTGGCGGTGCCGACGATGCGCACCAGCTGGATGCCGCGCAGGGCGCCGGCCGCGCGGAACACGGCGAAGATGCGAAATATCCTGAGCGCCGGGACGAGCAGCGCGATGAGCACCAGCCAGTTGCGCTTGAGGAACGTTCGCTTGCCCGGCGCCAGCGAGAAGCGGACCACGAAGTCGACGATGAACACGATCCACAGCACGGTGGCGATGGCCTCGAGGACCGGATTGCTGTGCGGGTCGAGCAACTGGACGACCACCACGACCAGCCACGCGATGCTGAGCCACAGCATCAGCGGGTCGAGCCACGCCTCCAGCTGGCATAGCGTCTTCCATCGTCGGTGATTGGAGGCCATCGCCGCTCAACCTGGTCCTTTTCGCGGGTTAAACGCGTGAGCGGCGGTGTCTGGTTCCGGCGCGGATGGGCGCGCGCTTCTTAGGCGTTGCATCGCGACTGTCACGATGCTGTTATGTGAGAATGACGAGGTCGGTTTTTCGTGTTGCTGTGTTGGTTGTGGCGCTCACGGCGACTCCGCTGCATGCCGGCGGCAAGAGTTGGGTGACGATGGACGACTATCCGGCGAAAGCGCTTCGCGAACACCGGGAGGGCACGACTTATTTCACCGTCACCGTCGGAACGGATGGCCGCGCAAAGGACTGCGTTATCACGAAGTCGAGCGGTTCGGCTGATCTGGATGAAGCGGCCTGTGAGATGATCGTTAGGCGGGCTAGATTCGATCCGGCGACCGATGAACATGGCAAACCGGTCGAAATGCCCTATTCCAACAAGGTCAACTGGAAGATCCAGTAATCGGAGTTACCTCGCTTCGAACACGTCCGGAATCTTGTACGGCGCGGTCCAGCCGACCGCTTCGATCTCGTGGATCTGGCCGCCCCACACCTTGAAGATGTGGATCGCCGGCATGTCGAACGGCCCCTTTTTTCTCCTGCGCGGCAACAGGCGCGGCGAAGGCCAGCGCGGCGAGGCCGAGCGCGAGTGCCAGCCTTGCCCGCCTCACTTGTTGCTCGATGACGTATCGTGATCGACTGCGGCCAGCGTTCCGGCCTGGCGGGCCTTCTCGCGCGCCTCACGCTTGGCGACTTCGAACGGGCTGGTGCCCTCGATATAGCCGCGGGTCTGCTCGTTGCCTTCGAAGCAGGCGTATTCGTACTGCACGTAGTTCTTGTTGCGGGTCCACGGGAAGTCGTACTTGAACGGCGCGGAAAGCGTGACCGGGTCGCTGACCCACGCTTCGTAATGGATGTGGTTCGGCCCTGTCGGAGTGAGCCGCTCGACGACCTTCATCTGGTCGCTGTTGGGCACCGGCCGCCCGGCGCCGCCATCGCCGCCGATCGGCTGGTTGGGGACGAAATTGGTCGTCTCGATGACCAGCGTATCGCCTTCCCAGTGGCCCACCGAATAGCCCATCCAGCCCTTGACCGGCGCCGGAGGCGGGCCCTTGCCCGCGGCGATCGGGATGATCCGCGCCTCGTGAATCTCTTCCGTCCTGATCACCGCATAGCCGGGCGACTGCCAGACCTCGATGCCGCTGTTGTAGGCGCCCGGCAGCATCGAACCGGGCAAGCCGCGGGTGATGCAGCGGTCCATCGGGCTGAAGTCGGTGACCCATTCGAAGGTCTTCTCGGTCCAGCTGCTCTTCATGTTCTTCGAGAGCTCGGCGCCGAGCGGCGTGGGCGGCGGGATGCGCCCGTTGGCCGGCTCCATGATCAGCGATGTCTGCCGCACCGGCGTGCCGCGCTCGGTCCAGTGGCCCATGCCCATCCGGTTGGCCTTGACCTCTTCCTGATACAGCTTGAGCTGTTCTTCCGCCGCTTTCGTCGCGGCGGCGTATTCCGCGTCGGTCAGCCACGCCTTGGTGCCGAGGTTCGGCGGCCGCTGGGAGGGCGTCGAGCTGAGGTTGTCGATCGGCCAGCGGCCCCTGAGGTCGGGGTCGCCCCACTCGGTGCGCGGCGCCTTCCAGCCTTTCGGAGCCTTGAGCCCGGGCTCGTCCGGCGCGGTCGTCGCGCCGGAAGCGGTGGCTGTGGGTGGATCGCCCGCGGCGGCTGCGGCCCCGGCGGCGAGAAACAGCGGCATGGCCAGCGCGGCCCCGACGAAGCGCAGATTCATGGAGACTCTCCCCTGATTTTGGCTGCGAGTATGCACCGGTTGCCGCCGGATGCAACCGCGGCCGAGGCGCCGATCGAAGCCCGATAGGCGGACGCCATTCAGCAAAATAGACTGGGAGATGAACAGACCGCCCACGACGGGTTCAGACCGGCCCGGGCACAACCGGCCTCTTTCCGAGTTTACCCTCGGTCAATTGAAAGGAGAGTGGCGCCATGAAAGCCACAGTCCGTCGTCTTCTCGCCGTCACCGCCACCACCGCTCTGGCGGCTTCGCTCGCCGCGTGCGGACCGAACGCGCAACAAGACAACGCGACCGCACCGGCGGCCGCGACCCCGGCTGCGCAGCCCGGCTGGTCGATGAGCGACCTGGCCCAGGTCGATCCGCAATATCTGAACCGCGGCGGCACCGCGCTGCCGCGGGCCGAACCGATGAGAACGTCCTATAGCGGCAATTATCGGCAGGCGCCGATCGCCGATTATTCCGGTGGAAGCGATGTCGCCTACGCGCCCGACGCCTCGCCCGACGATTACCAGTACCTCGGCATGGCCGCGGGGCTCACCGGCATGCTCGGCGACGCGCCGCCCGACTACGGCTTCGATTACGGCGACGTGCGCCCGTGGGGCTGGGAAACGGCCGATCACTACGTCCGCTATGCCGAGCCGGTATCCGGCGGCTATCGCTATTATTACTATCAGCCCGACAGCGCCCGGCCGTTCCTGATCAGCGATCCCTATTACAGCTACGGCTATCGCGACGGTGACCTGGTCACCATCTACGACCGGTCCGGCCGGCTGATCGACGCCCGCAGGGCCGCACGCGAGCGGCAGGCGGCGCAGAACTACTACGCCCGCGCCGCCGAGATGTACCAGGCGGCCCACCGCGAGCAGCGCTTCGGCGTGGCGGCGCCGCTGTGGCAGCAGCACCGCGACGAGATCGCCCGCGAGCAGCGCCAGTTGGATGAGGCCCGGCGCCAGCGCCAGCAATGGCAGCAGTGGGACGCCAGGAACGATCCGCAACTGCAGCGCGACTGGGCGAGCGAGGCGCTCGTCAGGCGCCATGCGGAGACCAGCTTCAGCGGCTGGCAGCAAGCGGACTTCCGCACGCCTCCGCCACGGCTCTACAGCCAGGACCAGCAGCGCGCCGATCTGCAGCAGCTGGCGAATATTCGCCGCCAGCAGGAGGCCCAGCGCGCCCAGCTGGCCAACCGCGCCGCCGATCAGCGCGCCACGCAGCAGCAACAGCAAGCCGAGGCCCAGAAGCTGGCGCAGCAGCGTCAGGCCGTGGCCCGCCAGCAACAGGCCGGCGCGCAACAACTCGCTCGGCAGCGTCAGGCGCTCGCCCAGCAGCAAGCGGGCCAGCAGAACCAGGCCCGCGACCAGCGCGCCGAGCAGGCCAGGCTGCAAGCGCAGCATCAGCAGCAACTCGCCCAGGCGAACGCGGTAGCGAGGCAGAAGGCGTCGCTCGCACAGGCTGCACAGGCGGCGCAGCAAAGGGCTCAGTTGGCGAAAGCCGACGCACAAAGGGCCGCGCAGGCGAAAGCCGCCGCCGCCCGCCAGGCAGCCGGCGCGGCCGATGCCAGGCGCAAGGCCGAGCAAGCGCAGCTAGCCGCTCGGCAGCGGGCCGAGCAGGCGAGCGCGGCGAAGCTGGCCGAACAGAAAGCCCGGCAAGCGGCCGAGCAAAGCAAGGTCCGCGACCAGCGGGCCGAGCAGGCCAAGCTGCACGCGCAACATCAGCAGCAACTTGCCGAAGCGAACGCCGCGGCCAGGCAGAAGGCGCTGGCCGCCCAGGCCAAGCAGGCGGCCGAGCAACGGGTCCAGCTGGCGAAGGCCGATGCGCAAAGGGCCGAGCAGGCCAAAGCCGCCGCTGCGCGCCAGGCCGCTGCCGCAGCCGATGACAGGCGCAAGGCCGAGCAAGCCCAGTTAGCCGCCGAGCAGCGCGCCAAGCAGGCGAGCCTCGCGAAGCAGGCCGCGCTGGAACACCAGGCCCAGGCGCGCGCCGCACAAGCCGGGCACCAGCAGCAGCAAGCTCGCAAGGCGGCAGCGGCCGGCAAGGGCGGCAAGCCGGATCAGAAGAAGCACGACGACGGCCAGGGCTGAGCCCCTGGCCGTCCTCCGTCGTTCAGGCCGTGAGCTTGCTCGCCTCGAGCTTCTCGCGGGCAACCCAGGTTCCGTGGACCTGGCTGCGCAGCGGAAGGCCGGTCTTCACCCGGGCGATCGGCCCCTTGGCGACCTCGCCCGCATCCCCGATCCATAGCTCGGACGAATAGTCGCCGGGAATCAGCTGCGCGGGGTCCGGGTTGTTAGGGACGTCGACCACCGAGAGCAGCCAGCCTTCGTGCCCCGGCTCGCTCGAGGGCACGTGCGCCGGCTCGCTGATCGCGGCGCCGGGCGGCACGCCCATCACTTCGAGCCGGCCGTTGCCGACCTCGATCCTCAGCAGCGCGTTGAAGTTCACACCGACCGGGCCGCCGGGCATGGGCGGGCCGCCCTGCGGGTTCATGCTGAGATACCACGCGTGGCTGTAGGGCCTGCCCTGGTCGGCGTCGGCCAAGCGAGGGAGGTCGCCCGGAGGTCCAAGCGGGCGCTCCTGGATTGTCGGCTCCGCTTGCGACATGTCGATCGTCCAGCGGGTCAGCGCGCCCTGGACTTCCTGCTGCGGCTTATGGATGCCGCCCGCCTCGCGCATGAAGGAAAAGGCATTGGTTTCGGTCAGGCACATGTCGATGTGGACGAACTCGCCGTCGTCGTAGGCGTTGACCTCGTGGAACACCGAGACGCCGACGGGGCCCTCGATCCACTTCATCTCCTCGACCTTGCCGTAGCGCGGCATGATGCCGACCCAGCTCGGCAGGTCCTGGTGGTGCGCCCAGTGCGCGCCGCCGGCCTTCAGGCGGTCGAGGTCGGCCAGCGTCGGGAAGATCGGGAAGATCGCGTATTTCTCGGTGATCACGAAGTCGTGGATCGTCGAGCAATAAGGCTGCTTGAACCACTGCTCGCTGGTCAGGTTGCCTTCCTTGTCGGCGATGCCGTAGGCGACGTCGAGGCTGCACAAGCCGCCGGCCTCGTAACCGAAGAAGAACATCTCGCCGGTGCCCGGGTCGATCCGCGGATGGGCGGTGAAAGTCTCGGACTTGAGCGCGCCGTAATAGTCCCACTTGCCGACGGTCTCGAGCGTGTGCGGATTGATCTCGTACCCGCGCCCGTCTTCCTTGGTCATGAACAGTCGTCCGCCGTGCCACACGGGCGTGGTGTTCGAAACCGTGCGGTCGACGCCCTTGACGCTCGGATCGTCGGTGAACGGGTTGCGATAGCGGCCGAAGAGCGCGCGGCGGGCCTGCTTCTCGGCCTTGTAGCGCTCGGTCTCGACGTATTTGATGTCGAAATCGACCGCCCCGCTCTCGAAGTTGAAGCGGGCGATCATCCCGTCGGCGTTCAAGGCGATATCGTCCTCGAACATCGGCGCGTGGGCATTGTCCGGCACGGCGCGGAAGAACGCGCCTTCGACCTCGACGGGGATTTCACCCTCGACCTCTAGATTGCGCTTGGAAATCTCGGTCCGCCGCGGGGTGTTGCTGCCGAAGAAGTGAATCGTCTGCGGAAAGGCGCCCATGGCCCGATTTCTCCTATTGATTCTTGGCTTGGAACCGTAACGCCTGTTACAGTCGAGGCAAGGCCGCGCTTTGAGCCTGCTCAAACCGGCGCGCGCAATCGGGGGGGACCGCCAGTTGGGACGACACGAAACCATCGACGATCGGCACCTGGCCGTCAGCGAGCCCGGCGGACGCGTGGGCACGCTGCATCGGCTGCTGAAGCTCAACAACCGCCTGATGGCGCCGTTCTCGACGCACTTGTCGCACCGGCACAATATCAGCCTCAACGAATTCCGCCTGCTGATGGCGATCGGCCGCCTCGGCGCGAGCGCCAGCCATGAGCTGGCCGAGCACACCGGCGTCAATGCGATGAGCGTCAGCCGGGCGGTGCAGACGCTGGAGCGGCACGGGCGTATCACCATCGAGCCCGATCCGCACAACCGCCGGCGCAAGGTGCTCAAGCTGACGCCCGAAGGTCGGCGGCTGTACGAGATCATGCGCCCGCAAACGCACGCGGTGGCCGACTATCTGCTGTCGGGCCTTTCCGAACCCGACCTCGCCAAGCTCGACGAACTGGTCGGCAAGCTGATCGCGCGGCTCGAAGCGACGGACGACAAGGGCCGCTCGCTGTTCCTCGAACGGACGCGTCCGGCTAATCGCGCAGGCTGAAGGTAATTCGGATCGCCCGCGGCGGAGTACGCTCGAGGATTTGCGATGTGCTCGTTTGCCATGCACTCGCATTGAGAACATTCGACACGAGCAGCCGAACGACTACGTTTCGGGGCCCAAGCTTGAGAGGATATCTGGCTCCGATATTCGCAACCGCCAAGGCGGAGACTTTCAAATCGCCGTTGGCATGCACCAGTTGGGCACCAGTGTAATTGAGCTGACCATCAAGCGACAGACCCAAGAGCCCCGGAACGGCATAACTAAGGCTCGCGGTGGCGACGGTTCCGGATACACCTACCGGGCGACGAGCTTCGAGGCCTGCATCCACCGGCTCACCCTCTTGCCTGGGGTCGAGAAACACCGCGCCGAGCACCGCACTCAGTCCGCTTGCAACCTCACCCGTGAGCGAGAGTTCCACGCCCCGGTGTCGTTCCTTGTTGATCAGCCGATAGGCACCCGCAGGGTCAAACCCTGGGGTCTGCTTCGCGACCTGGAAGATCGAGCCTATGAAGGCGAGCTTGGGACTGAGCTTTGCATCCAATCCGAGTTCGGACTGAGTTGCCGTCACCGCCGGCAGCGCGGCAAAGCGGTTGGTCGCGTTGGTCGGCGCAGATCCCGATTCTTCGATCCCTCGCGTGTAGGTGCCAAAGACCGTCACAGTCCGGGAAAGCGCGAGGACCGCTTCTGCGTTGAATAGCCAAGGGGCGTCCGTGCGGCGGCCGGTGGGCAGACCGGGTGGCGTAACGGCCTTCTCATAGAAGGCCTTGCGCAGGGCGCCCCGCAGAAGGAGCCGGTCGGAAAAGCGCTGTTCGAGCCCCACGGCCATTTCCGCCTGCCTGATGACGTCGTGAGTGCGGACGGTGGGTCCGATAGAGCCCACATCGCCCGAATTGACGCCGTCCTCGATGCTGGCTGGGCCAAGGTCGATGACGCTGGCGTTGGGGGTACGATAGATGGTTTCTCGTCCGCGGAGCGAAGCAAACAGCCGGCTACTGCCACTCAACCGGTAAGCGACCTTGATCTCGCCAGATATGGCGTTTGCGGTCCCGCGATGACTGTAGATGGCAAGTGCGCGCCCTTCGCCGAGATGGTCGAGCGGCAGCAACGTGAAGTCGACAGGATTAAGGTCCAGGGCGGAGTAAAATACCCCGGCGTGCAGGTCCCACCTGCCTTTCCTGGTGCGGCCGATCACACCGGCGAGAAATTGAGCGACGTCGGTCCGAGAATCCGTCGCCGCGTAGTTTCGGGGGTAGTCCGGCTTGGGCGGCAGGGCAGGATCGGTTGCTACAAAACCCCAATCGCCCGGCGAGTGAAAGTCAGACGCGCTCGCGAACCCCTTTATCGAAGTGTCCTTGTCCGGCCGCCATTCCGCCACGAAGCCGCCGCCGAACTGCCGCGAGTGCGCTCCATCGATTCGCTGGCTGTAGGGCAGAGCCTGTAACCCGGCTGTGAATCCCCATTTTCCCGAAATGCTGCTCGTCGAAGCCGTACCGAAGAGATACGGCGACCATTGATCAAGTAGCCCGGTCTCGAGATAGGTGTGCGTGCCCGCACCCGGCGACGCGATTGAATAGTCGACGATGCCGGAAGGGGCAGGTAAATCGGACTGGAGTGCATTCCATCCCACACGTGTCGTGACCCCTTGGAGGATCGGATTTCCCGGGGTCGACAGGGTGGCGATGTAGACACCGTCTACCTCATAGTTGGCGGCTTGCGCCAGGCTGAAGCCGCGAACCTGGGATTCATTATACAGTCCGATCTGCTCAAGGCCGATCCGCGTTCCAAAGGCGTCCTCCGCTTCCGTGACGACGTCCGTGCTCGACTGGCAGTGGGCGGGCATCGCCGCAAGCGACGAGGCCGCCGCCACGACCGCGAGGAGGCGGCGAAAACGAGCGAACGGCCTTGCTTCAGTTCTCTGGAGCCACGCAAGAGGCAGCGCATGGTAAGAGCGGCAGTCAGCGAGACGCATTGTTGAGACCCCCAACACAACGACGGCGCTAGACTAACACTGTTAGTCTAGCGCAGAAAGCCCCGATATGGCGCCCTCCCGGCTCGACCGTTCATCGATTGTTGCAGCTGCGCTGAACATCCTCACCGAGCGAGGGCTGGCGGCCGTTAGCTTGCGCAACGTGGCGGCGGCCGTTGGCGCTCGCGCACCCTCGCTGTATTGGCATGTCAAGAACAAGGAAGCTTTGTTCGGCCTCATGTGCGAACAGATTTTCCGTGAGTGTCTCGCTCAAGTGCCGGAGTCGCGCGATTGGCGGCAGTGGCTGCGAAACTACGGGATTGTCATTTGGCGCAAGCAGCGGGAAATTCGCGACATTCGCCTACTGATGCTGCAGTCCAGGATGGAGCCGGAAGTGCTGCGAGCCTTCACGATGTACATGATGGGAGAGCTGACCAGGCTCGGCATCGATCCGGTCCTTGCTTTCGATGCACAGCGCTCAGTTTCAACGCTCGTAACCGGCTGGACGATGCTGCCGAATGATCCGGTTCTTGGCGATATGCAACCCGAACCGAGTTTCATTCGAAGCCTTGAAGCGCTCATTCGCGGATGGGACGCCGAAGCCGGACGCTGACGGGTGCCGTGGCTGCCGGACCTGTCGCAAGTCGCCGGCTGCAGCCACGCCCGCTTCGACGCGCGCCGGCCGCGCGAGGGCGACCCGGCGGTGTTCGGTGGCTGGCGGCTCAAGGATTGGGAGGAGCGGTGATAGAGCGTCTGCGCTGCGCTCCGTCGGCCACGGTGTGGCAACGAGGCGAACAGCCCGACTTTTGCCTCCATGCTCGCAGCTCATTGCAGGCGGGCTCCAAGGGCAACTGACGAACCGCGAGATCGATTTCAGGCCGGAGCGGGCGCGGCTGGCTGGCGTCGCCGCACCGTCAGGGCGGCCGGCAAGCCCAGGCAAACCAGCGCACACAGCGCCGCCGGGATGCCGGCGGCGAGCAGGAATTGTCCCGGGGTCGCTCCGGCCTTCAGCATTGCGCCACCGATCAGCGGGGCCACGATCGCACCCACGCGGGCGACGAGCACGCCGAGACCGATTGCCGAGGACAGCAGGCGCGGCGGAAACAGGTAGGCGGTCAATGCCGGGAAGGCCATCGCCCCGCCGGACACGCCGCCCATCGCGACCAGCAGCAGCGCAGTCCAGGCGCCGGGCCCGGTCACGACAGACAAGCCCATCAGCAGCAACGCGGCGGTGACCACGAGATAGGCGGCCACCATCGTCGTGCCGGGCCGCCAGTGGTCGACCGCCCAGCTCACCGTGAGGCCAAGCACGATCCCGGCACCCTGCGACAGCCCGGACACCCGCGCCGCCTGGTCGACCGTGAACCCCGCGTGCGGGAGGATCGTCGGCATCCACTGGCTGAGGAGGTAGAGGTTGGCCGAGTTCATCGTCAGCGCCACGGCGAACACCGCGAAGGGGAAAAGCCACGGCGTTCGCAACAGCTCGAGTTGCGGCACCCTGGCGGGCTTAGCGCTCACGGATGGCTGTTCGGGCACATCCTTCGGCAGCACGAACCCGAGCGCGATCGCCACCAGCACCGCCAGGATGCTCGGCGCGATGAACAGCGCGGGCCAGCCGTCCAGAGCCGCCAGGTTCGGCGCAAAGACGCCGGCGAGCAGCGCCCCGCCGGAGATACCTGCCGAGACCAGCACCATGATCGTCGCCCGCTTGTCCTCCGGCGCCAGCTCGGCCGAAAGCGCGCTGCAGTTGGGCAGCGCGGCGCCCAGCCCGAGGCCCGTCAGCAGGCGCCAGATGAAGAAGGCAGTGAGCGAGGTGGCCGTCGCCGTGCCGAGCGTGGCGCAGGCGATCGCCAGGCAGCCGAACACGATCAGCGGCCGGCGGCCGAACCGGTCGCCGAGCGGCCCGATCAGCGCCGAACCAGCGCCGAGGCCGATCAGCAGCGCCGAGAACACCCAGCCGAATTGCTCGGGCGCGAGGCCGAGCGGTTGCCGCAGCCGCGGCGCCGCCAGCGCCATCGAGTTGATGTCGTAACCGTCGAGGATGAACACGCCCGCGACGAGCACGAGGGCGAGGATGCGGCGGCCCCCGGTCATGCGCGCGCGTCCCCCAAGGAATCCCACGGGCTGGGCATGTGATAGGGCACGGTGATGAAGTTCGCCTCGATCTGCTCGATCGCACCCTGGCGGATCTTGAAGGCTTCCGACAGGTAGAACGTGTGCGGCCGTCGGATCGGGCTGGAGACGCGGGTCCCGTCGGTCAGCTGGTAATCGCCGAGCTGGCCGCAATGGTCGATGAAGCCGTGGGCGAGGACGATGCCGCGCTCCTCGTCGACCAGCGGGAAGCGGCGGCCGCGCAGGCGGTCGTCGTAGCGGTAGTTGCCGAGACGGAACTGCTCTTCGCACGGCAACCCGGCGACCGGGACGAAGAAATCGGGATTGTTGGTCGTCTTCACGCCGTTCTCGATGCGGTTGCAGCCAGCGTGGAATTTCGTGCGGATGGTCCCGTCGTTGAGCTGGAGGGTGGAGAAATAGCCGTCGGCGAGCGCGATCATGGCGTCGCGATCGGAGCGCTCATTTCGCGGGACCGGCGTTTCCATCACCGGCTTCGTCTCGAATTTCGGGTAGGGGAACAGCAGCGCCTCGTCGGCCTGGCGCACGACGATTGTCTCAACCTCGGCGATGGCATTGCCTCGCAGGCCGATCCGGATGCAGGCGCCCGAGGTGTCACGTGTCTCGGTCACGGTTGTGAATAGCGCGACCTGGCTGGTCCACACGTCGGCGAAGCGCAGGTCATATGGCCCGAGCGCCGTGATCGTCCCCCAGAGGGCGTCGCCCGGTTGCAGGGCAACGTTGTTCTCGGTCACGAGCGCGTCGGACGCCCACACGAGCCGTCCCGAATCGCGCGCAAGCAACGCTTCGCAATAGCGGTCGAGCGCCGCGTACAGGTCCTCGCGCGAAGGCAAATCCAGTCCCCTCCTTGACTTGTCGCGGTGCTAGCTGAAAAGTAACGAGCGTTAAAGTCGCGGCTCGCGCGGCGGGAGAGGGCAGTGGATCCGAGCGGCAAGGTCGCCATCGTTACCGGCGGCAATTCCGGACTGGGAGAAGGCGGCGTTCATCGCCTGCTTGGCGCCGGTGCGACCGTGGTCTCGCTCGACCGTGCGGGCAAGCCGCCGATGGGTGCGGATTTCATCGAGTGCGATGTTGGCGACGAAGGTTCCGTCAACGCGGCGGTGCAACACGTCGCCGATCGTTACGGCGAGATCCACATGCTGCTCAATAATGCCGGTATCGGCGGGCTGGGCGCAGTGGCGACGCCGGAGGGACCATGCGATATGGCCCAATTCCGCAACATCATCGCCGTGAACCTCGTCGGCGCGACGCAGGTGGCCGCGCATGTCTCGCACCGCATGATCTCGAACAAGCCCACTGGCCCCGACGGCGAGCGCGGGGTGATCGTCAACACCTGCTCCATCGCCAGCTTCGAAGGCCAGGAGGGCATGAGCGCCTACACCGCCGCGAAGGCGGCGCTGGCGGCGCTCACGCTGGTGTGGGCGCGCGACCTTTCGCGCCACGCCATCCGCGTCAACGCGGTCGCGCCGGGCTTCATGGGCACGCCGATGGTGGCCTCGCTGCCGCCCGACTTCGTCGCCGAGCTGGTCGACGGCAACGAATTCCCCAAACGCGCCGGCACCGCGGACGAATACGCTGCGGTCGCCGAATTCCTCATCCGCACGCCGCTGATCAACGGCGAGGTCGTGCGCCTCGATGCCGGTGCAAGGCCGCCGGCGCGGACCAAGTGGGCCTCGGGCGCATGATGGATTCCCCAATTTCCGTCCGTCCTGAGCCTGTCGAAGGACCGCTTTTTCTTCTGGCGCGGCGCTCGAAAGGAAGAACAGCCTTTCGACAAGCTCAGGAAGGACGGATTAGGTAAGGTAACGTAATGGCAGCAGACATTCCTCTCCCACCCGGCTTCACCGCCGCCAAGATGAGCCTGGCGCAAAAGGCTTTCGAAGCGGCGCTCGGCGCCGACAAGGTATTCTTCACCGATCTCGACAGGGTCGGCTACGAGGACAAGTTCGCGATCGACGACGCGCGGCATCACCCCGCGGGCGCGATCGCGCCGACATCGGTCGAGGAAGTGCAGGCGGCGGTGAAGATCGCCAACCAGTTCCGCCTGCCGCTGTGGCCGATCAGCCGCGGCAAGAACCTCGGCTACGGCACCTCGGCGCCCGAGCTGGCCGGCAGCGTGGTGCTCGACCTCAGCCGCATGAAGAGAATCGAGTTCGACGCGGCCAACGGCGTCGTCACGCTCGAGCCTGGCGTCGGCTTCTACGACCTCTACGATTACCTGCAGCAGCACAAGCTGCCGTTCTGGCTGTCGACCCCCGGCAACTCGTGGGGCTCAGTGATCGGCAACGCGCTCGACCGCGGGGTCGGCTACACGCCCTATGGCGAGAACACGAAGAACTTCTGCGGCATGGAAGTGGTGCTGCCGACCGGCGAGGTCGTGCGCACGGGCATGGGTGCGTTCTCCAAGGCGCCCACGTGGGGCCTCTATCCGTTCGGGTATGGCCCGGGGTGGGACCAGATGTTCGTCCAGTCGAACTTCGGCGTGGTCACCAAGGCCAACATGTGGCTGATGCCCGAGCCCGAGAGCCTGATGGGCATGGACGTCGAATACGACAAGCCCGAGGACCTCAAGGCGATGGTCGACACTATCGGGCCACTGCGGCGCGAGCGGCTGCTGCAGCAGAGCCCGAGCATCGGCAACTGGCTGCGCGCCGCCGCGGTGCTGACCACCCGCAAGGAATGGACCGAAAAGCCCGGCGCGCTCGACGACAGCGTGATCACGGCGATCCGCAAGAAGTTCAACATCGGCTGGTGGGGCGTTTCGCTGCGGCTTTACGGGCGCGAGGAGGTCAACAAGGCGGCCTACAAGATCCTCGAAAAGGCGATGAGCGACATCAAGCCGATGCTGCTCAAGCCGACGACATGGGTGAAGGGCCAGCCGATGGAATATTCCGGCTGGACCGGCACGCCGATGACGTTCCCGATGCAGAACATCAACTGGTACGGCGGGCGCGGCGGGCACATCGGCTTCTCGCCGTTGCTGCCGCAAGACGGCTCGGCGGCGCTGGCGCAGTTCCAGCGGACCTATGCCCGCTACAAGGAGTTCGGCATCGATTACCAAGGCAGCTTCGCGTTCGGCGAGCGCCACCTGATCAACGTCAACGCGATGATCTTCGACAAGGACGATGCCGCCAAGATGGCGAAGATCGACCCGTTTTTCCGCCAGCTCGTCGCCGACGCCAAGGCGCAAGGCTACGGCGAATACCGCACGCACCTCGACTACATGGATCTGGTCGCGCAGACGTACGACTGGAACGGCGGGGCGTTGCGCAAGCTCAACGAGAAGGTCAAGAACGCGCTCGATCCCAACGGCATCCTTGCGCCTGGCAAGAGCGGCATCTGGCCCACGGCTTATGCGAAGGAGCGCAAGGCATGAGCAAGCTCGCACTCGCCGCCGTCGCCGCGCTCGGGATCGCCGGCGTCGCCATGGCCCAAGGCATGCCCAAGCCGACCACGCTGGTCGACCGCCCGAACGCGACCGACGGCGAGAAGCTCTACGTCGAGCATTGCGCGATGTGCCATGGGCCGAACGGCATGGGCACCGGCCTGCTCGGCCGCCGGGTGCAACCGGCGTTGCTCGAGCAGCGCAGCGGCCTCGCCGCGCAATACGTGATCATGGCCGCCCGCCGCGGCATCGGCAACATGCCGCCGATCACCCGCGGCGAGGTCAGCGATGCGGATCTCAAGCAGATCGCCGATTACCTCGCGGCGGGCCCGCACGGAGCAGCGAAATGATCCGCGCGACCCGGCGCGGCGCGCTGGCCGGAGCGCTCGCGCTGCCGGCCGCTGCGGCATGGGCGAAACCGCTGCCGCGAGCGGCCGCCGGCGTCGTCGTGCTTTACGATCCCTCGCTCTCCGGTGCGCGGAACTTTGCCGCGTGGGCCAAGGCCCAGGGTGGGCGATCGCTGCCGATCGAGGGCGACCGCATCCGCTTCGCCCGCGCGGCGTTCGAACGTTCGCCCGCGCTGGTGGTCGGCCTCAGCCGATCGGCCGATTTCGTGCTGATCGAGGACGTCGCGCGCGAGGCAGGCTACGTGAAGGTAGCCGCGCCCCCGTCGTTGTCGGGCATGCTGGCGCGCACCCCGGCGTCGGGCTGGGCCCTCGCGCCAAGACGCTGACCGCTCAGCCGCGCTCGCCGCTCGAAGCCGCGCCCGCGCTGTCCGCCCTGCCGCACGCGAAGCTCTTCTCCGAGTTCGCGTCGCCCGAGCCGTCGTACCTGGCAATCAGCGGGTAAGGGCACAGCGGCCGGCTGATCGGCGGCAACTTCGGCGCGTTGGGATTGGGCGAGGGCGTCCGGGTGGCGACGATCCGCTCGGGCGCCTTGCCGCTCGTCGCCCACGCGTCGATCGTGCCGAGCGTGTCGTAGGTGGAAGCGCCGTCGCCGCCGCCGCAGTGGTCCATGCCGGGAACCATGAACAACCGCGCCTGGCCCTGCGCTTGCGCGCCCGGGATCGCCTTCAACAGGTTGGTGTAGAACAGCACCGAGTTGTTCGCCGGGATCAGTCCGTCGGTCCAGCCGTGGCTCATCAGCAGCTTGCCGCCGCGGGCGAAGAACGGCGCGAGCCCGCTCGCCGGCACGTCGAGCATGCCGGCGCCATACGCCTTCGCGTCGGCCCATTCCTTGCCGTAGTCGCTCACCTTCCAATCCCAGCCGGGCTGGCCGGCATAGACCAGCTCGCGGAAATAGCTCGTCGCCACCGGGAACGGCTCGTTGCCGCCGACCAGCAACGCCAGCTGCATCTCGCTGCCGACCGGCCAGCCGGGCAGGATCACCTTGCCCTGTGCGTCGCGCACGCCGCCGTAGATCATGTGCAGCGCGTCGACTTGCGCCGGGTTGAGGCACGCGGCGGTTTCGCCCGGCTTGCATTGCAATGACGCGGGATCGAAGCCGCAATGGCGCGGGTCCTCGACCAGGCCATCCGCGAGTCCGTCGTTCCTGTCGCACTGCCTGATCACCGCGGCATGGACCATCGCCATCGTCGGCGGGCTCAGCGCGGCGCCGGGCGCGCTCTTGGTCGCCCAGCCGATCCACATCGACTGGACCATCAGCCCGGTCATCGGGTTGGCCGGGGCCTTGGCGCTGATGGCGTCGAAATCGGCCGGGTAGCGATAGGCTTCCATCAGCCCCTGGCGGCCGCCGGTCGAGCACGAATCCCAGTACGACTTGCCGGGCTTCCTGCCGTAGAACGCATCGATCGCCGCCTTGCCGGTGACGACCATCCCGTGAACCGCGCGATAGCCGAAATCGACCAGCTTCTCGGGATGGCCGACCGCCCATTTGGCGTCGAGTCCGCTGCCGGTGTGACCGGTGTCGGTGGTCGCGACCGCGTAGCCGCGCTTGAGCGGGTCGGCCATTGCCGAATAGCTCAGCTGCCCGGCCCAGACGCCGTTGCCGACGGCGACGAACTTGCCGTTCCAGCCGCTCGCGGGGAGCCAGACCTCGACCTTGATGTCGGAATCCTTCGTCGGCGTCAGCGTCGCCTGCACCCGGCAGAAGTCGGGGACATCCTTGTAAGCGGTCGCTGCGACGCCGGGCGGGAGGCCGGGTCCGGCCGGCTGCTGGAAGGTGCCGGCGGGCACCAGCGTGGCCGAGGTGACCTTGCCGTCGACCTTGAGGCTGGCGAGGCTGGCGCAATCCTTCGCGGAGGCGGGATTGGCGAAAGCGAGCGCTGCCGCGCTGGCGCCGAGCGCGAAGATGGTCTTTCCGGTCATGTCGTCACCCCCTCAATTCTGTTTGGCTATTCTTGCCCTCCCCCGGCCCCTCCCGCAAGCGGGAGGGGAGAAACAGCGCGGCCAATCCCCCTCTCGCGAGCCGAAGGGGGAATAGTGCGCCAATCCCCCTCCCGCTTGCGGGAGGGGTTAGGGGAGGATGCTACCGCTTGATCACGAGCGACGGCGGCCGCTTCCGCGCCACCCATTGTCCGCGCCCCGGAAAGTTCTGCAAGACCTCCCCGTCCCACAGCCGCACGGTCCTGCGCTTGAAGCGCCACTGGCCGTCGGCGCCTTGCACCGCGTGGTCGTCGTAATAGCCGGTGAAGCGCAGGACGTACGGCGGCTCGCCTTCGCATTCGGTGACGAAGGCGAAGCCGCGCATCTTGACGCTGCCATCGTCCTGCGGGCGGTATTGCACTTGGGTCACGTGATGCTGGCGGCCGGGGAAGCCCGCCGCACCCGCGTAGTGCTTCATCAGCCCGCGGATGCCTTCATGCCCCTCCCACACGTCCGGATCCTCGAACACCTCCTCGCTCATCACGCAGTCTTCGGTGAAGCAGGCGACGAGGCCGTCGGCGTCGCCGGTGTCGAGCGACCACGAATAGGCGGCGATCAGGTCCTGCAAGGCGATACGGTCGTCGATCGATAAGGCAGCCACGCAAATCCCCTCTGGTTTATTGCCTCAACCGTAACACTCGTTATGATTGCCGCCAAGAAGGAGAGGATTTCCCTTGGGCAAGATCATCGTCACCGGCGCGTCCGGCCAGTTCGGCAACGCGGCCGCGAAGCTGCTGCTGGAGAAGGTGCCGGCGGAGGACCTGGTGCTCCTCTCGCGCACGCCGGAAAGCCTCGCCGACCTCGCGCAGGCCGGCGCGGATGTTCGCCGCGCCGACTTCGATGATCCGTCCACCCTGCCCGCCGCGATGGAAGGCGGCGAGCGGATGCTGCTGATCTCGACCGTGCGCGTCGGTAGCCGCGTCGAGCAGCACACCGCCGCGGTCGAGGCGGCGAAGGCCAAGGGCGTGAAGCATGTCGTCTACACCTCGCTGCTGGGGGTGCGAACGCCCGGCAATCCTTCGGTCGAAGGCTTCGACCACATCGCCACCGAGCGGATGATCGAGCAGTCCGGCCTCGCGTGGACGTTCCTGCGCGACAGCCTTTATTCCGAGGCGGTCGGCACCGCGATGGCGATCCCGGCGCTACAATCCGGCCACAAGCCCGAGAACGCCGGCGACGGCCGCGTGCCGGTGGTCAGCCGCGACGATTGCGTGGCGACGGCCGTCGGCGTGCTGACCCAGGAAGGCCACGCCAAGAAAGCCTACGACGTGACCGGCCCCGAGCTGTGGACGCTGCCCGAGGCGATGGCGCTGGTCTCGCAAATGGCCGGCAGGCCGATCGCCATCGAACGCGTCGATGACGAAGGCATGTTCGCCTATTTCGATTCGCTCGGGGTGCCGCGCAAGGCGTCGGACGTCGTGCCGGACGGGCCGATCCCGTGGGCGAGCGAGGGCATGGTGACGTTCGGCCAGTCGATCCGCGAGGGGTTCATGGATGTCGAATCGAACGATGTCGAACGCATCACAGGGCGGAAGCCGCGGACGCTGCGCTCCGTGCTCGAACAGTACCGGCACCTGTGGCCGTGAGGCGAATCCTCGCTCGATTGATCGTCCTCTTCTCCCCTCCCGCTTGCGGGAGGGGCCAGGGGAGGGTCAGTCGCCCATTTTACACACCCTCCCCTAGCCCCTCCCGCAAGCGGGAGGGGAACTGGTTGCTCCTTTTCGCCACCCTGGCACTCGCAGCATGCCACGTCGTCAAATCAGACACACCACAAGCCGAAACCGCCACCTACGGCGCGGGCGACAACTGGCCCAATCCCGGCGGCGACTGGGCCGGCAGCCACTATTCGCGGCTGACCGACATCAACGCTCAAAACGTCGCCAAGCTCGGCCTCGCCTGGCAATACGACCTCGGCACCGACCGGGTCCAGGAAGCGACGCCGGTGGTGCTCGACGGGGTGATGTACACCAGCGGCAACCTCGGCCGGGTCTATGCGCTCGACGCGGCGAGCGGAAAGCCGCTGTGGACCTTCACGCCCAGCGTCGATGGCCAGACCAACCGCTACGCCTGCTGCGACCAGGCCAACCGCGGGGTGCAGGTCCATAAGGGCAAGGTCTTCGTCGCCGCGCTCGACGGCGTGCTTTATGCGCTCGATGCCAAGACCGGCACTGTCGCGTGGAAAGTCGACACCGTCGCCGATCACACGCGCGCCTACACCAGCACCGGCGCGCCGACGATAGCCGGCAACCTGGTGATCATCGGCAACGCCGGGGCCGAGGACGACACCCGCGGCTACGTCACCGCTTACGATGTCGACAGCGGCAAGCAGGCGTGGCGCTTCTGGACCGTGCCGCACGATCCGAAGGCCGGGCCGCAGGAAAGCGCGGCGCTCGATGCGGCGGTCAAGACCTGGGCGCCCAATTCGAGCTGGGACATCGGCGGCGGCGGCACGGCGTGGGATGCGATCGTTTACGATCCGCGGTTCGACCAGGTGATCGTGGGCGTCGGCAACGGCACGCCCTATCCGCAGTCGGCGCGCTCGCCGGGCGGAGGCGACAACCTCTATCTCGAATGCCTCGTCGCGCTCGACCGCAAGAGCGGCAAGCTCAAGTGGTACTTCCAGGAAACGCCGCGCGACCAGTCCGATTACGACGCGGTCCAGCCGATCGTGCTGGCCGACATGGACGTCGGCGGGGCGAAGCGCCCGGTGCTGCTGCATACCCCGAAGAACGGCTTCTTCTTCGTGATCGACCGGCAGACCGGCAAGCCGCTCGCGGCCAATCCGATCGTGCGGACGAGCTGGGCCGACAAGTGGGACCTCAAGACCGGCAAGCCGCACCTGACGCCCGAGGGCAGCGATTACACGAACGGGCCCAAGGTGGTCTTCCCGGCCACCCCCGGCGCGCGCAACTGGTATCCGGCGGCCTACGATCCCAAGCGCAACACCTACTTCGCCCACGTGCTCGACATGGGCAACCTGCTGTTCCTCGCCGGCCCGCCTCAAACCAAGCGCGATCCGAAGTTCCTCAACGCCGGCGCGGCGGTGATCTTCTCGCCGGACCTGCAAGCGGCCGCCCCCGGCCTGCCGCCGCCGATCCGCGAGGCGATGGAAAAGACCGCGCAGTGGCAGTGGGTCAAGGACAAGCCGTTCAGCAGCGAGTTGCGCGCGATCGATCCGATGACCGGCAAGACCAAGTGGGCCGTGCCGGCGGCCGGCTGGCAGGATCGCTTCGGCACCCTCGCCACCGCCTCCGGGCTGGTGTTCCACGGCACCGTCACCGGGCAGATCTTCGCCCGCGACGCCGATACCGGCAAGGCGCTGTGGCACGCCGATACCGGCACCTCGGTCATGGCCGCGCCAATGACCTATCGCGTGGGCGGCGTGCAATACGTCGCGGTGCAGGCCGGCTGGGGCGGCGGCGGGTGGGGCTTCACGCCCGGCTATTCCGCCGCTTACCAGCGCGGCAACGCCAACCGCCTGCTGGTGTTCAAGATCGGTGGCGGGCCGGTGCCCGTGCCGCCTCCGCTGCCCGCGCTGGAGCCCGCGCCGCCGCCGCCGCAGCTTGCCGGCGTGACCCCGGCGACGATCGCTCAAGGGCAGATGCTGTTCACCGCCAACTGCTCGATCTGCCACTCGAACCAGGCCCGCGCCGGCGCGCCGGACTTGCGCCGGATGGCGCAGCCGGTCCACGACCAGTTCGACGCGATCGTGCTGAAGGGCTTGCTGACCCCGCAAGGCATGCCGCACTGGGAGGACCGGTTGAGCCCGGATCAGGTCAAGGCGATCCACGCCTACCTGATCGGCCTGCAAGGCCCGCTGCACGACAAGGAAACGGCGCTAAAGGCGGCCGGCAAGCCGCTTGATTCGCAGAGCCTGACGATTTTGAGTAGTTACTGAGTCCGAACCCCCCAGAGTCGCCCCATTCCAGGAGAGAATCCATGACCCCCGAAGGCGTAACCATCCGGCATCCCGACAAGCTGTTTATCGGCGGCGAATGGGTCGCTCCGCTCAGCGGCGAGACCATCGAGGTGGTCAATCCGAACAGCGAGGAAGTGATCGCCCGCGTCGCGCATGCCGGCAATGCCGACATGGACCGCGCGGTCGCCGCCGCGCGTGAGGCGTTCGACCACGGCCCGTGGCCGACCACCCCGCCCGCCGAGCGCGGCAAGGTGCTGATGCGCATGGCCGACATCCTCGAAAAGCGCGTGCCCGAGATCGCCAAGGCCTGGACCGCGCAGATCGGCGGGCTCGCGACACGCTCGGAAGGCATGCAGATGGGCTCGGTGATGGGCCTGCGCGGCACCGCCGCGCTCGGCGAGAGCTTTCCGTGGGTCGAAAAGAAGAAGGGCCAGATGGTCGATACCGCGGTGATCGTGCGCGAGCCGGTCGGCGTGGTCGCGGGCATCGCGCCGTGGAACGCGCCGTTCGGAATCATGCTCAACAAAGTCGGCTACGCGCTGATCGGCGGCAACACGATCGTGATGAAGCCTTCGCCGGAGACCCCGCTCGAAGCTTACATCATCGCCGAAGCGGCCGAAGAGGCTGGGGTGCCGCCGGGGGTGATCAACCTCGTCCCCGCCGACCGCGAGGCGTCCGATCACCTGATTCACTCGCGCGACATCGACAAGGTGAGCTTCACCGGGTCGTCCGCGGCCGGCATGCACATCGCCAGCGTGTGCGGCGCGAAGATGACGCGCGCCACGTTCGAGCTCGGCGGCAAGTCGGCGGCGATCGTGCGCGACGATTTCCCGATCGAGGATGCGGCCAACATCCTCGGCAACACCATCACCGTGCTCAGCGGCCAGGTGTGCGCGATGCTCAGCCGCGCGATCGTCACCAAGGATCGCCACGACGAGCTCGCCGAGGCCATCGCCAAGGTGATGAAGGGCATCAAGATCGGCAACTCCGACGATCCCGAGACCCAGCTCGGCCCGCTGGCGATGAAGCGCCAGCTCGAACGCGTCGAGATGTACATCGAGGAAGGCAAGAAATCGGGCGCCGACCTCGTCACCGGCGGGCAGCGCCCGGCGCACATGAACAAGGGCTATTTCATCGAGCCGACGCTATTCGCCAACGTCGACAACAAGAGCCGCATCGCCCAGGAGGAGATCTTCGGCCCGGTCCTGTGCCTGATCCCCGCCGAGGACGAGGAAGACGCGATCCGTATCGCCAACGAGAGCCATTTCGGCCTCAACGGCGCGGTGATGACCGGTGACGCCCAGGCCGCCTATGACGTGGCCCGCAAGGTGCGCACCGGCGTCGTCGGCCAGAACGGCATGCGGATGGAGTTCGGCATGCCGTTCGGCGGCTTCAAGCAGAGCGGCATCGGCCGCGAGGGCGGCGAGGAAGGCTTGTGGCCCTACGTCGAAACCAAGACCATCCTGCTGGACGCCGCGCCGGCCGCGCTGTGACGGCCTAGCGGGCCTTGGTGCCGGTGTTGATCCCGAGCGCGGTGTAGAGCGGGCACCACCCGATCAGCCCGGTCGCGAGCGGGATCACGCCGAGCCAGCCCCACGCGGTGCGGGGGCCGGTAAACACCAGCGCGATCAGGATCACGCCGACGAAAACTCGGATCAGCCGGTCGACCAGGCCTTCGTTCATGCGCATGTTCGTTTCTCCCGATTGTCGCAGGTGATTGGTCGCACGCGGAAGCAAACCTGCACATTCGCAAATCACCGGAGGGGATAGCTCGCCCGATGGGATTCCGGCCGGCGGGGCGCGCGCTTAGAACCGCGCCATGCGAAGGTTGCGCGCAGCTCGGCCCGCTTGTCTCGCGGGGGCGGTTCTTGCCCTCTCCGCCTGCGGAGGGGGTGAGCATTTTCGCCCCGTGTCGGATGTGCCGGTCCGGATCGGGCCGCCTTACAGCGTGCGCGGGGTCACTTATGTGCCTGCAGCCAATCCAAACTACGACGAGGTCGGCTATGCCACCTGGTACGGCAACGAATCCGGCAACAAGACCGCCAGTGGCGAGCGCTTCGAGGCGAAATGGATCACCGCCGCGCATACCACCCTGCCATTGCCGACGTATGTCGAGGTCACCGCGCTGGACAGCGGCAGGCGGATCATCGTCCGGGTCAACGATCGCGGGCCGTTCTCGGGGCACCGCCGGATCATCGACTTGTCGCGCGGTGCGGCGGAGGAGCTGGGCATCAAGGCCACGGCGGCTGTCCGGCTCCGGGCGGTCCGGCCGTCGGACAAGGATCGCCAGCGCTTGCGCGAGGGCAAGCCCGCGCGGGCGCTCGCGCCGGTGCCGGAGCGCGAGCTCAGGCAATTGCGCCAGCGGCTGGCGGCCGGTGGCTAAATCTTCTTCTCGTTCGGGTCGACCGGCGCGTCGCTCTTCAGCATCGGGTCCCAGTGCTCGGCGATCTTGCCGTCCTCGATGCGGTAGAGGTCGAACCAGGTCGAATAGTAGGTCTCGCCGGTGGCGTCCTTCTCCGGGCGGACGAAGGCGGTCATCACGTTGTCGCGCTCGGCAATCAGGTTGATCAGCGGCAGCTCGAGCCGGTCTTGGATCGGCCGCTCGGGGCGGGTCTTGCGGATATAGTCCTGCACGCCCGAAAGGCCCTGCCCCGCGTTGGGATTGTGCTGGACGTAGTCGTCGCGAATGAATTCGCCCGCGCGCCGCCACAAGCCGGCCTGCAGCACGATGCGGTACATGTCGTAGACCAGCCGCTTGTTGGCGGCGAGCGCCGGGTCGGGGCTGGCGAGCAGCGTGGCGTGATCCTGCGCGATCTGCGGTGCATTCATCGTCGTTTTTCTCCCGTTCAGGCGGCCCTGCCAAACGTTAGGTGACACGGCAAGCGCGCTCCGCTATCAGCCCGGACAAAGTCAACAAGACTGTTTGAGGGATGCCCATGAAGCTCAAGTACTTGGCGCTCGCTTCGATCGCGATTCCCGCCGCTCCGGCCCTTGCGCAGGACGCGACTGCGAGCGCCAGTGCCGGCGCCACGAACGAGATCGTCGTCACCGGCCAGGGGCTCCCGCAAACTCCGGCGACGCCGGCCTACGACAACACCACGCTCGACCAGCAGCAGATTACCTCCACCGGCTCCGGGCGGCTCGACGACGCGTTGCAGGACGTCGCCGGGTTCCAGCAGTTCCGGCGGTCGGACAGCCGCTCGTCCAACCCCTCGGCCCAAGGGGTGACCCTGCGCGCGCTCGGCGGCAACGCCACCAGCCGGGCGCAGGTGCTGCTCGACGGCGTGCCGATGGCGGACCCGTTCTTCGGCTATATCCCGCTGTCGGCGATCCCGCCCGAGCGCCTGCGCGACATCATCATCACGCGCGGCGGCGGCACCGGCCCGTTCGGCGCGGGCGCGGTCGCGGGCGCGATCCAGCTCGAAAGCGCCGACGCCCGGGATCTCGGCCTGTTCACCGGCGAAGCGATGATCGACGATCGCGCGGAAACCGAGCTGTCGGGCACCCTCGCGCCTCAGATCGGCGACGGCTACGCGATGGTCAGCGGGCGGTGGGACCGGGGCAAGGGCTTCTTCACCACCCCCGAGAACCAGCGCGTTCCGGCCACCGTGCGCGCCAAGTACGACAGCTGGTCGACCACCGCGCGGCTGGTCGAGCCCATCGGCGATGACTTGACGCTGCAGCTGCGCGGCCTGGCGTTCGAGGACAACCGCGTGCTGCGCTTCGCCGGGGCGAACACCGGCAGCAAGGGCGAGGACATCAGCGCCCGCATCGTCGGCCGCGGGCCGTGGAAGATCGACGCGCTCGCCTATGGCCAGTGGCGCAACTTCAACAACCGGGTGATCTCGTCGAACAGCTACAAGCTGACGCTCGACCAGAAGGACACGCCGTCCGAGGGCCAGGGCGGCAAGATCGAGGTCCGCCCGCCTGTCGGCGGCGGCCATACGCTGCGGCTGGGCGCCGATTTCCGCCGCTCGCACGGCAAGCTCGCGGAAGACGCCTACAGCGGCGCCACCGGGCTCAAGACCGCCTCGCACTTCGCCGGCGGGACCAACACCGACTGGGGGCTGTTCGCCGAGGACGACTGGGAACTGGGCCCGGTCACCCTGACAGGCGGGGTGCGCGGCGACCGCTACACGATCCGCAACGGCTATTACCGCTCGGTCAATGCCGCGGGCGTGACGACGATCGACAACACCTTCCCGAACCGCTCGGACTGGCAGGTTTCCTGGCGCGGCGGCGCGGTGTTCCACGCCACCAAGGCGCTGCAGCTGCGCGCGGCCGTGTACACCGGCCTGCGGCTGCCGACGCTGAATGAGCTTTATCGCCCGTTCGTGGTCTTCCCGGTGACGACGCACGCCAATGCCGCGCTCAAGCCGGAGCGGTTGTTCGGCTACGAAGGCGGGCTTGACTGGCAGGCTACACCGGGCGTGAAATTCTCGCTCACCGCGTTCGACAACAGGCTCAAGGACGCGATCACCAACGTTACCGTCGACGCCACCAACAACATGCGCGAGAACATTCCGGCGATCCGCGCGAAGGGCGTGGAGCTGACCGGCGAGGCGCATCTCGGCCGGTTCGGCTTCGACGGCTCGCTCGCCTATACCCATGCGCGCGAGCACGCGCCGGGGGCCGACCTCGACGGCTTCCGTCCGTCGCAAACGCCGGCGTGGGACGAAAGCGCCAGCGTCAGTTACCGGCCGAAGGACCGGATGCTGTTCTCCGCGACCGTGCGCCACGTCGGCCGGCAGTTCGAAGACGACCAGGAAACCTACGTGCTGCCGGCGGCGACGACCGTCGACCTGTTCGCGCAAGTGCCGCTGTTCGAGAAGCTGAGCTTCGTCGCGCGGGCCGAAAACCTGTTCGACGCCAAGGTCGTCACTCGCAACCAGGCCGGCTCCGAAGACCTCGGCACCCCGCAGACCTTCTGGGCTGGCTTCCGGTACGGGTTCTAGATGAGAGCCCTCTCCCGCTGTGCTGCGCACAACGGGAGAGGGCTTATCAAGACAAGGGCGACACGAGGCGGCCCTTGCTTGGTTCGAGAATGTGGGATCAGCGGTTGTCGTCGCGGCGGCCGCGTTGGCTTTCGCCCATCTGGCCGCTTCTGCCGCCTTGCTGTTCCTGTTGGCGGCTGCCGCCGCCCTGCTGCTGGCGGCTGCCGCCGTGCTGCTCTTGCTGGCCGCTGCGGCCGCCTTGCTGCTGTTGTTGCTGAGATTGGCGGCCCTGCTGGCCGTGCTGCGGCTGGCGGCCGCCGCCCTTGCTCTGGTTACCCATCGGATATCTCCACTTGCTACCGCCGGGACGCGGCGGACACCAATATCAACGCCTTAACGGCGCGCGGTTCCGGCAATTGAGCCGATACGTGGCTCGCGCCGGATCGCGCGCCGCTTGGGTAGCGGGCGACGATTAGCGGTCTTCGCTGCTGCTGCTGCCGCTATCACTGGCGCTGCGGCCGCCCTCGTCCGGCTGACCGGGCTGGCCGCCCTGTTGCTCTTGCTGCTGGCCCGGCTGTTGTTGGCCGGGCTGCTGCTGTTCCTGCTGCTGCCCGCCGCCCTGGCCCTGCTGCGCCTGATTGTCCTGCTCGAATTCGATGTTCTGCCCCTGATCGGGCTGGAACTGCACGCCGCGGTCGCCTTCGGGCTGGTAGCTGCCGCCCTGCTGGCTCTGCTGGCCGCTGCTCTGGTCTTGCCCGGATTGGCGGTCGCCCTGGGTCTGCTGTTCCTGTTGGCGGCTGCCGGCGCCGGTGCCTGGATCCTGCTGCTGCTGGCCGGGATTCTGCTGCTGCTGTTGCTGCTGGCCGGGGTTCGACTT
>JANWHA010000021.1 GCA_025450635.1 Croceibacterium sp. | reverse complement strand
TGCCCGCGGCTTTCGCCCATCCAGTTGTGGATCTGGACCGGCACCGGCGGCTGGCCGTCGACCGGGATGATCCGGGTTTCATGGATCATTTCGAGCTGGATCGCGACGAGGCCCGGCGCCTGGAAGATGCGGATGCCGTTGTTGTACATGAATGGGAACATCGAGGCGGGCAGGCCACGCGTGATGCAGCGGTCCCAGCTGTCGAAGTCGCTGGTCCAGTCGAAATCCTGCTTGCGCCGCCAGGTCGAATGCATCGCCGCGGAGAGCCGCTTGCCTTCGGCGGTATAAGCCGGCAGCCGCCCGTCGGCCGGGCTGGTGATCCAGCTGGTGCGGCGGTTGGCCCCGCCCACTTCGGCCCAGTGGCCGATGCCGATCTTGTTCTGGCTGGCTTCGTTTTCGTAGCGGTTGTGCAACTGCTCGACCATCTTGTTGCGCTCGGCGAACTCGGCGTCGGTCAGCAATTGGCGGTCGCCGTACTTCGGATCGCGCTGCAGCGGAGTGCGGCCGTTGAGCGAATCGATCGGCCAGCCGCCCCGCAGGTCCGGATCGCCCCACTCGGCTTTCTTCGGCTTGTAGCTGGTCGGCACCGGCGGCAGCTTGGTCAGGTCCTGGTCCGTCGCCGCCTGAGCCGGCTGAGCTGGCGACGGGGTGGGCAGGGCCATGGCCGCCGCTACCGCGCCTAACAGCAGGGACTTGCGCAACGTCACGGCTTGGCGGCCTCCTTGGCGCGCTGAGCGCGGGACGAGCTGATATAGCCGCGGATCTGCACGTCGCCTTCCCAGCAAGCGTATTCGAACATCTGATAATCGCTCTTGCGGCGCCAATCGAGGCGCGCGGTCCACGGTTTCGTGAAGATCGTCGGATCGTTCCAGGTCACTTCATAGACGATCGTGTCCGGCCCGGTCATCGTGAAGCGCTCGGTCATCTTCGCTTCGGTGCTGACGGGCGTGTCGTTCCACGGCGGGCTGCCCCAGGTGCCGACGTTGGTCGCCGACGGACCCGGCTTGAAGTTGGTCGTTTCGACCACCAGCGTGTTGCCGTTCTCCCAGTGGCCGCGGCTTTCGCCGAGCCAGTTGTGAATTTGGGTCGAGATGCCCGGGCGCCCGTCGGTCGGGATGATCCGCGTCTCGTGCACCATCTCCAGCTGGATGGCGACGAGCCCCGGCGCCTGCCACAGGCGAATGCCGTTGTTGTAGTTGATAGTGAACATCGAGGCCGGCAGGCCGCGGGTGATGCAGCGATCCCAGCTGTCGAAATCGGTCGTCCAGTCGAAATCCTGGTTGGGGCGGTAGCTCGAACGCATCAGCTTCGAACGGCGTTCGCCCTCGGCCGTTTTCGCGGGTAACCGGCCGTTGGGCGGATCGATCAGGAACGAGGTCCGGCGGTTGGCCTTGCCCGCTTCCATCCACGCGCCCATGCCGAGCTTGTTGTCCTTCGCCTCCTTGTCGTAGCGCCCGGCAGCGGCGTTTATCTGCGTCTGCCTGGCGGTGTATTCCGCGTCCGTCAGCCAGTAGCGGTTGCCTTGCGCCTCGGTGCGCTGGAACGGCGTCTGGTTGAGATGGTCGATCGGCCACATCCCCGACAGGTCCGGCTCGCCCCACGCGGTCTTCTTCGGCTTATAGTCTGTCGGCACCGGCGGGATGGCCGTGAGGTCTTTCGGTGTGGCCGAGCCTTGCGCAAGCGCGGGCACGCCGCCCGCGATCGCGCAGGCAGAGGCGAGCAACAGTGCCAGGCCCCCCGAGCGGATCATTTTCCGGGCAGCGCGTAGGCGACGTAGCGGTTCGGGCCCGGCTTGGGCTGACCGAGCTTGGGCGGAAACAGCCCGTCGCCGCCGACGGCGAAGACGATGTATTCCTTGCCGCCCGCCTCATAGACCGCCGGCACGCCTTCGCTCGCCGCGTCGAGCTGGTCCTGCCACAGCACCTTGCCGGTCATCTCGTCGCGGGCGCGGACCATGCGGTCGGACGAGGTGCCGACGAACACGAGGCCGCCGCCGGTTGCCACCGGGCCGCCGCGCGGCGCGGTGCTGCCGGTGTCGTGGATGCCCTTCTGCGCCAGCATCATCACTTCGCCGTCGGGCAGGCTCCACAGCTTCTTGCCGCTGTCCATGTCGTAGCCGGTGATCAGCGACCACGGCGGGTTGATCGCCGGCAGGCCATTCGACTGCAGCATGAAGTCGACGTTCGACTTGTACGGCTTCACGTCGCCGCCGCCGTTGGGCATCTCTGCCTCTTCCTTGGCCAACTTGTCCGGCGGATCGAGAAACAGCTTGTCGTTCACCGGCATCTGCTTCGAGACGACGAAGTACATGTGCTTGATCGGATCGACCGCCGAGCTGCCCCAGTTGGCCCCGCCGTTGTGGCCCGGCAGCGATATCGTCCCCTGCAGGCTCGGCGGGGTGTTGAGCCCTTCGTTGCGCACCACCTTGAGCAGCTCGCGCAGCTTCGCCTTGTCCTCGTCCGAGATATACGGATTGATCATGTCGGGCGTGAACACGCCCTGGCGCGCGAACGGCTCGGGCCAGGTTGGCCGCGGCTGCGTCGGCCAGGCCTGCTCCCCGGGCACGTCGGACTTCGGCACCGGCGTTTCCTTGACCGGCCAGATCGGCTTGCCGGTGCGCCGGTCGAGCACGAAGATATAGCCGAACTTGGTCGCCTGGATCAGGACCGGGATGTCCTTGCCGTCCTTGTGGATGACCATCAGCTTGGGCGCCTGCGGGATGTCGAAATCCCACAAGTCGTGATGGACCACCTGGTAGCTCCACAGGTGCTTGCCGGTGGTCGCGTCGATCGCGTTGATCGAGTTGGCGTAGAGATCCTTGCCCTTGCGGTTGCCGCCGTAGAAGTCGTAGCGCGCGGTGCCGGTCGGGATGTACATGATGCCGGTGTTGGTATCGAGCGTGGACTCGTTCCAGTTGTGCACCCCGCCGACCTTGTCGTGATCCTTGGCCGGCCAGGTGTCGTATCCCGGCTCGCCCTTCTCCGGCACGGTGTGGAAGACCCACTTCAGCTTGCCGGTCAGCACGTCGTAGGCGTGGATGTCCGCCGGGGCGGAGGTGTAGTCGTAGGCCCCCGCCGGCAGCGAGATGATGATGGTGTTCTTGTAGATGCGGCCCGGATTGCTGGTCATCAGCGGGCGGTCGGGCATCTTGTTGGGCTCGAGGCCCGTGCGGATGTCGACCTCGCCATTGGTGCCGAAGCTGGTGATCACGTCGCCGTTGTCGGCACTGACCGCGGTCAGCATCCCGTTCTTGAGGAAATAGAGGCGGCGGTCCTTGCCGTCGGGGCTCTGCCAGTAGTTCATGCCGCGGTCGCCGATGCGCGTGCCGCCGAAGCCCCTGCGCGGCGCGTCCGGAGCGCCGGGGGCGGCCGCCGGCGCGGGGGCCGCGTAGTCGTGGACCCACTTCTCCTTGCCCGTCGCCGGATCGAGCGCGACCAGCTTGCTGCCATTGATCAGATACAGCGTGTCGCCGATCTTGATCGGGTTGAAGTGCGGCGCGGCGCCGGGCCCGGTCTCATACGTCCATGCGACCTGCAACTGGCCGACGTTGCCGGTGTTGACCTGGTCGAGCGAGGAGTATTGCGAGGAATCGGCCCCGCCGAGATACTGGTCCCAGCCCTTGAAATCGAACTCTGTCGCGCCGGGCGCCGGCTTGGCGGCCGCTGGTGAGGCGAAGGCGCCGGCGATGGCCAAAACGGCGGCGAACGGCGCGGCGGTCAAGAGCGCGCGGCGCGCACGAATGGCGTTGGTACCCTGACGTTGTTTTTTCACACCCATTCTCCCGTAGCTAAAAAGCCTAGCCGAGAATCGCCCGCGGCAACAAGGGTGGAAAACGCGATAAGTTGACAAAATCCGGAAAAGTGCGCCGGGCGGCCGGTGTCGCCTGCGTGCGCCGCCGGCGGTCCGAGGCGAACGCCAGCGTGACATTGTCCGGCCCGCCCGGCGACTTCCTGACACGCTCATTCAACCGCGCTTCATCGGTCCGCCACTACTGCGTGATTGACTTTGGCCGCTGGCGCAATCAATGCGTCCGGCCGAAACGGACAGAATCAACGAACGGAGCGAATGCAGTGAGCAAGGGCAACTCGCGGACGATCTTTACTTCGGCGCTCGGCGCGCTGGCGCTGGCCGCCGGTCTGACAGCCGGCGTGGGTGGTCTCGCTACGCGCGCCCACGCCGAGAACGCCAAGCCGAGCGACCCGATCGCGGCCGGGCGCGACCTGTTCAATACCTATTCCTGCAGCGCCTGCCACACGCTCGCCGACGCGGGCTCGACGGGATCGGTCGGGCCGGACCTCGACAACCCCAACCTGACGCACGATGCGATCGTCAGCCGGATCGAAATGGGCGGCGGGCCAATGCCCAGCTTCGCGGGGCAGATTTCCGAGGCCGACATCGGCAAGCTCGCCGACTATATCGTCGCGGTGAATCACAAGTCGGGCACGGCGGTCGCCGCCGCGCCTTCCGCGGCTCCGTCGAAGCAGTAATCCCGCGAAAAGCCCTCCCCCGGCCCCTCCCGCAAGCGGGAGGGGAGAGACAGCGCGCGACCAAATCCCCTCCCGCTTGCGGCGGGGGAGAGACAGGGCGCGACCAAATCCCCCTCCCGCTTGCGGGAGGGGTTAGGGGAGGGTCAGTTACTCGCCGCCGCCTGAGCTCGCGCGGCGCGGCTGCCCGGGCCGAGCTGCGCGTAATAGTTGGTCACTCCGTCCCGGTCGTTGAGCCAAACAGTGATCAGATTGAACCCCTTGAGCTTGTTGAGCGGCGTTTCGACCGCGATGTGGCGTGCCTTGGCCTTGGCATCGACCAGCGGCGAATCGCTGACCACGTACTGGATGCCCGCGCTGCCGTTGTCCGGATGGGCGTCGTTCCCGGCGTGGTACAGGTACAGCGTCGTCTCGCCGCGCTGAAATGGGTACTTGGTGATCCCGAGCAGCTTGTCCTTGACCGGCGGCTTCTCGGGCAGGCCGACGAAGGTACGGTAAAACGCGCGGCTGCGCTCCAGGTTCGAGGTGTTGATGCCGACACCGACCCCGTCGTTGGAGCCGTCCTGCGCGCCCGGTTTGATGACGATCTCGATCGGGAAACCGCCGGGATCGGTGACCAGCGCCGCCTCCGTGCCGTCGCCCTGGTTCGAGAACTTCGGCGCGGCGAAACCCGCCGCCGCGAACCTGTCGATCACGGTCTCTTTGTCGGGATAAGTCAGCATGAAATAGCGAATGCCGGTGCCGCCGGTGACGCCGCCGGCGAGATCGTATTTGCGATTGCCCTGCTGCCCGGCGGAAAGCTTGATCTGCCCGTGCCCGACCCCGGTCAGCAGCATCTGCTGCGTCGCGGTGAGCTGAATCGGGCTCAAGGACTTCAGCGCCAAGGCCTTGGTGTAGAAGTTGACCATGGCATCGGTCTTGTCGCGCGGGTAGCGGCGGAACACGTTAGCGGCCGGCGTGGTGAACAGGTTGGCGGTCGAGCTCGTCAGCTGCTCCTGCGTCAGCTGGCCGGGCTTGTAGGCGAGATCGTCGGCGCTGTTCATCACCGCTCCTTCCGGCGTGGTGATGCGGCCTTGCGGCGGCGTCTGCGCGCTCGCACCGACGGCAATGGCCGCGGCCCCGAGCAGGCCCATGGCAATGCGTCCCATCTCAAATCTCTCCCATCATTTCGGCAGCGCGAAGGCGATCAGCGATTCGTTGTTGGCCGGCTTACCCTCCGGCGTGCGGCTCGACGGCGCAAGGCTCGATCCGGCGGCCATGACGGCGATGTACTGCCGGCCGTCCTTGCCCTGGTAGCTGATCGGGATCGTCAGCGGGGCGTAGTCGAGCTGCTGCTGCCACAGGATCTTGCCGGTTTTCGCGTCGAACGCGCGGAAATAGCGGTCGGAGGTCGCGCCGATGAACACCAGCCCTCCCGCGGTCACGATCGGCCCGCCCGAGCCGTTGTTGGCGCCCGTATCCTGCTTGCCCTTCGGCAGCTCCTCGGTGATGCCGAGGCGGCTCGCCCACAGGATGTCGCCGGTGTTGGCGTCGACCGCGATCAGCCGGCCCCACGGCGGCTTGATGCACGGCAGCGTGACCTTGCGGCCGTCCGCCGCGGTGAAGCTGGCGTTGAAGCCGGAATAGGCGCCCGGCCCGATCAGGCTGCCGCGGTCATACGGTTGCGGCGAATTCTCGTCGCCCCGGCCATAATTGCCTTTGGGATCGCGCTTCTCGATCCAGCCGATCGAGCCACCCTCGCTGGTGTTGACGTAGACCACGCCCTTGGTCGGATCCGCCGCCTCGCCGCCCCACACCGTGCCGCCGTTGTGCGGCATGTTGATCGAGCTGAACGGCTTGCCGCCCACCATCTTCTTCATGAAGAACGGCGTGAAGCTGCCATGATTGAAGAACGTGCCGCCATAGCTGTCGAGCAGCGCATGGCAGGCGGCGACATGTTCGGGCGTGGTGTCGGCGGCGGTGACGATGTCGGACTTGTCCCACGAGCCGCGATTGAGCTGGACCGGCTTCACGGGCACCGGTTGCGTCGGCGAGTACCATTCGCCGGGCACGTCGCCCTTGGCGACCGGCCGCTCGACCACGCCGAACACCGGCTTTCCGGTCTCGCGGTTGAGGATGTACATGAAGCCGGGCTTGCCGGTCTCGGCCAGCGCCGGGATCGTCTTGCCGCCTTTGTGGATGTCGAACAGCACCGGCGGGGCCGGCAGGTCCCAGTCCCACAAGTCGTGGTGGATCGTCTGAAAATACCATTTCAGCTTGCCGGTCTCGGCATCGACCGCGACGATCGAATTGCCGAACAGGTTCGCGCCGGGGCGGTCGCCGCCGTAGTAGTTCGGCGAGGGACCGCCGATGGTCATGTAGAGCGTGTCGGTTTTCGGATCGCCCGTGGTGTACCAAACCCACATGTTGGTGCCGGAGCGGCCCTTCCAGCCATCGTCGAGCCAGGTTTTGTGGCCGACCTCGCCCGGCTGCGGGACGGTGTGGAACTGCCACAGCTTCTTGCCGGTGCGCGCGTCGTAGGCGCGGCTGTCGCCACTGGGGCCACGCGGCATTTCGGCCGTCTGCGCACCGACCACGAGGACGTTGTGGAACACCGAGGGTGGATAGGGATACGGGGTGCCGTCTATCTTGGAGACGCCGCCGTCGCCGTAAGTCGGGTCGAGCTCGCCGGTCTTCGGGTTAAGCGCGGTAATCTCCGAACCGGTCGAATAGAAGATGCGCGGGCCCATCTTGCCGTCGCCCGGCCACCAGCTGACCGCCCGGCGGACGAGACCCTTTACCGGATGGCGCCACAGTTCCTTGCCGGTGTCCGCCTGCAGCGCCACGACCGCGTTGCCTATCGGCATGTACATGACATCGTCGATCACGATCGGCACAGTGCCGCCGAGCACCGCCGCGCCGCCCTCGGGCCGCAGGCGGAAGCTCCACGCCTGCCGGAGGTTCTTGACGTTGCCGGTGTCGATCTGCGTCAGCGGCGAATAACGGTCGCCCGAGAGGTCGCGGGCGTATTTCGGCCAATCGCCGGGCGCCGGACTGTCGCTCGCTTGGGCGAGCGCCGCAGCGGGCAACGCGGCCGTGATCAAAGACATAGCAAGCCGGCGGCCCATGATTTCTTTCCCTTCCGATTGGTCGCGAAGGCTAACGTGTGGCGGGTGGCAGAGCAAGATGGTTCACAAGAGGAATCGTTTAGTTTTGAAACCATTGCCGATCAGACAGCAATCGCTGGCGCAGCGACCGGGTAAAGCGCTACGCGAGCCCAAGGCCCGAATCTGCGACAGGTAGCGAGCATGAGCAAGATCGTCCCGGTGGTCCTGTGCGGCGGCAGCGGTACGCGCCTCTGGCCGCGCAGCCGCAAGCACAAGCCCAAACCGTTCCTGCCGCTGATCGGCGAGCGGACGATGTTCGAAGCCACGCTCGGCCGCTGCGGCGCGCCGGAACAGTTCGCGCCGCCGGTGATCGTCACCGGCACCGCGCACCTCGAACACGTCGAGGATCAGGCGAGGGATTTCCCCGGCGCGACGGTGATCGTCGAACCGGAAGCCAAGAACACCGCCGCCGCGATCGCTCTCGCCGCCGAACGCCTGCCGCGAGATGCCGTTATGCTCGTCTGCCCGAGCGACCACCACATCGCCGACGAGCGCGCCTTCCGCGCGGCTGCCGCCGCGGCGGCCAAGCTGGCGGCCGAGGACTGGCTGGTGTCGTTCGGCATCACGCCGACCGCGCCCGAAACCGGTTATGGCTACATCAAGCAGGGGGAGCCGCTCCCCGGGGGGTGCCGCGTCGAGCGGTTCGTCGAGAAACCCGACATGACAAACGCGCAACGGTTCTTGGCGGACGGCGGTTACAGCTGGAACGGCGGCATCTTCGCCTACCGCGCCGGCTTCTTTCTCGACGAGTTGGCCAGGCACCGCCCGGCGCTTGCGGAGGCCGTGCGCCACGCCGTTGAGCAAGGACGGGAGGACGGCAAGCGCTTCCATCCCGACGCCGCCGCGTTCGCGCAGATCGTGCCCGAATCGGTCGACTACGCGGTGATGGAGGAAACCGACCGCGCGGCGATGGTGCCCGCCTCGATGGGCTGGTCGGACATCGGCAGCTGGGCGGCGCTGCGCGACGCGACCGACCGCGACCACGACGGCAACTCGGTGCGCGGCCGCGCCGAGCTGGTCGGCTGCTCGGGCGTGTTCGTCGACACCGACGGGCCGCGCGTGTCGGTGATCGGGCTGAGCGACGTCGCGATCGTGGTCGACGGCGACGAGGTGCTCGTCACGACAATGGAAGGCGCGCAGAAGGTCGGCAAGCTGGCCGGCGCGGCCAGGCAGTAAGCGCGATGGACAAGCCGCTCATCGTTCAGACCATCCAGCTCGCCCTGACGCCGGTGTTCATGCTGGTGGCGATCGGCAACATCATGAACATTCTCTCGACCCGCCTGGCGCGCATCGTCGACCGCAGCCGCGTGCTGCAGCAGCGCCATCCCGAAACGTCCGGCGCGGAACACGATGCGCTGGTGCGCGAGATCCGCTTCGTCGACCGCCGCATCCATCTCATCGGCCGGGCGATCCTGTGGCTGGTGATCGCCAGCCTGTGTGTCGGCGTGACGGTGGTGCTGCTGTTCATCGAGGACTTCGCCGCGGTCAACCTGAAGCCGATCGTCGGCACGACTTTCATCGCCGCGGTGGCGCTGCTGATCGGCGCGTTGCTGCTGTTCCTGCGCGAAACGCGCGAAGCGACGGCGGCGCTGCGGATTCCAGAGATTTACCTCGAGCGGGAGCGGAAGCTCTAGGCCTTCGGCGGCGCCAACAGTTGCTGGCCGGTCTGCTTGATCGCCCCCTGGATGATCGGCTCGACGAAGCTCAGCGCGGGCGGCAGGATCACGTTGAAGACAACCTGGCTGTCCTCGATGTCGACCTGGCCGATCAGCTCCTGACCCATCGCCCGCACGGTCATGTTCATCGTGTCCTCGCTCGGCCAGCTCGTCTCGACCTCGCCCATCCCCCCGGGGATGTGACTGCCCATGTTGTGGCTGTTGGCGCGCAGCCGCTCGCGAGCAGCGGCCTTGCCGAGGTTGTGAGGAATGACGACGCGCATCAGTGGGTCTCCGGGGCGGGCTCTTGGGCGTCACCGTACTTATAGTCGAGGTAGCGGGTGCGGACGGCGAGATCGTCGAGCGCACCGGCGGCGAGTTGGCGGGTGACGTGGTCGATTTCGTTGCTGATCTTGCCGAGGCTCTCGACGATCTGGTCGTCGGGGCTGGCGCCGGCATTCTTCTCGCGCCGCAGCTGCGCGGGAATGCGCCGGTAGGCGTCGATCATCCCCGGCAGGGTTTCGCCGACCAGCTTGCGGGTTTCCTGCGCCGCCGGCAGCGAGGGATCGACCGTCTCCAGCTGCAGCCCGAGCGCGTCGAGTTGGGTGCCGATCTTGTCGACCAGCGTCACCGCCGGCGGCGGCAGCGCGGGGCGCTGGCTTTCAAGCCACAGCTCGGTGCGCGCGACCATGTGGCGCACGTCGCCGGTGTTGAGATCGGCCCTCTTGGGCACCCGCACCTTGGGGAAATTGGCAAACACCAGCGTGGCGAGGATGACCGCCAGCAGGGCGAACATAATGCCGCTGAAGCCGATCCCGCCGATGATGATGCCTGTCGCCATCGCGGCGACGATGATCGTTGCCATCGACCAGGCGATAAGCTTGATGCGGTGGGTCAGGTTCTGCCGACGCAGCTCGGCCGAGCCACGCCCGATCGGCGGCTGCCGGCGGCGCCCACCTTCGCGCTGGAAGGCGAGCGAGCGCCGCGCGTCGGCGAGGATCTTGTCGCTCTGTTGCGCTTCGCCGACCATCGGAGCGTGAACCTTAGCCCTCCAGGCTCAGCAGCGACGGAGCGTCCGCGGCCTTCACCGCCTGTGCCTGCCCTTCGGCCCGGGCGATGTAGCCTTTCGACTTCTCGACCTCGGTGGAGAGCGTTTCGACCGTCTGCTTCATGTTCTCGAGCGCCTTCACCTTGAAGGTGTCGACCTGGTCCACCGTGTCGTAGATATTCTGGAACGCGCGCTGCAGCGTCTCGAGCGGGATCGTGCTCGCGGCGGCCTGCTCGTGGATCTTGCCGGTCTGCTCGCGCAGCAGCTTGCCGGTCGAATCGATGATGTCGGACGTCGTCTGGTTGAGCGCGGTGATCTGCCCCAGCACCAGCCGCTGGTTGGTCATCGCCTGGGCCACCGTCACCGCCGTCCGCAGCGCGGCCACGGTGGTGGTGCTCGAACGGTCAACCCCCTTCACCAGCTCGACGTTGTTCTTCTTGACCAGGTCGAGCGCGAGGTAGCCCTGCACGCTGACCGCCATCTGGGTCAGCAGGTCCTGCGTGCGCTGGCGGACGTAGAACAGCGCGCTCTCGCGGATCGCCTTGGCCTTGGCCGGATCGGTCGCGTCGAGATCGAGCGCGGCGTCCTCCAGCTTCTGGTCGAGCGTGCGGGCAATGTGGATCATCTGCTCGAGGTTGCCCATCGCCTCCCACAGCTTCTGCCGCTCGACGTCGATCGCGGCGTTATCCATCAGCAGTTCGTCCTTGCCGCTGGCAAGGCGGGCGAGGATCGCCTGGATGTGCCCCTGCGACGAGGTGTAGCTGTCGAAGTAGCGCTGCACCCGGTTCCCGAATGGGATGATGCCGAGGATCTTGCGGCCCGAGCTGAGCTTTCCTTGGCGGCCAGGATCGAGCTGCTCGACCGTGCGGCGCAGTTCGGCCAGGTTGGCGCCGACGCCCGAATCCTGGTCCATCGCCCGCACCGGCCGGTCCAGGAAGCGATTGGACATCGCGGCCGACTGGGTGATCTCCTTGCGGCCCATGTTGGTGATCTGGTCCACCTTCTTGCCGAACTCCGGCGAGTTGGAGTCGAGCGCGATGAGCTCGCTGACGAACCCGTCGACCTTCTCGTCGAGCTTCGAGCGCTTGTCGGAATCCACCGGCACTAGCCCGGCCGCCTTCTCGGGTGCGACGGTTGGCACCGGCTCGGGCGGGGTCAGCTTGAGGTCGATCGCCGTATCGGTCGCGCCAGAAACCTGCGGGGCTGGGGTGTCGGCCATGAAATTCGTCTCCCGTCGCTTTCACCACTGTATTAGTGGCGCAAGACACTCGTTTCAACCCATGCCAATATGGGGGCGCGCAATCGCACCACAAAGCCATTTCGCGCGCCGCTGAAAAATCAGGCGGCGAGCTTGAACGGCTCGATTTCGCCCGACAGGTAAAGCTTCTTGGCCTTTGCCCGGCTGAGCTTGCCGGAGCTGGTGCGCGGCAGCGTGCGCGGCGGGACCAGCTCGACCACGCAGTTCATGCCGGTGATCGAGCGCACCTTCTCGCGGATCTGATCGTGCAGGCGCACGCGCTCCTCCGGGTCGGACACGCGGCAGTGGACCAGCACCGCGGGGACTTCCTCGCCGTTCTCGGTCTCGACACTGAAGGCGGCGATATCGCCCTGGTGGAAGCCCGGCAATTGCTCCACGGCCCATTCGATATCCTGCGGCCAGTGATTCTTGCCATTGATGATGATCATGTCCTTGGCCCGGCCGACGATGAACAGATAGCCCTTGGCCATGTAGCCCATGTCACCGGTGTCGAGCCAACCGTCGACCAAGCAATCGGCGGTCGCCTCGGGGTCGCGGTAATACGAGTGCATCACGCTCGGGCCCTTGCACCAGACTTTGCCGATCATGTGATCGCCGCGAGCCTTGCCGTCCTCGCCGCGGATTTCCACTTCCATGTCGAGCACCGGCTTGCCGCAATTGACGATCGCCCGGTAGCGCGCGGGCCGGCTGAGATCGCGCGGGCGGCCCGACAGGCGCTCCTCCTCGACCAGTTCCACGTTGATGCCTTCGCCTGGCGGCATCAGCGTGACCGCCAGCGTCGCTTCGGCGAGGCCGTAGCTCGGGACGAACGAATTGGCCTTGAAGCCGGCCGCGGCGAAGGCGTTGACGAAGCTTTGCATCACGTCGGGCCGGATCATGTCGGCGCCGTTGCCGGCGAGCCGCCAGCGGGCGAGGTCGAAGCGCTCGGCGACCGCCGACTGGCTCGAGATGCGCCGCGCGCAGATGTCGTAACCGAAGGTGGGTGAGTAGGAGAGCGTGGTCCCCTCGTTGCGGCTGATCAGGTCGAGCCAGGCCAGGGGGCGCCGCGCGAAGTCCTCGGTGCGCAAGTAATCGGTCGAGACCTGGTTGGCGATCGGCGACAGCAGGCAACCGACCAGACCCATGTCGTGGTACCACGGCAGCCAGCTGACGCAGCGGTCGTTGGCGACCAGCTTCATGCCGATGCCATGCCCGCGCAGGTTGTTGAGCAGCGCGCGATGAGTCACGGCCACGCCGTGAGGGAAGCGGGTCGAACCGCTCGAATACTGCAGATAGCAGATGTCGTCGGCGCCTGGTTGCGGAAGCGACACGTCGCTGTCCGGCAGCGCGGCGAATTCCTCGAAACTAAGCCCTTCGCAGCCTTCCCGCGCCGCCGCGGCGTGGGCCATTTCGGCTATCTCGTCTGGGTAAACCAGGATCGACGGTTGCGAGCTTTCGAGCTGCGCCGCCAGCTGGTCGATGTAGCTATCCTTGCCGCCGAAGCTGGTCGGCAGCGGCAGCGGCACCGGCCACGCGCCGCCATAGATCGCGCCGCAGAACAGGGCGGCGAACTCGGGGCAGGTCTGGGCCGCCAGCGCGATCCGGTCACCCGGCTTGACGCCGCGGGCGACCAGCCGCCGCGCCATCGCCAGCGCATCCTCGCGTAACTCGGCGAACGGATAGGCCCGCGTCAGGTTGCCTCGCGGATCGTGGAAATTGAGGCCCCGCACACCTTGCGCGGCATAATCGAGCGCTTCGCCGAACGTGGCGAAATCGGAGAAGCGGCGCACAAGGGCGCATCGGTTGGGCGTCGGCGTCATAGCGGCGTCGTTGTCCATGTTATCGCGCGAATACCCGTTCTCTTCTGTCCTGTCGCGCGATTCCGGCGCGGCGGGTGAACGGAGCATGAGCGGCCGGGGACCTCTCCCGCTCCCAACACGGCCTTTTCCCTTTCAGGGGGACTGTGGCACGAATAAGGCGCAGGAACGACGCCATGCCACCTACGAAACACCGCAAAAGACAACCAAGGCCGCTGAATCCGGCGATTTTCGAGGAAATCGCGCTGGCCTACGTGGCGCGGTTTTCCACGAGCGCCGGAAAGCTCGAACGTTATCTCGTACGCAAATTGCGCGAGCGCGGATGGGACGATGCGAGCGAACCTCCCACCAGGGCGCTGGTCCAACGCTACGTGGGCCTGGGCTATGTCGACGACGAGGGCTTCGCCCGCGAGAAGACCGGGAGCCTTTTGCGCCGCGGTTATGGCGCGCGGCGCGTGGGACAGGCCTTGCGCGAAGCGGGCATCGCCGAGGACTTGCGCGAACGAATGCGCCCCGGCGAGGCGGCGGCCAGGCAGGCCGCGCTCACGCTGGCGCGCAAGCGGCGCTTCGGGCCTTTCGGCTCCGTCGCGCTCGACAGGTCATTGCGCGAAAAGCAGATCGCGGCGATGCTGCGAGCCGGACATGCGCTCGACAACGTGCGCGAAATCGTCAATGCGGCGAGCGTTGCCGAGGCCGAAAGCTGGGCCGCCGAGGCTGGCGAAGATACGGAGTGTTGAAAACATGCGCTGGACCCTGCCGACGATTCTTGCCAGCTTTGCGCTGGCTGCCGGCGCCTGCTCTCCGCAGACGACCACCGCGGCCTCGACGCCGCAGCAGGTGGCTCCAACCAAGCATCCGATATCAGGACTCGATGTGATCCCGTTGACGATCAGCCAGAACGGCAACACCCATGCCTTCCGCGTGGAAGTGGCGCGAACCGACGCGGAACAGCAAAAAGGCCTGATGTTCCGCACCAAGATGGGCAAGGACGAGGGGATGCTGTTCCCGAGCCCTTACCCGGAGGCGCGCAGCTTCTGGATGAAGAACACCGTTATCCCGCTCGACATCGTCTTCATCGGCACCGACCATCGGATCAGCAACGTCGCCGCGAACGCGGTTCCGTATTCGGAGGCACCGATCAACTCCGCCGGCGAGACGATCGCGGTGCTCGAATTGAACGGCGGGCGCGCTGCCGAGCTGGGCTTCACCCCGGGCGCGCTCGTCAGCTGGTGAGCGCCCGCTTGCCACCGGCCCGCCCGAACGGCTAACGGCGCGGCCATGGGATTCTTCTCGAAGATATTCACCTGGTGGGACGGCGCGACCATCGGCACCGCGCTGTTCAGCGCGCTCCATGGTGAGCAAGTCGGCACGGACGCGCAAGGCAACGAGTACTACCGCGCGAAGCGCAAGCCGTCGCAAGGCACGTCCGCCGGCAACGAGCGGCGTTGGGTCATTTACAACGGCCCGAACGACGCCAGCCGGGTGCCGCCCGAATGGCACGGCTGGCTGCACCATTCGTACGACGAACTGCCGCAGAGCCACCTGCCGCCGCGGAAAATCTGGGAAGTCGGCCACACCCCCAACGCTACCGGAACCGCCGCCGCCTATCGTCCGCAAGGGGCGCTCGAGCGCGGCGGGCGGCGGGCGCCAGCGGCCGGCGATTACGAAGCCTGGTCGCCGGAACCCTGATCGTGGGCGTTCGAAGCGTCCGCGCGGGCGCATGGCTGCTGCCGCTCGTCATCGGCCTTGCCGGCTGCAACAACGGCGAGCCGCCCAAGCCCAAGCCGGTCGAAACCGAGATTCCCAAGGGCGTGGTGCAGAATTCCGGACCGACCGTCGAATCGGGCAAAGCGCTCGGCACACCGATGAAGGATCGGGTGGCCACCCTCGGCTTGCTCAACAAGCGCAACAACATCTCGCAGGACCTGAAGATGAAGCCCGGCGAGGTGCGCCGGATCGGTAACGTGCTCGTGCGGCTGCAGGCCTGCGAGAAGACCGCCCCGTGGGAGCCCGATCCCGAGGAAGGCGCCTTCGTTCAGGTTTGGGTGTACGAGCGACCGAACGTGAACACGGCGCTGGCCTGGCACAAGGTCTTCTCGGGCTGGCTGTTCAAGAACTCGCCCAGCGTCAACGTCGTCGAGCACCCGGTCTACGACGTGTGGGTCAAGAGCTGCGCGATGAGCTTCCCGGGCGAAGAGGCGCCGGCGGCGACCAGCAGCGCGAAGCCTTCCGGCAGCCCCACCGCCGCGCCCGCACGCCCGCGGGCAGCGCCGGCGCCGGCGGAAAGCGCGGCGCCGGGTCCGGCGGCCTGAGCCCGCGCCAGCCGCTCGCAATAGTCGTCCTGGCTGATCTCGACGGCGCCGAGCGAAGCGAGGTGCTCCGTCATGAATTGGCAGTCGAGCAGCTCCATCCCGGCGAACCGCATCGCCGCAACCAGCCAGGCGAGCGCGAGCTTGGACGCGTTGTCGGCGCGGCTGAACATGCTCTCGCCGCAGAACACCCGGTCGAAAGCGACTCCGTAGAGCCCGCCGATGAGAGTTTCGCCATCCCACACTTCTATCGAATGGGCATAGCCGGCGGCGTGCATCGCGCGATAGCTCGCCTCGATTCGGCGACTGATCCAAGTCTCGGGGTGGTCCGGCCGAGGCTGCGCGCAGGCCGCGATCACCCCCGCGAAATCTTCGTTGCACGACACGCGGTAACGGTCATGGCGCAACAACTTGGCCAGCGAGCGCGAACAGCGGAACCCGGCGAGCGGAATGATCGCCCGGCGCCGCGGCTCGACGTAGAAGATCTCGGGATCCTCGCGCCCGTCGGCCATCGGGAAGATACCGCTGCGGTAAGCCAGCAGCAGCATTTCCGGTGGAATGGTTGGGACGGTCGGAGCGTGCATGAGGCGCCCTCTATAGCACGATCACCTTGCCCATACCTTGCCATAAGCCAAGGCGCGGCGTAGAGGGCGCGCCCGGCTGCAGGGGTGTAGCTCAGCTGGTAGAGCATCGGTCTCCAAAACCGAGGGCCACGGGTTCGAATCCTGTCACCCCTGCCACTTCATTGCGAGCGCCCATCCGGGCGCTCGTCCTCGCGGCTAATCCCTCCGTCCTTTGGACTGCGGGGCCGCTGCGGGCGCGCGTGTGCGCTTGCGGTCGGCTGGTCGCCGCCCGAACCCTCCCGGTCATTGCCGTCTGGCGATATTCCGGTCCGCGACCAGCGGACCGCAAGGCCGAACGGCCGCCCGCAGGCGCCCCGCAGCGCAGCGGAGGGAACAGGACCGAGGACCGCGCGCCCGGATGGGCGTGCGGAAAACAAGGGCCTCTCGATTCTCAAGCGGCCGCTAGCGCGCTATGCCGGGCAGAATGAGGGGCGGTCCTATCGATTTCCTGCGCGAGGCGGAGTGGCTGAACGGCGGCCGTGTGCGCGGTTATGCGGTGCTGATCGGCCTTGCGAGCCTGGCGCTGCTCGTCGCCTCATGGTTCCAGGCGCAAGGGCCGCAGGGGAGCGATTTCCTCGCCTTCTGGGGCGCCGCCAAGGCGGTGCTCGCCGGCCACCCGGCCGCCTCCTACGATCTCCACTTCCAACAGCACGTCCAGACCGGCGCCGGGTTCACCGGCTGGTACGCGTTCGTCAACCCGCCGCCGTTCCTGTTCGTCGCCACTCCGTTCGGCGCGCTGCCGGTGCCGCTCGCGTGGATCGCCTGGGTGGCGGTGACTTACGGGGTGTGGGCGTGGGTTTCGCTGCGCGCGTTCCCGCGGCTGTGGCCGCTCGTGCTGGTGTTTCCCGGAGCGCTGATCGCCGCCGGCCACGCGCAGAACGGCTTCGTCACCGGTGCGCTGCTGGTCGGCGGTGTCGCGTTGCTCGACCGCCGCCCGCTCGCGTCCGGCGCCCTGCTCGGCGCGCTGATCGTGAAGCCGCACCTCGCGCTGCTGGTGCCCTTCTGGCTCGCCGCCGGAGGCCGCTGGCGCGCGTTCGCCGCCGCCGCCGCCAGCGCCGCCGGCCTGCTCGCGCTCTCCTGGGCCGTCTTCGGCGGCGCCACCATGGCCGGCTACGTCTCGAGCTTCCAGGCCAGCGCGGCCATCATCCGTGGGGGCAACAGCGTGTTCTTCCTCAAGATGGCCACGCTCTATTCCCAGCTGCGCATCTACGGCGGCGAGACCGTCGCCACCGCCGCCGCAGCCGCGCTGGTTCTCGCCATGATCGCCCTGGTCATGCTCAGCTGGCGCCGCTTCGGGCAAGACGGGATGGCGAGCGGCGCCGCGATGCTCGCCGCCACCGCGCTCGCCTCGCCCTACCTGTTCAGCTACGACCTGCCGTTCCTGATCGTGCCGCTCGCCTGGCTGGTGCGCGAAGGCCTCGCGCGGGGCTTTCGTCCCTGGGAGAAGGCGCTGCTCGTGGTGCTGTGGTTCGCCCCCTACGCCACCCGCGCCGCCGCGCTGCCGCTGCGCATCGACCTGATGCCGCTCGCCTCGGCGCTGCTGCTGTGGCTCGTGTGGACTCGCGGAGCGGCCGGCGCGGCGCCTGAAAAGCCAGCCTTCGCAACGCGATAACCTCCGTCCGACAAGCTGCCCCACGGTGGGACGCGGCAGCCACACCGCTCGACAATCGTCGTTAACGGCGGAACCTCTCCCCCATTCCCGTCATTTTACGCGCCGACGGGACCTTGTTTGAGGAGCAGCTAATGTCGAGCCTGAGCTATCGCAGCAGCCGCCCCGATCCCTGGGTTCAGCCTCGCCCCCATCAGGATGCCTCGCTTCGTTACCTGAAGCACGGGC
>JANWHA010000020.1 GCA_025450635.1 Croceibacterium sp. | reverse complement strand
TGCGCACTTTCGGCAGCAGCTCGCCGAAGGCCAGGCACTGGTCGAACTTCTCGGCCTCCTGGTAGGTGCGGTAATCCGGATGGTAGCGGTATTGCTTGCGACCCTTGTCGTCGAAGCCGGTGGCGAGCATGTGGCCGGTGGGATCGGGGCAAAACCACGCGTCGGTATAGGCCGGCGGCAGCGCGATCTTGTTCAGCCGGTCGATCTCAGCGCGCTTGGTGATGCGCTTGCCGTCGGGATCGAAGTAGGCCCATCCGCGCCCGCTCTTCTTGCGGGTGATCCCCGGCTGGCCATCCTCGACGTGAACGAGCTTCGGAGGACGGGTGGCCATGCGCGCGCTGAACGGGCCGAAGCGCCTTGCGGTTCCGGCCTCGCATCGCCATTGCAGCGGACAAAGTCATCCACTCGAGGAGCCTTGCGATGAGCGACGTCTACACCCCGCCGAAGGTCTGGGAATACGATCCGGCAAACGGCGGCCAGTTCGCCGGCGTCAATCGCCCGACCGCGGGCGCGCGCGAGGAGCACGAGTTGCCGGTCGGCGAGCACAAGTTCCAGCTCTATTCGCTCGGCACGCCCAACGGCGTGAAGGCGACGATCATGTTCGAGGAGCTGCTCGAGGCCGGCTACGACGCCGAGTACGACGCCTGGCTGGTCAAGATCTTCGAGAGCCAGCAGTTCTGGTCCGGCTTCGTCGACATCAACCCGAACTCGAAGATCCCCGCGCTGGTCGACCGCAGCGGCCCCGCGCCGTTCCGGGTGTTCGAGAGCGGCGCGATCCTGATCCACCTCGCCGAGAAGTTCGATTACCTGCTGCCGAAGACCCAGCCGGCGCGGGCCGAGAGCTTGAGCTGGCTGATGTGGCAGATGGGCAGCGCGCCGTTCATGGGCGGCGGCTTCGGCCATTTCTACGTGTATGCGCCCGAGCGCTACAAGTACCCCATCGACCGCTACGCGATGGAGACCAAGCGCCTGTTCTCGGTGGCCGACATGCAGCTCGGCAAGACCGAATACCTCGCCGGCGCCGACTACACGATCGCCGACATCGCCGCCTACACCTGGCTCGGCAACCTCTACCACGGCGCCTACAACCGCTCGGACGTGTTCCTCGGCCTCGACGAATACGAGAACGTCGGCCGCTGGACACGCGCGATAGACGCCCGCCCCGGCGCGATCCGCGGGCGGCTGGTCAACACGCAGAGCGGCTTGTCCGAGCGCCACTCCGCCAAGGACTTCGACACCCTCGACAAGTCGCTGTTCGATCCGGTGAGGAAGCGCCCGGACTTCTGAGGCAGATGTTCCCCTCCCGCTTGCGGGAGGGGTTAGGGGTGGGAACGACCACCCTCTGAAATCAGGCCCTCCCCCCTCCCGCAAGCGGGAAGGGGAGAGGATCCGCGCGCTAGAACTTCATGCTGCCTTCGACGCCGTAAATCCGCGGGCGGGCCTTGAACACGAAGCCGCCGGGCGAGAACTCGGCGTTGTACTTCTTGTTGAACAGGTTGGTCGCGAACGCGGTCAGGCTCCAGTTATCCTTGCGGATGCCCGCGCGGGCATCGACCAGGTCCACCGGTTTGCGCACGGTGGTGTTGTACACGTCCCACCAGGTCCGCCCGATGCGGCGATAATCGGCGCGCAACAGCGCCGAGAAGCCGCCGCCGAGCTCGGGCGTGAACTGTGCGCCGACGTTGAGCGTCGAACGCGAGATGTCCGGCGCTTCGTTGCCGATCGCCGCCGGATCGGGGAACTTCTTGATCTTGCCGTAAGTCAGGCCCCACGAAGCATCGAGCTGGATGTCGCGCGTCGGAGCGAGCCGCGCCTCGAGCTCAAGGCCCTTCAACCGCACCTCGGGCACGTTGCCGAGGTTTTGCGTCGAGTTGGCGGCGATGAACACGAAGAAATAGCTGTTCTTCGACAGCGTGGTGAAAGCCGCGCCATTGAGCGTCAGCATGCCATTCAGCCATTGCGACTTGAAGCCGACCTCCAGGGTGTCGGCCGTTTCCGCCTCGAAGGTATCGTTGACGCCGAGGATCCCGGAGCTCGCGGCGAGCGGCCCGACGCCGGTCTGATTGAAGCCGCCGGAGCGGAACCCGCGCGAATAGCCGCCGTAGAAGGTCAGGTCCTTGGTCGGCGTGATGGTCAGCGTGACCTTGGGCTGCCACGCGCTGAAGTTGCGGGTGCGCACGTCGCCGGTGTGGCTCTGCGGAAAACCGGGCACGTTGGGCAGGAATGCCGGCGGCGTCTCGGTCGTGTTCTTGCGCCGGTCATGGTCATAGCGGATGCCCGCATCGAGCCGGATCAGGGGCGAGAACTGGTAGCCGAGATTGGCGAAGCCGGACCAGGCGAAGTTGTTCTGCTGGTCCGACAGGAACGTCGCCTGCGGATTGGCCGGGTTAGTGCTCGGATGGTGGAACACCGGGAACACCCCCTGGCCGAGATCGATCATGTTGCCGGTCGAGATGAACCGGTTGGTCGAGACCAGGTAGCCGCCGAACATCCAGAATAACGGAGTCGAGGTGGGGCTCTCGAACCGCAGCTCCTGGCTGAACGCCTTGACGTTCAGGTACTGGCTCTGATTGAGGTCGTGGTTGCCGTCAAAGCAGTACGGCGTGACGCGGCAGAACGATTGGTCGATCGGCAGGAAGTCGAACGCGTCGCCGGTGAGGATTTCCTTGAGGGTGTCGTATGCGGTGACGGAAGTGGCCTTGAAGCCGCTGCCGGCATAGCTCAGCTTGGCCGAGAAATCGTTCATGTCGCGGTTGTCGATACCGGCGTTGTTGACTTGCACCGGCAGGCTGACGTTGTTCACGTCATTGACGATATTGTACCAGAACGCCTGCGTGCGCGTGTGGTCCGTCGCCGCCCTGAGATCGAGGTTCCAGCGGCTGCCCATGTCGAACAGCAGGTTCCCGCGAACGGCGAAGTCCTTGTACGGGTCGGCATCTTGGTGGAGGTAGGTGTTCGGGATATAGCCGTTGGTGTCCTTGTACAGCGCGGCGACGCGGAACTTCACCCCGTTGGCGATCGGCCCGCTGACCCCGCCGTGGACGTAAGCGCCGAAGCCGTTGTCGATCCCGACGGTGGCCTCGCCTTCCAGCTGGTCGGTCGGCTGCTTGGTGGTGATGATGATCGCCCCGCCGATCGCGTTGCGGCCGTAAAGGGCGCCCTGCGGGCCCTTGAGCACTTCGATCTGCTGGATGTCGTACAGGTCCTGGTTGAATTGCGACGGGTTCACCTGCTGCACGCCGTCGATGACCACCGCGACCGAGGGCTCGCTGTTGCGGGCCTGGGTGATGCCGCGGATGACCACGAACGAGGTGCCGACGTTCTGCACTTCGACCAGATTGACGTTCGAGGTCAGGTTGATGAAGTCGGCCGGCTTCTGGATGCCGGCGTTGACGATTTCCTGGCTGCCGAAGGCGGTGATCGCCGCCGGCGTGTCCTGCAACGTCTCGGCCCGGCGCAGGCCGGTGACGACAATCGCGTTGCCGTTCTGAGCTTGTGCGGACTGATCGCCGGGAATGGCTTCCTGGGTCGCCTGGCCGGTCGCGGTCGACTGATCGGCCTTGTTCTGGCCGTTTGGCTGCGGCTTGTTCTGATCGTCCTGAGCCATGGCAGGCGCAGCAAGCGCGACGGACAAGGCGCCAAGCGACAGACCGGCGAGCCGGGAAACGCAAAGATTCATAAATTCCCTCCCAAGGACCCCGCCATGTTCTTACGTTTTTCGCCGGTAAGGGGCAATTTTCGTGATCGCGGTTCACACTCTTTCCAGCGCCGCTGTGGCCATAGGGGCACGGCGACGGCGGCCCCTTCCCATCCTCCTGCCACCCGCTATAGGGGCACCCGCTGCTGGGGCGTAGCCAAGTGGTAAGGCACCGGTTTTTGGTACCGGCATTCGCAGGTTCGAATCCTGCCGCCCCAGCCAGGCACCTCGCCTAGTCGATTTCGATCCACACCGGCGCGTGGTCGCTGGTCTTGTCCCAGCCGCGCACCGCGAGATCGACTTCCGCACGCTTGAGTCGTTTGGCGAGGTCGGGCGTCAGCAGGAAATGATCGATCCTGAGCCCCGAGTTGCGCGCGAAGGCGTTCCGGAAATACTTCCAGAAAGTATAGATCGTCTGGTCCGGGTGGAGCGCGCGAAACGCGTCGGTCCAGCCTTGCTCGACCAGCCGGAACCACGCCGCGCGAACCTCCGGCGCAAACAGCGCGTCGTCGACCCAGCGTTCGGGCGCATAGACGTCCTGCTCGGTCGGCATGACGTTGAAATCCCCCGCCAGCACCACAGGCGCTCCGCACGCGAGCAGATCGGCCGCGCGCGCGGTCAACCGCTCGAACCAGCGCAGCTTGTAGTCGAACTTCGGCCCGGGGCGCGGATTGCCGTTGGGCAGGTAGATCGAGGCGATTACCAACCCGTTGACCGCCGCTTCGAGGTAGCGGCTATGGCTGTCATCCGGGTCGCCGGGAAGACCGCGCCGCGATTCATGGACTTCGCCGACGCGGCTGAGGATGGCGACACCGTTCCAGCTCTTCTGGCCGTGCCATACCACGTCGTAACCGAGATCGCGGATGGGCTTCTCGGGAAACTTTTCGTCGGGCGCCTTCAGCTCCTGCAGGCAGGCGATGTCCGGCGCATAATCCTCGAGCCAGCGCAGCAGCACCGGCAGGCGACCGTTGACGCCGTTGACGTTGTAGCTGGCGATCTTCACGCGCCCTCGAGCACTTGCGCGAGCGCCGCCGGGCTCAGCTCATGCTCGAGCTGCTCGCGCGTGCATTGGTCGGATCGCTTGTCGGGCCGCCAGCGGAGAAACGTCGTACCGTGGCGGAAGCGGCCGCCGGTGACCTGGTCGTAGATCACCTCGACCACGAGATCGCCTTTCAAGGGCTCCCACTCGCTGCTGCCGCGCCCGCGGCTCCAGCGGCTCACCCCGCCGGGCGAGTTGCCGGTGAACGGCGAGGCGCCGTGGTCCGCTGCGAGCTTCGCCTTGAGCGCCGCCCGCTCGTCGTCGGAGAATGAGCTGGTATAGCCGACGTAATCGAGCTTGCCGTCGCGGTCGTACAACCCGAGCAGAAGCGAGCCCACCCCATTCTTGCCTTCGCGGTAGCCGCCGACAACGCAATCGGCTGTGCGCTGCTGCTTGACCTTGACCATCGCCCGTTCGCCCGCTTCGTACGAACCGTCGAGGCGCTTGGCGACGATGCCGTCGAGCGCCTTGCCGCTGCGTTCGAACCAGTCGGCGGCAACGCGCGGATCGCGGGTCGCCGGTGAAAGATGAAGGCGCGGTCCGGCGGCGCGGCGCATGAATCTTTCGAGCGCCTTGCGACGTTCTGCGAGCGGCCGTTCGAGCAACGCGTCGTCGCCGATTTGCAAGGCGTCGAACAGCATCAGCTGCGCCGGCGTGTCCCGCGACAGCTTGGCGATGCGCGAAGCGGCCGGATGCAGCCGCAGCTGCAAGGCGGCGAACGACAGGATGTCGCCCACCGGCAGGACCAGCTCGCCGTCGAGGACCAGACGCGGCACGTCGAGCGCCAGGATAGCTTCGGCCACCTCGGGGAAGTAGCGCGCCAGCGGCTTGCCCGACTTGCTCATCAGTTCGACCGCATCGCCCTCGCGGAAGGCGAGGCACCGGAATCCGTCCCACTTGGGCTCGAACTGCCAGCCCTCGCCTGACGGTATCTCGCTCGCCAGCGTGGCCTCCATCGGCGGCGTGTCGAGCGCGATCGCGAGATCGGAGAATGCAGGCGGCATGACCGCGCAATGCCGCTTGTGCACCGACGGTTCCGCGCGTTACCTCTGGCGAATGACCGAACCTTCCCTGCGCCTCGCCTTCTTCAAGCTCAACGTCCCCGAGATCGTCCCCGCGCTCGCCTTCTGGCGCGAGGCGTTCGGGTTCGAGGTCACGCAGACGTTCGACGAGGCGGATTTCCTGGAAAAGGTCCTCGCCCTGCCTGGTCAGTCCAACGGGCCGAACCTGATGCTGGTCGCCTACAAGGATGGGCGCGATGTCAGCGTCGGCCATGGCCACGGTGCAGTCGGACTGCAATGCACGGACATCGATGCCAGCCACGGCCGCGCGCTCAAGGCCGGCGCGGTCAAGGGCAGCGGCATCATGACCGTCACCGGCGGGATCAAGGTCGCCGTGCTGCACAGCCCGCAAGGCCACGAGATCGAGCTGGTCCAACTGCCCGGCTAGGCGGGCTCGGCGTAAGCCTCGGCGAAGATCGAGATGGTGCGGTAGCCGGGGTCCTGCAGCACGGCCGAGAGCAGGAAGCTGGCGACCTCCTCGCAGCGCGGATCGGTGCCGTGGTCCTTGCGGAACCACAGCAGCCGCCAGTTCTCGAGCGGATAGAGCATCACCACCGTATCGCGCATGTCCGGTGGCAGGATGGCATCGGCGAACGAGGAGATGCCGACCCCCCGCTCGAGCATCGCCGCCATCACGTCGAAGTACTGGGTATGGCCGATCACATGCCGCGGACGGATGCCGTAGCGTTCGAAGAATCCCAGCATCTCCTGCTCGCGCACGCTGGCCGCCAGTGGCATGATGAACGGCAGCGTGTTGATCAGCTCGGGCGCGAGCGGCAATTGTCGTCCTTCGGCGAACTTGAGGTGCCCGTAGATCCCGCCGCGGACGAGCGCGAGCTGGCGGAAATAGGGCTCGACCCCGCGGTCGGCGCGGCGGTGGATCAGCGCGAAGTCGTAACGCCCGTCTTCCAGGTCACGAGCCAGGTCGCCGCTCGGCACCTGGCCGTCGAATTCGAGCTCGACCCGCGGATGCGCGGCAAAGAACCGGTCGAGCTTCGGGCGGATGTAGCTATCCAGCATACCCTGGCCGACCAGGACCCGAAAATGGGGCGGGTCGTCGGCCTCCGCCGCCCCTTTGCGGCGATGGCCGGCGAGCGCCTCGCCCGCGGCCTGAAAGGTCCGCAAGTCATCGAGGAACGCCATCCCTTCGCTGGTCACCGTGGGCCGCTGGCCCGGGCGGCGCGCGAACAGCGCCACGCCGAGCTGGTTCTCGAGCGCTTTGATCTGGTTGCTCACGGAAGCCTGCGAAATGCCGAGGCTTTCGGCGCTGCGGCGAAAGCTGCGCGTGACGCACAGGCTGGCGAACACGTCGAGCTGGCGCAGCGTGAAAGGTAGACTCGCCATTATCCCTCCCCATCCCGGCCATAACCGCAAGGTAATGGGCTGTCATCACTTTGCGGTTGGTTGCTTCCCCACGCCTTTTTCCCGGAAAGCGGCTCCAGAAATCCAAAAGTGAGGGGGGAAATTCGATGAGGATCGCCGCTAACGGCTCCGGCATGACGTCCGGAGCGCGCCGCTTTTTCGCCTGCAGCGCCAGCCTGGCCGCGCTAACGATGGCGAGCGCGCCCGCCTGGGCGGATGACACCGCCGCCAAGGCCGACGCCGCGCCGACGGCCGACGACGCGCCGGCGCCGGCCGGCGCCGCCGGGGACGCGGCCCCCGCCGACACCGCCGCCTCCGCGCAGAGCGACAAGGAAATCACGGTCACTGGCTCGCGCATCCGGACCACCGGGATGACCGCGCCGGTGCCGGTCACTGTCGTCAACGCCAAGGAGATCGAAACCCTGTCGCCCGGCGCGCTGATCACCGGCGTCAGCCAGCTGCCGCAGTTCTACGGCAACCAGACGCCCAACAGCGGCAACTTCTTCCTGCGCAGCGGCTACGGCTCACTCAATCTGCGCGGCCTCGGCGTCAACCGCACGCTGACCCTGCTCAATGGCCGCCGGGTGCCCTCCACCAGCGCGTTCGGCGGGGTCGACATCAACCTGTTCCCCGAAGCGATGATCTCGAGCGTCGAGACGACTACCGGCGGCGCCTCGGCCGCCTATGGCACCGATGCGGTCGCCGGCGTGGTCAACTTCATCCTCAACACCAAGTTCACCGGCCTGCAGGTCAATGTGGAAGGGGGCGTCACCAGCCGCGACGACGGGCAGAACCGAAAAGCCTCGCTCTCCTACGGCACCGGCTTCGCCGGCGGCCGCGGGCACCTGCTCGCGTCGGCCGAGTATTACAGCCAGGATGGCATCTTCAACTACCGCAAGCGCCACTGGTACCAGTCGTGGGGCACGTTCGGCAGCGGCACCGCGGCCGATCCCTACTACTTCGCGCCCAATGTCCGCTCGGCCAACGCCAGCTTCGACGGCACCATCTTCGCGCCTGGCACGGCGATCAATGGCCTACAGTTCGACAGCAACGGCAACGTTCATCCCTTCCAGCCGGGGTCGATCCTGCAGGGCGCCGTCGGCACTCCGCCGGCGCGCACCAACGGCGGCAGCGCCGACGACCTCGGCGGCGAAGTGGCCAGCCTCTATCCCGATCTCAACCGCTATTCGCTGTTCGCCTATGCCGATTACGAGCTGACCGATGGCTTCAAGGTGTTCGCCCAATTCCTCCATGGGCGCACCCACATCCACCAATACAACACCCCGCGGGCCAGCTTCGGCGGCACGCCCACCGCGCTGACTATCTTCCAGGACAACGCGTTCCTGCCCGACAGCCTGCGGCAGACCATGATCGCCGACAACATCCAGTCATTCACCCTGCGCCGCATGGGCAGCATCGAGGACATCGGCACGATGTACCTCGACGATACGACGACCCAATCCATCGCCACGGCCGGGTTCCAGTGGAATCTCGGCGACGGCCTGTTCAAGGATTGGGAAGTCGATGGGTATTACCAGTACGGCCGCAGCTTGCGCGACTGGCGCCAATTCGGCCTGCGCGTCGACCGCATCTTCGCCGCGGTGGATGCGGTGCGCGATCCGGCCACCGGCAACACCGTCTGCCGCGTCAGCCTTTACGGCAACGCCTTCCCCGGCTGCCAGCCGCTCGACCTGTTCGGCCGCGGGAATGCCTCGCTCGCGGCGGCCGATTACGTCACCGGCTTCGAACCCGGGCAACATGTTTCCACGCCGCTGTTCTTCGCCGATGGCGGCTACGGCCCGAACCAGACGTACGACTACACGACAAGTCCCGAGAAGGTGAACCTGACCACCTTCACGCAGAACTTCGCGGAGCTGTCGGCGTCCGGCAATCTGTGGCGCGGCTGGGGCGCCGGCCCGATCTCGGCGGCTTTCGGCGGATCGTACCGCAAGGACTCGATCCGCCAGGTGGTGCAGGACGTCACCAATCCGCCATCCGATTCCGTCAGCGGACATCCCGTGCTGTGCAGTGGCCAAGCGCCCGGGCTGCGCGGGGTCAGCGGTCCCGATTGCCACAACACCGTCGGCGTGCAGTACTCGAAGGTCTCGAACATCCTCGGCGCGGCGGACGTGTGGGAGGCGTTCGGCGAGCTGCTCGTGCCGCTGATCGACAAGCGCGGATTCAGCGCCCGCGCGAACGGCGCCGTGCGCTGGGCGGACTATTCCGGCTCCGGCACGATCTGGGCCTACAAGGGCGGCCTGGAGGCGGACATCGCCGACATGTTCCGCTTGCGCGGGACCTATTCGCGCGACGTGCGCGCGGCGAACTTGTCCGAACGGTTCGACAAGACCGGCGGCGCGGCGACAGTGACCGATCCGCGCAACCTGCTCGACAACAACCCGGCGAACGACAACCAGATCTACAACGTGACGATCTTCTCCGGCGGCAATCCCAACGTCAAACCGGAAAAGGCCGACACCTGGACGGCCGGGGTGGTGTTCAACCCGTCGTTTTTCCACGGCCTGTCCGTGTCGGTCGACTGGTACGACATCAAGATCAACGACGCGATCGGACAGGTCGGCACGCAATCGGTCGTCAATCGCTGCCTCGGGTCGGCGCCGGAGCAGGAATTCTGCAACCTTATCACGCTCAACAACGGCAGCCTCGACGGCGCGCTCGTCGGTGACGTGTACGTCAACGTGGCGCGGTCGGAAGTCAGCGGCGTCGATGCGGAGATCGATTTCAACACGCCGGTCAAGCTGTTCGGCGCCGGCGAGGAATCGCTGTCGGCGCGCGCATTCGGCAGCTGGCTGACCAAACGTTCGGATACCAACAGTGCCGGCGTCACGACCGACTACGCCGGCGAGACCGGAGCCATCCAGGGGACGCAGGTCTATTACCCTTACCCCGACTTCAAGGCCACCGGGAGCATCACCTACCGCAACGGCGGCTGGTCGTTCCTGACCCAGGCGCGCTATATCGCCCCCGGCATCCAGGACGTCTGTGCGGTGCAGCTATGCCCCGGCGCAACCTCGCTGGTGGCGATCAAGGACAACCGGGTCGACCCCGTGCTCTACATCGACCTGCGGCTCGGCTTCGAAACCCACTTCGGCGCGGCCGACGCCGAGTTCTTCATGAACGTCACCAATCTGTTCGACACCGATCCGCCGATCACGCCGTCGTATAGCGCGTTCGCGGGCTACGCGACGCAGTACAACCCGTCGGTCTACGATGTCCTCGGACGACGCTACACCGCCGGCGTGAAGCTCAAGTTCTGACGCCTTGAGCGAACAGGGGGGTCAGGCGGCGGTGGAACTCCCTTCCGCCGCCGCCTGACGTTTCTCGCTGACACCCAGGATGGCGATCAGCACGCTCACCAGCAGGCACGGCAGCGCGACCAGCAACATCATCGTCTGAAGGCCCAGCGCCGCGCCGAGCGCTTTCCCGCCAAAGTAGGCAAAGGCGATCCCGCCGAGCCGGCCGACGCCGCTGGCCCAACCCATGCCGCTGCTGCGCATTTCTGGCGGATAGCCCAGCGTGGCCAGCGTGTTGAGCCCGGTCTGGCCGCCGACCTGGGCGAAGTTCCACGCCAGCAGCGCGACGATGAACACGCCCGTGCCGAACGGCAGCCAGCCCAGCGCCGCGACCCCCACCGCGTACAGAACGTAGAATCCGCAGATCAGCCAATACGCGTTCACCCGCGCCATGAACCAGCCCATCGACAGCGTGCCGACCGCCCCGCCGATGAAGCCGATCATCAGGAACTTGGCGAACTGCTGGATCGGCACGCCGCCGAGCACCTGGAAATAGGTCGGCAACCAGTTGGAAAGCAGGGGATATTGCCGAGCGACAGGAAGCACGCGCCCCACAGCACCAGCGTCTGCAACAGGTAGCGGCGGCTGAGGATGGCGCTCGGGCCGGAGCGGGGCGCGGTGTCATCCGCTTCCTGGCCGCCGAGGTGGAAGCGCTCGCTGCCGGTGAGCAGCACCGCCGGGTCCATCCGGCGGATCAGCCGCCCGACGCGCGGGTCGTGCGGGTCGCGCGCGACGCGGAAGGCGAGCGATTCCGGAACGATCAGCAGCAGCGGCAAGGCTAGCAGCGGCAGGATGCCGGCCAGCACGAAGCCGATCTGCCACCCGTAAAGATCGAGCAGCCACGCGGCCACGCCGCCGCTGGCGATGTTGCCGCCCGACAGGAACACGAGCGAAATGGCCATGAACGGCGCGCGCGTGCCCTGGGGGGTCATCTCCGACAGCAGCGTCAGCCCGATCGGAAAGGCGCCGGCGAGGAACAGCCCGGAGATCCCGCGCAGCAACGTGAGCTGAGAGAGGTTGGCGACGAAGGCCGAGCCCAGCGACAGGAAGCCGAACCCGCACAAGCAGATCGCCAGCGTCGGCCGCCGGCCGAAGCGGTCGGCCATTGGCGGCATCAGGAACGCGCCCGCGGCGAGGCCGATTTGCTGCCAGGTGAACACCGGGGTCATGTCCGCCGGCTTTCCGCCCAGGCCGTGCGTGACGGCCGGGGCGATCTTGCCGAGGAAATACATGTCGAAGCCGTCGATGAACAGGATCACCGAGGAGATCACCAGCATCGCGATCTCGCGCCGGCCGATCGCCCGCGCATCGATGAACGCGGCCACGTCGAAGCGGCGGTCCCCGGCAACGGTGGCCATGCGGTTCTCTCCCAAGGGCTTGGTCAACGAAGAGTGGCGGCCTGCCGCCACTGCGTCAATCGGCTTGGGCGGCCGGCTGCGGGTGGTGGGGAACGAGGATCAGGACGTTGTTCTCGACCCGCCACGAGGAAAGGCGCGAGAGCAGGTTCATGCCGATGACGTTGGTCGGGCCGAGCCCCGGCGCGATGATCGCGTCGATCCCATGCGCGGCGACGTTGCCGAAGCGCATGTCGTCGATCTCGGTCAGCTGGGCGGCGACCATGCCGTTGGCGGTTTGCATGCGGATCGGGATGCCCGCCCGCCGCGGTGTCAGGTCCGCCCGCTTGGCCGTGTCCGAGGATACCGCCGTCAGCGTGGCGCCGGTATCGACGAGGAACCGGGCCGGGACGCCGTTGACCTCGGCGCGCAGCCAGAAATGCCCGTCGCGCGCCATCGGCACCCGCGTCTCGTGCCCCTCGACGACCTGCTGCGGCAGACCGAGCTCGGGGACGGCCATCTCGAACCGCGGATCGAGCCGGGAGACCTGGAGCACGACCAGCACCAGGATGCCCATCAGGCCGAGCGTGCTGGCGCTCCTCAGGAACCGGCCAACCCTCGGGCTGAACCGAACCACCAGCGAGCCGATCACGCCCACCGCCATCGCCGCCACCGCCGCCATCAGCAGGGTCGACTGCGGCAAGGCCTGGATGTTCTGCGACAGGCGATCCCAGATCGGGGCGAAGTCCATGGGCGCTATATAGGCGCCGCCAGCTTGCTTTGCGATGAGCGGCTCACGGCGGCGGAGGGTAGCCGTAGGTCGGTTCGTCGCCGATCAGGAGCTCGTCCGGCCAATCGAGCAGCGGCGCGGCCGCCGCGAAGCTGGCGTGCACAAACCGCCGGACCATCCCATCGGGGTCGGCCGCGTCCCTTACCGCTGCATAGGGCAGCAGGAACTCGCCGAGGCTGTCGCTCCAGAACGCCGGCGGCGGCTCGATTTCGGCTCCGCGCAAGGCCGCGGGCGTGGGATAGGCGTAAGCGTAGAACGCTGCCTCGTCGAAGCCGCCGCCGCCCGGCCAGAAGCCGGCGCTGATCACCTCGTGGCTGTAAGCTTCGCGTGTCACCGCGTCGGGCAGATGGGGAACGCCGCCGCCCGGATGCGGCGGCGCCGTTCGGCCGGAGAACCGCGTGACAGCAAGATCGAAGCTGCCCCAGAACAGCTGGATCGGCGAGCTCTTGCCCCGGTAGAGCGAACGAAAGACGGCGAAATTCCGCTCGGCCTGGAGAAATGCGCCATGCAGGCGGAGGGCCGCATCGCCGTCCCATTCACGCGGGCGATCGTCCTCAGCGAACGGCACAGGGTCGGGAATTTCGTTCGGCGCTCCCGCCAAGGGCGCCGGCAGGCCCAGCCGGGCCAACAGAGCGCTCAAGTCTCGGTGAACGTCGGCGATGGACCTCTGCGCAACGGGAAGGGCTTTACGCAGGCCGTCATCGCGCTCGATACGAAGCACCCCGGAGAGAAAATCGAGCTCTACGGTGAATTGCCTTTCAGCGCCCGGCAGCAAGCGGGTGATCGCGCCCCGCGGCGTGAGGAGAAACGTGGCGTGCCAGCCGTGATTGACCCATGGCAGCAGCCGCAGCGGCAGCTTGCCGGCGAGTTGCAGCAGCAGATGGAGGCTCTCGATCGTGCCGCGATCGGCCGCGTAATCGAGGCGAGGCCAGCCGCTTATGGCGCGCCTCGCGGGATCGTCCAGTCGGCAAGGATGAGCGAGAACCAGCCCTGCGAATCGAGCCAGCGCCGGCGCGGTGTCCAGCCGCCGGCGAGGAGGAGCGTGTTCTGGCTCCGAAGATCGAACTTGTGGCTGTTCTCGGTATGGATAGTCTCGCCCTTTGCCAGCGCGAAACGACGGCCTGAAACCTCGAAGTCGATCGCCTCCGCCGCCTCGAGATGCATCTCGATCCGGGCGTAAGTGTCGTTCCACCGGGCGACGTGGCGCAGTTGCCCGAGCGGCAATGTGCCGCCGAGCTCGCGGTTGATCCTGCGCGCGAGGTTGAGGTTGAATTCCGCCGTCACGCCCTGCGGGTCGTCGTAGGCCGCCTCGAGCACCGAGACATCCTTGATCAGGTCCATCCCTATCAGCAGCTGCGAGCCCTCGCCCAGCGTCGCCCGCATCGACCGCAGCAAGTCGACCGCCGTGCGCGCAACCATGTTGCCGATAGTCGAGCCGGGGAAGAAGCCGAGCTTCAGCAGCTCCCGCACCTGCCGCGGCAACGCGACTTCGCGCATGAAGTCGGCCTCGACCGGCAGGACCGGCAGGCCGGGAAACTTGGCCGCAAGGTCGTCTGCCGCGCTACGCAGGAAATCGCCCGAGATATCGAGCGGGACGTAGGCGGCGGGCTCGATGCACCCGAGCAGCAACGGCGTCTTGACCGAGCTGCCCGAGCCGAATTCGATCACCGCCCGGCCTGGCCCGATCAGCTCGCGAAACTCGCCGCAACGCTCCGTCAGAATTTCCGTCTCGGCGCGGGTCGGGTAATACTCGGGAAGCCGCGTGATGGCTTCGAACAGCGCCGAACCGGCCTCATCGTACAGCCAGCGCGCCGGCACCGCTTTCTGCGGCTGCGCCAACCCCGCGAGCACATCGGCGCGGAACGCCGTGGCGACGCCGTCCTCGTCGAGTTCCACCAGCGCCAGCCCTTCCCCGGCCGCCATCTCAGACGTGCCTGGCCAGACGCAGGCCGGTGAATTGCCAGCGCTGGTGCGGGTAGAAGAAATTGCGATAGCTCGCGCGCGAGTGTCCGCGCACCGTGGCGCAGCTCGCACCCCTGAGCACGAACTGGCCAGACATGAACTTGCCGTTGTACTCGCCGACCGCGCCCGCCGCCGGCGCGAAGCGCGGGTAAGGCAGGTACGCCGAGCGGGTCCATTGCCAACAGTCGCCGAACAGCCCCGATCCGCCGCGCGGCAGCGGCGCAATCGCTCCATCGAGCTGGTTCCCGCCGCCCGGATCCTCACCCTGGGCGAGCGCTTCCCACTCGGATTCGGTCGGCAGCCGCGCGCCAGCCCAGGTGGCGAAGGCGTCGGCTTCGTAATAGGAAATGTGCGTCACCGGCGCCTGCCAATTGCGCGGCTGCCAGCCGGTGTGAGTGAAATGCTCGCCCTCGCGCCAGTAAAGCGGCGCCGCAACTCCCTCACGCTGCACCCACGCCCAGCCGTCCGACAGCCACAGCGACGCGGTGGAATAGCCGCGGTCGGCGATGAATTCGTCCCATTCGCCATTCGTCACCAGCCGATCCGCCAGCGCGAACGGCTCCAGCAACACGCGATGGCGAGGCCCTTCGTTGTCGAATGCGAACCCTTCGCCGTCGTGCCCCACCAGCGCAATCCCGCCGGGGTGTTCGAGCCAATTTGACTCGCCAACATTGGGGAGAAGGCCGTGCGATCCCCGCTCCCACATCGCCGGCCCGAGCGGATTCTCGAACAGCGCGTGCTTGATGTCGGTCAGCAGCAACTCCTGGTGCTGCTGCTCGTGGGCGATGCCGAGCGTGACCAACCCCGCGACCGTCGGATCGCGCAGCAGCGGCGTCATTGCCTCGTCGACATGGGCGCGCCAGGCCAGCACTTCGGCCACGCTCGGCCGCGACAGCATGCCGCGCCGGGTGCGCAGGATGCGGTCGCCCTCCGCCTCGTAATAGGAATTGAACAGGAACGGCCAGCGCTCGTCGAACAGGCGGTAGCCCGGCAATCGGTCGCGCAGCAGGAAGGTCTCGAAGAACCACGTGGTATGCGCCAGATGCCACTTGGCCGGCGAGGCGTCTTCCATCGACTGGAGGGTCGCGTCCGCTTCGCTCAGCGGGGCGCACAGGGCCTCGCTCAGCCGACGCGTCGCCTGGTAGCGCTCCGCGAGATCGGGCGCATCCGGCGCGGGCGCCTGGACATGGGCTTCGGGCACGGCAATCTCCCCCGGCGGTCCATCGCCATGATGGCCCTTTGCCGTGGGGATTTAAAGACTTCGGACCTGATTTGTTTCCGAAGGGTCCGGGCCCTAGGCCGCGCGTCGCACCTGGTTGCGGCCGTTTTCCTTGGCTTCGTAAAGCGCCGCGTCGGCCCGCCGCATCAGCGTTTCAACGCTGTCGCCCTCGCGCAACATCGCCAGGCCGATGCTGATCGTCACCGCCGGACCGTCGCGCAAGGTCGCCTCGGCGATCGAGCTGCAGAGCCGTTCCGCCAGGACGCGCGCTTCGCCGCCCTCGACGCCCGACAGAATGCACACGAACTCCTCGCCGCCGATCCGCCCGACCAGGTCTTCGGCGCGGATCTGCACGCGGGCGGTGGTGGAGACCTTGCGGATCACCTGATCGCCCACCTGGTGGCCGTACGTGTCGTTGATTCGCTTGAAGTGGTCGATATCGAAGATCAGCACCGCCAGCGGCTCGCCGATGTCGAGCGACGGGCCCATCATGCTGTCGAGCCAGTCGAGCGTCGCGCGGCGGTTGGAGAGGCCGGTCAGCGGATCGGTCTTGGCCAGCTTCTGCGCCTCGGCGGCCTGCTCGATCGCCTGCTGGCGGGCGTGCTTCAACGCCTGCTCGCGGAGCACCTGCTCGGTCACGTCCATCGCCACCGCGAACAACGCCGTGCGGTTGCCCTGGCCGTCGAACTCGTTGAACACGTTCATCTTGAGCGTGTGCTCGCTGCCGTCCGGATGGCGCACCGGATACTCGAAGCTGTAGGGAATGCGCGCGTCGCGGTGCTCGGCGAGCTTGGTGAACAGCGCTTCACCACGATCTGACAACAGCGTGCGAATGTCGCCCGGATCGGGGGCAAGCTCGGCGGAGAGCCCGTTCAATGTCAGCATCTGTTCCGACCAGTTCTGCTCGCCGGTTTCGAGATTGTACTGCCAGCGGCCGATCCCGGCGAGGGTCTTGGTCAGGTTGAGGATCGTCAGGTTGGCCCGCAAGTCCTCGTTCGTCTCGCGCAAGCCGGCTTCGAGGCGGTCGCGGGTCATCAGCATCGCCGCCAGCGGCAGCGCGGTCGCCAGCATCAGCAGCATTTGCACTTGCAGGACCATCGAAGCGGTGGCCGGCTCGAGCTCGAGATAGGGTGCCGGGCTGCCGCCGCCGAGGCTGACGAGCGAGCCGGCGATGGCGTAGGCGATAACGCCGCAAGCGGCGGCCAGCTGCCCGTAGCGAAACACCGCGAATACGATCGCCACGAACAGCACGGGGGTCAGTCCATGAACCGGCAAGCTGAACACCAGACAGCCAAGCGCCAGCATCGCCGCGACGGTCAGCAGGAAGCCGCGAAACCGTTCGCCCTTCCAGAAGCGCACGTTCTGGTCGCCGAAGCTGAGCCATTGCCGCACGTACAGCAGCACCGGCGTGGCCGTGAGCACGCCCAGCACGCTCGCCAGGAACCAGTGCAAGGGCTGCCAGAATCCGGGGCCGGTGCGGAACGGCAAGCTAAGCAAGGTGCCCGCGGTGCAGCCGAGCAAGGCCGCGGCGAACAGGCCGGCAACGTGATTGAAGGTCTGCGGGCTCTTCGCGCGTCCACCGAGCACGCGAATGCCCAGGTTGGCGCAAACGAGCGCTTCGACCTGGTTGGCGAATGCGAAGCCGGCGGCCGCAATCGGCGGGGTGCCGCGCCACAGCGATGTGAGGACTTGCGCCGCGAACAGGGCCGCGATCAGAGCCGGCCAGCGCCGCCGGGGCGTGGCGTAAAGGCTGGCGACGGCGACGGCGCTCGGAATCCATACGAGCACAACCGCCCCACCCGCCTCTCGGACGAGGGTAGAAGCCAGGGCAAAGGCGCCCCAAAGCAGCCCCGCAACGAGCGGGCCGCGCACCTGTTCGAACCTCACCACTTAAGTCTCGGTCCCCTTCAAGGGGACTCGTACAATTGCGTGGTTAAGCCATTGCCTAACCGTAACAGCTAATTTTCGGTTTCTTCAGGCCGCGTGCTTCTGCCGCTCGCCCGCCTCGAGGTTCAGCATCTCCGCCAGGAGGAACGCCAGCTCGAGCGCCTGGGCGGCGTTGAGGCGGGGATCGCAATGGGTGTGGTAGCGATCGGCCAGCCCGGCGTCCGTGATCGCCACCGCGCCGCCGGTGCACTCGGTCACGTCCTGGCCTGTCATCTCGACGTGGATGCCCCCGGCGTGGGCTCCTTCGGCGCGGTGCACGGCGAAGAAGCCCCGGACCTCGGCCAGGATCCGTTCGAACGGCCGGGTCTTGTACCCGCTGTCGGACTTGATGACGTTGCCGTGCATCGGATCGCAGCTCCACACCACCGGATGGCCCTCGCCCTTCACCGCGCGAATCAGCCTCGGCAGCCCGGCTTCCACCTTGTCGTGGCCGAAGCGGCTGATCAGCGTGATCCGTCCGGGCTCTCGCCCAGGATTGAGCACGTCGAGCAGGCGCAGCAGCACGTCGGGATCGAGCGACGGACCGCATTTCATCCCGAGCGGGTTGCCGACACCGCGCAGGAACTCGACGTGCGCGCTGCCTTCGAAGCGCGTGCGGTCGCCGACCCACAGGAAATGCGCGCTGGTATCGTACCACTTGCCGGTCAGCGAATCCTGCCGCGTGAGGGCTTGCTCGTAGGGCAGCAGCAGCGCCTCGTGGCTGGTGTAGAAGCTGGTGCTCTTGAGCTGCGGAACCGTCTCGGGATCGATGCCGCAGGCCTGCATGAAATCGAGCGCTTCGCCGATCCGGTCGGCAACGTCCTTGAACTTGTCCGCCCAGGCGCTGCGGCCCATGAAATCGAGCGTCCATTTGTGGACCTGGCGCAAGTTGGCGTAGCCGCCGTTGGCGAACGCGCGCAGCAGGTTGAGGGTCGAGGCGCTCTGCGAATAGGCGCGGATCATCCGTTGCGGATCGTTGCGGCGAACTTCCGCGTTGAATTCGATGCCGTTGATGATGTCGCCGAGATAGCTCGGCAGGGTCGTATCGCCCTGGGTTTCCGTCGCCGCGCTGCGCGGCTTGGCGAACTGGCCCGCCATGCGCCCGAGCTTCACCACCGGCCGCTTGCTGGCGAAGGTCAGCACTACCGCCATCTGCAGCAGCACGCGAAACGTGTCGCGGATGTTGTTGGCGTTGAATTCGGCGAAGCTTTCGGCGCAGTCGCCGCCCTGCAGCAGGAAGCCGTGGCCGGCGGCGACGTCGGCCAACTGGTCCTTCAGCTCACGCGCCTCGCCGGCAAAGACCAGCGGCGGCAAATTGGCGAGCACGGCCTCGGTCGCGGCCAGGGCCTCGCCGTCGTCATACTGCGGCAAGTGCTTGGCTTCGCACTTCGTCCAGCTGTCCGGAGTCCAGGTCTGCGCCACGTCGAAAAGTCCAGTTTGCAGGCCAAATTGCGGGCCAAATTGCAGGGAGGCGCGCATGTAGGCCCAGCCCCCGACCATTGCAAAGGTTACATCTGGTATCGAATCGCCGGCGAGGACCCCTAGTGCACGCGCACGTCGCCCTTCTTTTCGGGCAGGACCTCGACGCGGAATGCCTTGCCCGGCTGCAGGTACTTGGCGGCGAGCGCCCGAATCTCCTGCGGTGTCACCTGGGTGTAGTCACGCATCAGCGACGGCAGCATCGCCACCCGATTGGGGTCCATGGTCGCGCCTTCGAGCTGGTTGAGCCAGAACGTGTGCCCGGTTTCCAGCCGCAGGAGCATCTGGTGCATGGGCTCGGTCGAGCGGGCAAGTTCGTCCGGCGTCGGACCGGTCGTCGCGAGATCGGCGGCGATCTTGTCGGCGGCGGCAAAGAAGTCCGGCACGACGCGCGGCGGCAATTGCGCTTCGGCGAGGAAGCGGCCGCCGCTCGTCATGTCCACCGGGCGAGCGGAGTTAACCTGCGGCGAATAGCTCGCCCCGGCCTTTTCCCGCATCGCCTCGAGCAAGCGGTTGCTGAACACGTCGGCGAGCATCTCGAGCTTGCGGCTCTCCGGCAGGGTGGCGGACCCTCCGCCGGTCGGCCATGCGATGACGGCGGCCGCTTGGTCGGCCTCGCCGGAATGGTGCAGCACAACCGGCTCGGCGTTGGGCGCCGGAAACTGGATACCGCGGGCCAGCACTTCCGGTGGGATCGGCTCGCGCGGCGGCAACGCGCCGAACGTCTTGTTGAGCGCGGTGACCGCCGCATCGGGATTGAGATCGCCGAACACGTCGACTTCGATCGGGCCCTGCTTCAGCAGCGGCGCCCAAACCTGGCGGAACCCTTCCGGCGTCAGCTTGTCGAGCTGCTCCGGAGTCGGCGTGGCGTATCGCGGATCGCGGTCGCTCAGCAGCCATTGCAGGTCGCGCTGCAGCACGCTGGCGGGGGTCGCCGCGTAACTGTTATAGGCCAGTTTCGCCGTTTCCCTGGCCCTCAGGATTGGCCCCGCGTCCCACCGCGGCATCGCCAGCTTGGCGGCGAACAGGTAAAGCTGGTCGGCCAGGTCCTCCTGCCGCGTTTGCGCCTCGAAGGTGAACACGGCGTCCTTGATGTCGAAATCGAAGCCCATCTTGCGCCCGGTCGAGATGCGGTCGAGCGCATCCTGGTCGAGGCCGTCCTCCCCGGCGCTGACCAGCGCCATCTCGCCAAGCCGGGCATACGGAGCGGTCGCGGCGGTGAAGGCGCGCGAGCCGGCGCCGAAACGGACCCGCACGGTCACCCGGCCGGGTTCGTTGCCACTGTTCCACACCTGCGCCTTGACGCCGTTGGCATAGGCGATCTCTTCGATCGGATTGGCATCGACGTTGAGCCCCAGCGGCTTGCGGGAGATCGGCGGATGAGAGGGGCCGAGCGGCGTGAGGCCCGCGAAATTGACCGGCTTGCCGGTCGCGCGGCCGCTCGGGTCAAGCTTCGGCTTTTGCTTCAACGCCGCGGCGATGTCGGCGGCGTCTGCCTCCCCCGCCTTGGGGGTCAGATACAGCGCGCGGATGACAGTTCCGCGAAACAGCTTTTGCGTGTGCGCGAACACTTCCGGCGGGTTGAAGCGGCTCTTCATGTTGCGGAACACCTGCAGGAACAGCTCGGGCGAGCCGATCGCTTCGCGGATGTCCACGGCGTTGACGAGATCGTCGGCCAGTTGCGAGCCGGCCTGGATCGTCGTCTGCTGGACCTGGTTGGCAAAGACCACATCGAGCTCGGCCACCTCGCGGTCGATCTCCGCCTGGGTCGGCGGTTTGGCCAGCGCGTCGGCGATCACCCCGCGCACGTCGCGCAGCGCAGATCGCCAATCGGTGCTCAGCGGGGCGAACGACACGAAGGTGCCATTGGCCGAGCGGCTGATGTTTTGGTTGTCGACGTTGGCGAACAGATACGAACCACCGTGCCGCGCGCGATTTTCCAGCCGCCGGTTGATCACCGCCAGGGCGACCGAATCGATCAGGTTGCCGCGGTTGTATTCGAGGTTGTCGATCACCTGGTGGTACGGCCGCAGGTATGCGTAATTGAACCCGCGCGGCTGGCTGGGCTCGACGGCCACGCGCGTCTCGCCGACGGGGTTTTTCGGATCCGCTCCGGGCGGGGCCTGCGGCGCGCCGAAGTCAGGCGCAGGCGCCCGCTTGCCGGGCATGGCCCAAACGCCCCACCACTTCTCGACCAGCGAGGCGAGGTACTGCGGATCGTAGTCCCCGACGACCACGACCACGGTGTTCTCGGGCCGGTACCAGCGGTCGTGGAAGGCGCGCACCGATTCGGGGGTCGCTGCCTCGAGCGTCTCGACCGTGCCGATCGGCGGCCGTTGGGCGAGCAGCTGCCCGGCGAACATCGTCTCGCGCGTTGCGGCCTCGACCCTGGCGTCGGCGCCGAGCCGCTCGCGCCGCTCGGCCAGCACGATCGGCACCTCGGTCTTCAAGTTCGCCTCGGACAGCGCCGGCGCCTCGATCATTCCCGTCAGCAGCTTCATGCTCTCGTCGAGGTTGGCCTTGCTGACGTCGGGCAGGTCGAGCTGATAGACCGTCTGCGTCGGCGTGGTCTGGGCGTTGGTGTCGGTGCCGAAGCTCGCGCCCAGCCGCTGCCAGGTGGGGATCGCCTCGGCGTTGCCGAGATATTTCGACTGGCGAAAGGTCAGGTGCTCGATCAGGTGCGCGAAGCCCTGCTCGCTCGGCTTTTCGTACAGCGAGCCGGCATCGATGCGGATGCGAATCGACACCTGGCCGGGCGGGACTCCGTTATGGCGCACGGCGTAGCGCACGCCGTTGGGCATCTCGCCGAACAGCCATTCCTTGTCGACCGGGATGTCGGTGCCGCGGAAAATCCACGGGTCGTCCGGCTTGGCGTACCTCGGCGGCGGCAGCGCCTCGGCCGGCGCCGGGGCAACGATGGATAGCGCCGTGGGAGCGGGCGCCGCCTGCTGCGCCGCTGACGGCAGGGGTGCGAAAAGAGCAAGGGGAACGAGAGCGCGGAGGGCGCGCGTCGGGAATCTCATCACGCTGCCATAGACAGCGAAGGGATGAAGGGACAGTGAATAGGCGCGCTTTGCCCGCAAATAGGCGCGAACGCTTGCCCGCGAGGCTTGCGCTGCCTACATCGCGGCCATGTTCATTGAGACCGAAACCACGCCCAATCCCGCCTCGCTCAAGTTCCTGCCCGGGCAGCAGGTGATGCCCGCGGGAACTCGCGAGTTCACTTCCGACGAGGAAGCCGAGGCCTCGCCCCTGGCGCAGGCGATCTTCGATACCGGCGATGTGACGAACGTGTTCTACGGCCGCGATTTCGTGTCGGTCACGGCGGCGCCGAGCGTCGACTGGTCGGTGCTCAAGCCGCAAGTGGTGGCGATCCTGCTCGATCACTTCGTCAGCCAGGCCCCGCTGTTCGCCGGCGGCGACGCCAGCGGCATTGCCGTTCCGGGCGAGCCGGAGATCGACGACGATCCGGCCGACGCCGAGATCGTCGCCCAGATCCGGGAGCTGATCGAAACCCGCGTCCAGCCGGCGGTCGCCGGCGACGGCGGCAATATCGAATACCGCGGTTTCCGCGACGGCGTCGTCTACCTGCAGATGCAGGGTGCCTGCTCGGGCTGCCCAAGCTCGACCGCCACCCTCAAGCACGGCATCGAAAGCCTACTGAAGCACTACGTGCCCGAGGTCGCCGAAGTCCGCGCCGCCTAGCTTTCGAGGAAGCCCCAGCATGGCCGAAGCTCTGCCCGAAACCGCGCTCGACCAGCTGTTCCGCAAGGCGCGCAGCTACAACGGCTGGCTCGACAAGGACGTGAGCGAGGACCAACTCCACGCGATCTACGAGCTGATGAAGATGGGCCCGACCTCGGCCAACCAGCAGCCGGCGCGGATCGTGTGGTGCAAGTCGCCGGAAGCCAAGCAGAGGCTGGCGCAATACGCCGGCGAGAAGAACCAGCCGAAGATCACCAGCGCGCCGGTGTGCGCGATCGTGGCGATGGACCTGGAGTTCCACGAGGAGCTCCCGTGGCTGTTTCCGCATACCGACGCTCGCAGCTGGTTCGCCGGCGAGGACAAGCTCGCGGTGCGCGAGATCCAGGCGTTCCGCAATTCCTCGCTCCAGGGCGCGTACCTGATGCTGGCCGCCCGTGCGCTCGGCCTCGATTGCGGGCCGATGTCGGGCTTCGACAACGCCGCGGTCGACGCCGACTTTTTCGCCGGCGAGCCGCACTGGAAAAGCAATTTCATCTGCGCCATCGGCTACGGCGACCCGGCGAGCATCTTCGGGCGCAGCCCGCGGCCCGACTTCGACAAGTTCAACACCATCCTCTGACGGGCGGTGCGAACGCTCGCGATAGAGACCGCGACCGAAGCCTGCTCGGCCGCGCTGTTCGAGGACGGCGCGCTGCTGGATGCGCGGTACGAAGTGATCGGCCGTGGCCACGCCGAGCGGCTGGTGCCTATGATCGCCGAGCTGCCCGGCAAGGGGCGCGCCGAGCGGATCGTCGTCTCGCTCGGCCCGGGCAGCTTCACCGGCGTGCGCATCGGCCTTGCCGCCGCTCGGGCGCTCGGGCTGGCGTGGCATGCCGAAGTGCTCGGCTACCCGACGCTGGCGCTGGTCGCGGCGATGGCTCGCGAGCAGCATCCCGGCCCCGTCACGGTGTGCATGAGCGGCGGCCATGGAGAATGGTTCGTGCAGGCCTTCGGTGGCGACGGGTTGCCGGAACATGCGTTACGCTCGCAGACGCCGGAGGAAGCCCTGCAGGACATCCATTATTCGGTCGCTGCGGGGAGCAAGGCCAAAGAACTTCTGCAGTTCGACGGGCCTGGGATGATTGCATTAGACATCCTGCCTGACGCCCGGTTCTTCCCTCTTCTGCCCCCCGCCCTTCTCGACAGCGGCCTCGCGCCAATTTACGGTCGCCCCCCGGATGCGAGGCTGCCAGGGGCGAACGGGTGATCGGCGCACAGCTCGACGATATCGACCGGATCATGGCGGTGATGGAATCCGCCTTCGATCCGGCGTTTGGCGAAGCGTGGACCCGGCGCCAGGTCAGCGATGCGCTGATCCTTCCCAACACCTATTACTTGCTTACCAACGCGGAGGGCGACGCGCCGCAAGACGGGCAAGCCGCCGCGGGCTTCGTCCTGTCGCGAGGCGCGCTCGACGAGGAGGAACTGCTGCTCATAGCGGTTCATCCGGAGCATCGCGGGCGCGGACTCGGCGCCGCGCTGCTGAAGCGCTTCATCGCCGCGGCGCAAGCGCGCGGGGCCGCCCGGCTGTTCCTCGAAATGCGCGACGGCAATCCGGCCGACTCGCTCTACCGCCGCGCCGGATTCCGGCCGGTCGGGCGCCGGCGCAGTTATTATCGCGGCGCGGCAAAGGGACCGCTCGACGCTATTACATACGCACGGACCTGAATTAAGCCCCATTTCTTGCCCGCCATCTAAAAACATGTGCCGCCGCTTCATTTTCACTTGAAAAGTCCATTTTGGACCGTATCACGGCGGCTTCGCCACGAACCATTCAGAATGAGGGACAGGCGAAACATTAACGTCCGTTATAATAGAAAGGTTCGCCAAATGGACGAAATCGCAGCGGAGCGGCAGGAAACCCTGATCACTCATACCACCGATATTGTGGTGTCCTATGTATCCAACAATTCGCTGAGCGCAGACGAGGTCTCGTCGCTCATCCAGAACATCTACGGCACGCTGTCCGGCCTCGGCCAGCAAGGCCCCGTGGCTGAGGAGCGGCCCGATCCGGCGGTGTCGATCCGCTCGTCGGTCAAGCGGGACCACATTGTCTGCCTGGAAGACGGCAAGAAGATGAAGATGCTCAAGCGCCACCTGATGACCGATCACGGGCTGACGCCGGATACCTATCGCGCCCGTTGGGGACTGTCGTCGGACTATCCGATGGTCGCACCCGACTACGCCGACAAGCGCCGCGATCTGGCCAAGAAGATCGGCCTCGGCCGCAAGCCCGGTCAGCGCCGCGGCCGGCGCAAGAAGGCTACGGCCTGAGGGAAGCGGCCAACCGGGCCGAGTTGAAATAACGAAGCGCCCCGCCCATAGTGACGGGGCGTTTTCGTTTCCGGTAGGGACCTTTTGCACCAGTCGATCGATCTCGAAGCACTCTGCGCCGAGCGCGGCCTGCGGATCACCGAGCAACGGCGGGTCATTGCTCGCGTGCTGTCCGAGGCCGAGGACCACCCCGACGTCGAGCAATTGCATCGCCGCGCCGCGGAGATCGACCCGAAGATCTCGATCGCCACGGTCTATCGCACCGTGCGCCTGTTCGAGGATGCGGGCATTCTCGACCGGCACGATTTCGGCGACGGGCGCTCCCGCTACGAGGCCACCCCCGAGGCGCACCACGACCACCTGATCGATGTCGAGACCGGCCGCGTCGTCGAATTCGTCGATCCCGAGCTCGAGGCGCTGCAGCGCCAGATCGCCGAAAAGCTCGGCTATCGCCTGGTCGACCACCGCATGGAGCTCTACGGCGTCCGCCTCGATCGCGAGGACTGAGGCGCCGGCCATCGGCTGGCGCTGGCTGCTCGTGGCGACGCGAGTGGCGGCCATGCTCGCGTGGACGGCCGTGGTCGTTCCGTTGCACGTCGTGCTTCGACTCGCCGGAAAACCCTCGCTCGTCCCGCCAACCTATCTTTGCGGAATCGGCTGGATCGCGGGCCTGCGCTTCACCGTCGAAGGCAAGCCGCGCAAGCATGCGCTGCTGCTCGCCAACCACCTGAGCTGGCTCGATATCATGGCGCTCGCTGCCGTCTCGCGCACTGCGTTCGTGGCGCACTCCGGACTTGCCGTATCCCCCGCGCTCAAATGGATGTGCGAGCAGAACGGCACGCTGTTCATTACCCGCGACCGCCGCCACACCGTGGCCGGGCAGGTGGCGCAAGTCCGCGACGCGCTCGGTGGGCGGCGGCTGACGCTGTTCCCCGAAGGAACCACCGGAGACGGGCGCGGGCTGCTCCCGTTCAAGAGCGCGCTGCTCTCGGCCGTCGGCCAGCTTCCGGCTGGAGTGCCGGTGCAGCCGGTGGCGCTGATTTACACCGACGCGGCCGACATCGCCTGGCTTGCCGGAGAGCCCGGCCTGACGAACGCCTTCAAGATCCTCGGCCGCACCCACGGCGTCCACCTGACGCTACGCTTCCTGCCACCGCTTGCCGGCCGTGCGCTGGCCGACCGCAAGGCGATCGCCGCTGCCGCACGCCACGCGATTGCGCGCGAGCTGGCGCTTTAAATCGGCCGCCCCTTGGCCTAGAGCCCCGGCCCCATGCACACGCGCGAGTCACCCGGCACCTTCAGGGTCAAGAGCTTCGGCTGCCAGATGAACGTCTACGACGGCGAGCGCATGGCCGAGCTATTGACCGAGAAAGGCATCGCTCCGGCGCCTGAGGGCGAGGAAGCCGACCTGGTCGTGCTCAACACCTGCCACATTCGCGAAAAGGCGGCCGAGAAGGTCTATTCCGACATCGGCCGCCTGTGGAAGGCCGATGGCTCGAAGCCGCTGATCGCGGTCGCCGGCTGCGTCGCCCAGGCCGAGGGCGAGGAGATCATGGCCCGGGCACCGGCGGTCGGCGTGGTTGTCGGCCCGCAGGCCTATCATCGTTTGCCGGAGTTGATCGACAGGGCGGTGCGGGGAGACCGCGCGACCGACACCGAGATGCCGGCCAACGCCAAGTTCGCCGCCCTCCCCGCCCGTCGCCGCGCGGGGCCGAGCGCGTTCCTCACGGTGCAGGAAGGATGTGACAAGTTCTGCACCTATTGCGTCGTGCCCTACACTCGCGGGGCGGAAATCTCGCGCCCGTTTCGCGACTTGCGGGCCGAAGCTGAACGCCTTGTCGAGGCCGGCGCACGCGAGATCACCTTGCTCGGGCAAAACGTGAACGCATGGCGCGGCGAGGACGGGAAAGGCCGCGCCCTCGGTCTCGACGGGTTGATAAGAGATCTGGCCAAGCTCCCGGACTTGCACCGAATTCGCTACACCACGAGTCATCCGAACGACGTGACCGAAGGGCTCGTCGCGGCGCACGGCGAGGTCGACAAGCTGATGCCGTACCTGCACTTGCCGGTGCAGAGCGGCAGCAACCGTGTGCTCAAGGCGATGAACCGCAGCCACACGGCTGAGAGCTATCTGCGGACACTCGACCGCTTCCGGGCCGCCCGGCCGGACATCGCCATCAGTGGCGATTTCATCGTCGGCTTTCCGGGCGAGAGCGAGGCCGACTTCCAGGCGACGCTGCAGCTGGTCGACACGGTCGGCTACGCCCACGCGTTCAGCTTCAAGTACTCGGCCCGGCCGGGCACGCCGGCCGCGGTGATGGACGGCCAAGTCGGGCGAGAGGTGATGGAAGAACGCCTTCAGCGACTGCAGGGCGCCCTCAATCGCGACCAGCTCGCCTTCAACCAGGCTTCCGTCGGGCGGCGCTGCGCGGTGCTCGTCGAGCGCCACGGCAAGAAGCCGGGCCAGTGGCTCGGCAAGTCCCCGTGGCTCCAGTCGGTGTTTTTCGAAGGCGAAAGCGCGATCGGCGAACTCGCGGAAGTCACGCTGAGCACCGCCGGCCCAAACTCGCTGGCGGCCGAGCTTTGCGTCCCGGCCGCCGCGTAACCCGCGCGACTTAGTAGAAGAAGTCCTCGTAAACCCTGAGCACGCGCCCGTTGTAGACGTTGATCAGCAGCAGGTCGTCGCCATACCTGACGTAAGCCCGACCGCGGCCGGGCCACGGCAAACCGAAGTTGCCATAGTCATAGACCCGGTACGAACGGCCCCAGAACACCGGGTTCAGCCGATAGCCCACCACCACCCGGCGATAGCTGTAACCGCGCGGAGCGATGTAGGCCGGGCGGGTGAAGACCTGGCGGTGGGTTTCGCGATAGGCGCGCCAATTCCGGTTGACCCCGCGCCGCTCGTTGTTGACGAGCCGCCGTTCGTTGTTGATCACGCGCCGCTGGTTGTTGACCGCGCGCCGTTCATTGATGACCTGGCGCCGTTCACGGTTGAGCTGCTGTTGCTCGTGCCGGTAGTGCCCGTGTCCCTGGGCCGCGGCGACCCCAGGGAACAGCGCGGTGGCCGCAAGCGCGGCGATCAAAAGCTTGCGCATCTTGAAAACTCCTTTTCTTCCGCACCAAACGTTTTTCGAGCAACCGCTATCCTGTGGCGCCGACGGGATGTGAACGACATGCGATGAAAGGAACGGGTTCATGCGACGTTTATGCTTCGGTAGTTGTGGAAAGCGCCAACGCAGGCTCTCCGCCCGCCGCTGAGCAGCTTGCGCGCGTGACCCGTGCGCCTATCTTCCTCGCAGCCGGTCGATCCGGCTCCAGCGAAAGGAGCGCATGGCCCGTAAACCCGACCGCGCCGACAACCAGGCGGCGCTAAGCCATCCCGAAGACCGCCGCGACGCCGCGCGTCGCGCCCGGGCCGAAATCGCGTTCAACGAACAAGGGGTGCTCGGTACGCTGTTCGGCGAATTCGACGCCAACCTGGTCCAGATCGAGAATCGGCTTGGAGTTTACATCGGCGCGCGGGGCAACAAGATCGTCATCGAAGGCGCACCCGGCGACGTCAATTGCGCCCGCGAGGTGCTCAAGGCGATGCACGAACGCTTGCTGACGGGGCAAGACATCGACTCGGGCGCGATCGAGGCGCTTATCGCGATGTGCGGCGAGCCCACGCTGGAGGGCATCGTCACCGGCGAGGCGAAGCAGCCGCCGATCATGATCCGCACCCGCCGCAAGACCATCGCGCCGAGGACCGCGATGCAGGCGGAGTACATGCGTCACCTCGCCGGCAAGGACATCATCTTCGCGCTCGGCCCGGCCGGCACGGGCAAGACCTACCTCGCGGTCGCCCAGGCGGTCAGCCAATTGATCACCGGCAGCGTCCAGCGCCTGATCCTGTCGCGCCCGGCGGTCGAGGCCGGAGAACGGCTCGGCTTCTTGCCCGGCGACATGAAGGAGAAGGTCGATCCCTACCTGCGCCCGCTGTACGACGCGCTGTACGACTGCATGCCGCCCGAGCAGGTCGACCGCCGCCTCGCCAGCGGCGAGATCGAGATCGCCCCGATCGCCTTCATGCGCGGCCGCACGCTGAGCGACGCCTTCGTCATCCTCGACGAAGCGCAGAACACCACGCCCGAGCAGATGAAGATGTTCCTCACCCGTTTCGGTCAGGGTAGCCGGATGGTCGTCTGCGGCGATCCCAAGCAAGTCGACATCCCCGGCGGCCACGAGCGCAGCGGGCTCGCCGATGCGGTCGGCCGCCTCTCCGGCATCGACGGCATGGCGGTGGTCCGCTTCTCCGCCGCCGACGTGGTCCGCCACCCGATCGTCGGCCGCATCGTCGAGGCTTATGAGGGCAAGGACGCCTGAACGGCAGTGGAGCTCGACGTCGATATCGAGGAGCCGTGGCCGGCGGGGCCGTGGGAGGATCTTTCCGATCGGTCCGCCGCCGCGCTCGCCAGAGTCGCGCCCGAACTCGCCAATCCGCGTCTTTCCGCCAGCATTCTGCTCACGTCGGACGACGAGGTCCGCGGGCTCAACCGCCTATGGCGCGAGCGTGACAAGCCGACCAACGTGCTCTCGTTCCCGATGATCGAACGAGCCGACCTGCTTGAGCTTGCAAGCGACGGACCACCCGAGCTGCTCGGCGATGTTGTGCTGGCGTTTGAGACCTGCAGCCGTGAAGCCGCCGCAAAGGCCGTTCCGCTCGAGCACCACACCGCTCACCTTATCGTTCACGGCCTGCTCCATCTCGCCGGATACGACCACGAACTGGGCGCCGAAGAAGCCGAGGCGATGGAGGCGCTGGAAGTGAAGGCGCTTGCGCTGATCGGGGTCGCGGACCCATATGACGACCGCGACCAAGGACAGGGGTAGAGACCAGGGCGATGCCCGACCATTCCAGATCCGGCGACTCCCAGCACGGAGACGCGGACAGTAGCGGCGGCCTGCTGAAGGCGATCCGCAAACTGTTCGACACCGGCGACACCGACACCTCGCTGCGCGCGCAGCTCGAGGAAGCCATCGACGAGCACGAGGACGAGCAGGCGACCGGCGACGAAGCCCCGGCCAAAGGCGACCTGTCGCCGCTCGAGCTGACGATGCTGCGCAACCTGTTGCACTTCAGCGAACACGATGCCGACGACGTGGCGATCCCCCGGGGCGAGATCGTCGCCATCTCGGCCGGCGCCAGCTGGGACGAGCTCGTCGCGCAGTTCGCCGAGCATGGCCATTCACGGATGCCCGTCTATCGCGACACGCTCGACGAGGTGATCGGCATGGTTCACATCCGCGACGTCTTCACGATCATCGCCACCGGCCTGACGCCGCCCGAGGACTGGACCACGCTGATGCGCCAGCCGCTTTACGTGCCGCAGGCGCGCGGGGCGCTCGACGTACTGGTCGACATGCGGACCCACCGAACTCACCTGGCGATCGTTGTCGACGAATTCTCCGGCACCGACGGGATCATCACCATCGAGGACCTGGTCGAGGAAATCGTCGGCCACATTGAGGACGAGCACGACGAGGCCCCGGTGGCGCTGATCACCGCCATCGGCGACGGCATGTGGGACGCCGACGCCCGCGCCGAGCTGGACGACGTGGCGGACATCGTTTGCGATGCTCGTCTCGCGGAAGTCGACGAGGCGGTCGACACCCTCGGCGGCCTCGCCTTCGTGCTCGCGGGGGAGGTGCCTCAGCCCGGGGCGATCCTCGCTCATCCGAGCGGCTGGCGGATCGAGGTGACCGCCGGCGACGAGACGCACGTCACCCGCCTGCGCCTGCACCAGCCGGAGCCGCACCCGCATTCGCACGGCGAATAAGCGCGCCTTCCCACTCGACAGAAGTTGCAAAATACTGAACAGAATCGCGCGTGCCAATCCGCCGCCTTCCGCCTTTGCGCGCGCTCGAAGCGTTCATGCGCACCGTCCGGCTCGGCTCGGCCCGGGCGGCGGCGGCCGAGCTGGGCCTGAGCCCCTCGGCGCTGTCGCGGCGCATCGGCAACCTCGAGCACTTTACCGGCAAGAAGCTGTTCTCGCGCTCCGGCCAGACGATGAAGCTGACCGACGAAGGCCGGACGTTCTACGACGCCGTGCACCCGCACATGGACGCGCTGGCGTCGGCGGTGGAGAACCAGTCCGAGAACCTGCAGCTGCTACGCCTGCGGCTGGGCGTCCCGCCGCTGTTCAGCACGCAGCGGCTGTTCCCGCGCCTGCCCGAGCTGCGCCGCCTGCATCCCCGCCTGCACATCGACATCGACACCGCCCCGCACCTGATCGACCGCGTCGGAGACACGCTCGACGCGGCGGTCCTGCTGACCACCCGGCCCGAACCCGGGTTGCATGCGGTGCAACTCGATCACAATATGGTCCACGCCATCTGCAGCCGCGAGCTGGCCGATCAGCTCGGGCCCAATCCGGGCATCGAGACGCTCGAGAAGCAAACCTTCCTCATCCACAGCGACTTGCCGCAAAGCTTCGACGCATGGAAAGCCGCCATCGGCATGCCCCGCCTGCAACCGGCGGCGGTCGATCATTTCGATTCCGGGCCGCTGATCCTCGAAGCCGCCGCGCAGGGCCTCGGCATCGCGATGATGCATGACGACCACCTCAAACGCGCGCGCGACCCGCGCCTGGCGCAGCTGTTCGATATCGAGGTGCAAAGTCCCTACAGCTACTGGTTCGTGTGCCGCCCGATGGACCTGCAGAACCGTCAGGTGCGGATCTTCCATGACTGGCTGATCGAGACGGGTCTCTAGAACCTTGCGTTGCGGCCCAACACCGGTCCAGCCGATACCTGAACGACCCGCTGCGTTCCGGTCAATCGCGCTTCGGTCGATCGGATGATGGACTACCCGCCGAAGATGCTCGCCAAAGGCATGCCCGGGGTCGTCAACGTGCGGCTGGCGATCGACGAACGGGGCAACGTCGCGGGATGCTCCATCCAGATGCCGCTGGCCGATCCCGCATTCGAGAAGAGCACCTGCGCGGATCTCCAACATGCGCTGGAGTTCGAACCGGCGCTGGATCAGAACGGCAAGCCGGTCGCCAGCTATTGGGTGACACTGGTGGACTTCCGGGTCGATTGATCGGCCCGGTCAAGCTACCGGAGTCAGCCCACCGTCGCCTTGACGATCTTGCCCGGATTGCGCGGCGGCTCGCCCTTCGGCAGCGCGTCGACGTGCTCCATGCCGCTGATCACGTTGCCCCACACCGTGTACTGCTTGTCGAGGAAGCGCGCGTCGTCGAAGCAGATGAAGAACTGGCTGTTGGCGCTGTCGGGCACCTGGGTGCGGGCCATGGAGCAAGTGCCGCGCACGTGCGGCTCGGCGTTGAACTCGGCCTTGAGGTCGGGTTTGTCGCTGCCGCTCATGCCGGTGCCGGTCGGATCGCCGCCCTGGGCCATGAAGCCGGGGATCACGCGGTGGAACACCACGCCGTCGTAGAAGCCCGCGTTGGCCAGCTCGGTAATCCGCGCCACATGGCCTGGCGCGAGGTCGGGCCGCAGCTTGATTACCACGTCGCCCCCCTCCCCGTTGCCGGTGTCGAGCGTGAGGGTGAGCGTGTCGTCGGCCATTGTCTGTCTCCTGTCGGGTGAGCGGCCGATATAGAGCCCGAAAAGGCGTTGTCACCCTTCGCTTGCTTTTGCCCCCGAGCGGCATAGGGAAGCCGCGATGGCCGAGACCGAGATCGACGAGCTGGCGCCCGACGCCGCCCCGCCGGAGGACGGCGACGAGCTCGACGAAGAGAACCGGCTGAAGCCCGAATTCGTCCGCGCCGTCGAGGAGGCCCTGGAAGCCCACGACGAAAGCCGCGCCTACGAGCTGGTCGAGCCGCTCCACCCGGCCGACATCGCCGACTTGTTCGAGCTCCTCGACCACGACGAGCGGACCGCGCTGGCCAAGGCGATCACCGACTTGCTGACGCCCGACGTCATCGCCGAGCTCAACGATTATGTCCGCGAGGACATGATCGAGGCGCTGCCGCACGCCGCGGTGGCCGACATCGCCGAGCAGCTCGACACCGACGACGCGGTGCAGTTGCTCGAAGACCTCGAGCCCGAGGACCAGCGCGCAATCCTCGCCGAGATGGAGCCGGAGGACCGCGCGGCGATCGAGAGCGCGCTGGCCTATCCGGAGGAGACCGCCGGCCGCCTGATGCAGCGCGAGTTCGTCGCGGTGCCCGAGCACATGACCGTCGGCGGCCTGATCGACTACTTGCGCGAGCACGAGGAGCTGCCGACCGAGTTCTGGGAAGTGTTCGTGGTCGATGCGCTGCACAAGCCGGTCGGCACTTGCGCGCTCAGCTGGGTGCTGCGCACGCCGCGCACCGTCGCCCTCGCCGACGTGATGAAGCGCGACCAGACGCTCATCCCGGTGACCATGGACCAGGAAGAAGTCGCTCTCCGGTTCCAGAAATACGCGCTGATCAGCGCGGCGGTGGTCGACGAAAGCGGCCGCCTGGTCGGCCAGCTGACGGTCGACGACATCGTCCACATCATCTCCGAGGAAGCCGGCGAGGACATCCTGCGCCTGTCCGGCGCCGGCGATGGCGACATCAACGAGCCGTTGCCGCGCACTATCCGCAGCCGCATGTGGTGGCTGTTCGTCAACCTGTGGACCGCGATCCTGGCGGCGGCCGTGGTGTCCGCCTTCCAGGGCACGATCTCGCGTCTCGTCACGCTCGCCGTGCTGATGCCCATTGTCGCCGGCATGGGCGGTAACGCGGGCACGCAGACGATGGCCGTGGTCGTCCGCGCGCTCGCCACCAACCAGCTGACCAGCAGCAACACCTGGCGGATCGTAGCCCGCGAATTGTGGATCGCGCTGGCCAACGGCTTCGGGCTTGGCGTGCTGATGGCCGCGGGATGCCAGGTCATCTACGGCGACTGGGCGCTGTCGGCGGTCCTGCTGGCCGCGATGGTCATCAACAGCGTGACCGCGGGGCTTTCCGGCGTCGTCGTCCCGGTCGCGCTCGACAAGCTCCGGCTTGACCCCGCGGTGACCTCGACCGTCTTTGTCACCACGATGACCGACGTGATGGGCTTCTTCAGCTTCCTCGGCCTCGCCGCCCTGTTTCACCTCCACTGACCGCGATGCCGCTGCACATGACCAAGATCGCTTACCGCTCGGGCAGCGTCGAGAACCTGCGCCGGTGGGTTGAGCAGGGAAGCGAGGCGCTCATGACCACCCGCTACCTGCCCAAGCGGCACGAGGAGATGATCGGCGGCTCGCTCTACTGGATCATCGAGCACGCCATCGTCGCGCGCAGCGAAATCCTCCGCTTCGAGCAGCGTGAAGACGGCCGCTGGACCATTGCCCTCGCGCCCAAGCTGATCCTCGTCCGCCCCCGCGCCAAGCGCGCGCACCAGGGCTGGCGCTACCTCGAGGACCGCGACGCTCCGCGGGACCTGGCCGAGGGTGAGCCCGCCGGCGACGCGCTGCCGGGGCGGCTGATCCGCAAGCTGGCCTCGCTGGGACTCGACTAACCGGCCGATCTATCGCACACCTTTTCGCGCCGGAGGGTCGCCGGCACGTGGGGGGATGCCGCGTGGAACGCCTGACTCAATCCTATTGGCCGGCCGCGCCGGGCGGCTCGGACGAAATGCTGACGATCGGCGACCTGCTGCGCACCCGCGCCGCGCGCTGGCCGGAGGCGCCCGCGCTGCAGGAAATCCGCGAAGACGGCGAGCGCGGCCGCGGCTGGACCTATGCCCGCCTGCTGGCGGACGCCGAGCGCCTCGGCCGGGCGCTCGCCAGCCGGCACGCGCCGGGCGCGCGGGTGGCGATCTTCGCCAACAATGTGCCTGAATGGGTGCTGTTCCACTTTGGCGCGGCCCTGGCCGGGCTGATCGTAGCCACCATCAACCCCGCCTCGCAAAAGCGCGAGCTTAGGTACATGCTCGAGCGGTCGCGGTCGGAAGCGGTCTATTGCGTCGAGGACTTCCGCGGCAACCCGTTGCGGGCGATCGCCGAAGAGGTCGCCGCGGAGCTGCCCGGGGTCCGCCATGTCATCGACCTGACCGACCACGCCGCCCTGTTCGAAGGGCGCGATCGCGGCACGCTGCCACCGGTTCGGCCCGAGGACTTCGCCCAGATCCAGTTCACTTCCGGCACGACCGGCTTCCCCAAGGGCGCGTTGCTGCGGCATCACTCGCTGGTGCGCAACGCGGCCGATTTCATCGCCCGCCTGGGCCTGACCGCCGGCGATCGCTTCATCCTTCTCATGCCGCTGTTCCATACCGCCGGCTGCGGCATCAGCTGCCTCGGCGCGATCGCGCCGGGAGGGGAGATCGTGCTGCCGCCGCTGTTCGAGCCGCAAGCCGTCGCCCGGGCGATCGAGCGCGAGCGGACTGGTTTCACCTTTGCCGTGCCGACGATGATCCACGCGCTGCTGGCCGAAGCCGCGCAAGCCGGCCGCGACCTGACCTGCCTCGAGCGGATCGCCTCGGGCGGCGCGATGGTGCCGCCGGACCTCATCGCCCGCGCCGCCAAGGCTTTCGGCGCGATCGTCCAGATCGGCTACGGCCAAACCGAGTCCTCACCGGCGATCAGCTTCGCCTGTCACGACGATCCGCTGGCCGAGCGGACGAGCACGGTCGGGCGACCTGTGCCGGGCGTCGAAGTGGCGATCCGCGATCCGCACGATGGGGCCATCCTGCCGATTGGCGCGCAGGGCGAAATCTGCACGCGCGGCTACCACGTCATGGCCGCGTATGACGGCAACGAGGAAGCCACCGCCGCCGCGATCGACGCCGACGGGTGGCTGCACACCGGCGACCTCGGGCGGATGGATGAGCGCGGCTTCGTGTCGATCACCGGCCGGGTGAAGGAGATGATCATCCGCGGCGGCGAGAACCTGTTCCCGGCCGAGATCGAGAACGCGATCCTCGAGCACGAAGCCATCGGCGAGGCGGCCGTGGTCGGCGTGCCGTGCCCCGAGTTCGGCGAGCAGGTCGCCTGCTTCATGCGCTCGAGCAACGGCCGCCAGCCCGGTCCAACCGAGCTCAAGGCGTTCATCCGCGAGCGGCTGTCACCGCAGAAGACGCCGAAGTACTGGCTGTGGGTCGAGCAATGGCCCCTGACCGGCTCCGGCAAGATCCAGAAATTCAAGCTGGCCGAACAGTTCGTGGCAGGCGAGCACCTGCCCGTCTGACAAGCGGAACGGGCACCGTACCTTTCCCGTTGACGGGGAAAGGAGACCCGCGATGACCGAACGCAAGCCACACCCCGACAACGAGCTGATCGAGCGGATGCAGGAGGATTCGATGCCGACCGCGCAAGGGAGCACGTCGGGCGGCAACGTTGCCCGCGCCGTGGGCTCGCGCGCGGAGCTGCACCGGGCAGAAGGAACGCTGACCGGCGACGAAGTGGAAACCGCCACCGGCAGCGACAACCCCGCACAGAACGAGCGGAAAGGCGACAAGACGTTCGACAAGATCAGGAGCGGGCGGCAGGACGGCTGAGCGCTACGGCCTTACTCCCTGGGGGTAGTAGAACGCTGGCTCTTTGATCAGATCGGCTGGCGCGAGCAGATAAACGTCAGCGATCAGTCGCTTGAGGCCCGGATCGTCGGCGTAGCAAAAATTTCGCTCAACGAAATCCCGGTTGGTTGGCTGCAAGTCTTCGAATATCCATGCCGTGCCATCACCGCAGATGCGAAGACCTCGGTCGCCGGTGACGGAATGCCCGGTTTCTACGGCTTTCTCTTCCTGCGGCTTTTCATCTAGCTTGGCTCGCTCGATCATTGAAGCCAACCGTGCGACCTCTTCGCGGCTCAGTGGGCGGTCACCATGTTTGGCCACCTTGCCCAGGGCATGTCCGCCAACGCCGTCGAGCACGACCCAATGCAAGTTTGCTCCACCGTCCGTCCGCTGGTCTACGCGTATTGCCAAACCGGGCCGGAAGCTCGGCAACGCGGTAAGCCGAAAGCGGCGAATGAAACCATCGAGATCGCGCGACGAAGCAAGCACCGGTTCGCCCATGGCCGCCAGTTGCCCGCCGAACCAGCGCTCATGGAGCAGCGCATCTTCTTTGTCCTCCCAGCCGTGGCTTGGGACGTATCGCGAGGCAAACGCGGGTCACGCCAGCGCCGCCAGAAGGAGGGCCCAACGGTTAGCCACTCGCGCCCGCCTCGGCCATCTCCGCCACCTTGCGCAGCGTGGCGGCGTAGACCTCCGGTCCCTGCGCGCCGGGGATCAGGTAACGGCCGTTGACGATGAAGCTCGGCACCGAGTTGATGCCCATCTGCAGGCCGCGCCTTTCCTCCAGGCGGGTGGCGACGGCGAGGGCCTCCTCGTCGAGCGCGGCGGCGGCTTCGGCGCGGTCGAAGCCCTGCTCTTCGGCAATGGCGAGCAGGACCTCGCGCTCGCCGATCGGGCGGCGCTGCTGGAAGTGGGCGCGGAACAGCGCTTCGCTCAGGCGGCCTTGCGCCTCGGGGCCGTGCACCGCGAGCGCCCAGCGCAGCAGCTTGTGCGCCTCGAAGGTGTTCCACATCCACGC
>JANWHA010000019.1 GCA_025450635.1 Croceibacterium sp. | reverse complement strand
TCAAGGTCGGCCGCACCAGCCTGACCATCGCCGTCGAAGCCTGGCGCCGCCACCGCCAGGAAGAGACCGCGGTCAAGGTGACCGAAGCGACCTTCACTTTCGTCGCCGTCGATATGGGCAACAAGCCGCGGCCGGTGGACGGGTGATGGAGACCGCGATCGCTGAACCGGCTCCCCGCTGGAACTTGGCCAGCCTCGGCATGGCATTGAGCATCGCACTGGCGGTGATCTACGGCGTCGTGGTCGAGGACCTCGGCCTGATCATGGTCCGGAACAACGCTGACAATTACGCAATGGCGGTACTCGGCCTGTTCGCCACTCCGCTGCTCACCACATGGGTGGCCATCGCCATCTGGCTCGGTTCGCGCCCCCTGTGGCTGCGCTGGAGCGTCGCCGCGCTCCTGCTGCTGGCCCCGCCGCTGATTCTTTTCGGAGCTTTCAATGCCTGACACTTACGACGTCATCGTTCTTGGATCGGGTCCGGGCGGCTACGTCGCGGCGATCCGAGCGGCTCAGCTGGGGCTGAAGACGGCGATCGTCTAGCGCGAGTTGCTCGGCGGGATTTGCCTCAATTGGGGGTGCATCCCGACCAAGGCCCTGCTGCGCTCGGCCGAGGTCTTCCATTACATGCAGCGTGCCAAGGATTACGGATTGGTTGCCAAAGGGATAGAGGCTGATCTTGAGGCTGTCGTGAACCGCAGCCGGGGTGTCGCCAGGCAGCTCAATGCCGGCGTCACGCACCTGATGAAGAAAAACAAGATCGCGGTGCACATGGGCGAGGGCACGCTGACCGGCCCCGGCAAGCTGGAGGTGAAGGGGGAGAAGGGCAGCGAGACGCTCACCGCCAAGCACATCATCGTCGCCACCGGCGCGCGGGCGCGCGACCTGCCGTTCGCGCCAGCCGACGGCAAGCGCGTGTGGACTTATCGCCACGCGATGACGCCGCCCGACATGCCGACGAAGCTTCTGGTCATCGGCTCGGGTGCCATCGGGATCGAATTCGCCAGCTTCTACAACGATATGGGCGCCGAAGTTACCGTGGTCGAGATGCTCGACCGCGTGGTGCCGGTCGAGGACGCCGGCGTCTCGGAATTCCTCGAAAAATCGCTGACCAAGCAGGGCATGCGCATCTTGACCAGCGCCGGGGTCGGCGACCTCAAGGTGACCGCGAAGGGCGTCAGCGCGGCAATCAAGGACAAGGCGGGCAAGGTCGAGCAGGCCGAGTTCAGCCACGCGATCGTTGCCATCGGCATCGTGCCCAACACGGAAGGGATCGGGCTCGAGAAGCTGGGCGTGAAGCTGGAGCGCGGCTTCATCCAGATCGACCCGTACGGCCGCACCGCCGCCAAGGGGGTGTGGGCGATCGGCGATTGCACGCCCGGGCCGTGGCTGGCGCACAAGGCGAGCCACGAAGGGGTCACCGCCGCCGAGGCGATCGCGCAGGAGCTCGGCAACAAGGACGTCCACCCGCATCCGCTCGACCGGCGCAACATCCCCGGCTGCACCTATTGCCGCCCGCAGATCGCCAGCGTCGGGCTGACCGAGGCCAAGGCGAAGGAGGCGGGCTACACGGTGAAGGTCGGCACATTCCCGTTCATCGGCAACGGCAAGGCGATCGCGCTCGGAGAGGCGGAGGGCTTTACGAAGACGGTGTTCGACGCGAAGACCGGCGAGCTGCTCGGCGCGCACATGATCGGCGCCGAGGTCACCGAGATGATCCAGGGCTTCACCATCGGCAAGACGCTCGAGACCACCGAGGCCGAGCTGATACAGACGATCTTCCCGCACCCGACGATCTCGGAATCGATGCACGAATCGGTCCTCGCCGCTTACGGGAGAGTGCTGCACATTTGAGCTAAACCGTTCGTCTCATTTCCTTTTTCGCTCGGGAACCCGCTGCTCGGCCCGCGGGTTGGGGCGGTAAGGAGCGAGGCGATGGAATACGAAATCGACGATTGCGACGTCCTGTTCGATGTCAGCACCAACCCGAGCCTTACCCGCCGCCGCCGCGCGATCCTCTCGCGCCTGCTCACGCCGGGCCGCTCGAAGCCTTGTCAGAAGGCGGTCGTAATTCCCGAAGAGGAAGAGCAGCTCGCCTGAGAGTAAGCCACTCTTTCGATTAGCGTAATCGAAACCCGTGAGTTGATCAGCAAGCCACGCCCAGTCTAGGGCCGAACCATCTCTGGGCAACCATAAGAGGAGGGCCGTAGTGGCTGAGCAAATTCGTTATTCGCGCAAGTTGGGGCCGCTGACCCCGTTCGTCGGCGAATGGGAAGGCAATGACGGCGTCGACCTGTCGTACCACAACAAGGACGACTGGACCGCCGAGACGACCTATTTCGAGAAGGCCTGGTTCAAGCCGATCCCGATCCAGGAGAACGGCCAGCAGGTCCTGTGGGGCCTCAGCTACGGCATGACCGCCTGGCGGCACGGCGAGGAAGCGATGGACCCGTTCCACGACGAGGTCGGCTTCCTGCTGTGGGACAAGGCGCACGGGCAGGTGATGCGCAATGTAGTGTTCGGCCGCGGCATCGCCATCCTCGCCGGCAGCGACGCCGGCCCGCACGACACGACGCTGCGCTTCGACGCCAAGCCCGGTGAGCCGCATTACGGCATTCTGCAGAACAAGTACCTGATCGAGCGCGCCGAGCTGCGCGACTTCACCAGCACCTTCACGATCGACGAGGACGGCTCGATGAGCTACACCTCCGATCTCATGCTCAGGCTCGCCGCCACCGGCCAGGAGATGCACCACACCGACCGCAATACGCTGCGGCTGGTGAAGCGCTACCACCCGAGCGCGGTCGCAGCCTGAGCCTATCCTGCAGACGCCGGCCTTCCCGTAGAAGGCCGGCGAAGCCACGCCTCGCGCGGATGTGGGAACGCCCGACAACCCGTTGACTTGTAGGAAATTCTAATCGAGTCTTCCTGCTCCAATCTGGGGGGGATTCGATGAAATCGATTTTGCTGGCAGCCGCCCTTGGCGGCGTGCTTTTGGTTACTGCACATCCCGCGCTCGCCGAGAGGGGCCTCGCGCCCGGCACCTGCGTCGTGGCGGACAAGCTCCATCCCGGCCGCATTCAGAGCGTCCTGCCCTTCGCCTACAGCGTCAAGGGGTTCGGGCCCAACGACACGCCCATCATCGTCCCGTTCGACGACGTGGTCCCGGGACCATGCGCCGGCGACCCGCCTGGCGATCGCCAGCCAGTGCAGGCTCCGCCGGTGCGGCAGCAACCCGGTTTCGCCGATGCTCCGCCGGCGCCGCCCATCGGCGGTGGTGGCGCCTGTTTCGCCAACGATGCGGTCCAGGGCGCCGGGCTCAACGGCCGTATTCGTGCCGTGCTCGTCCGCGGCTTTTCGCACGAACCGAACCCCGGCGAGGACGGGCGCATCACGGTGCACATCGATTCGCTGCGCATCGGCGTGTCGCGGCCGGCCTCGCCGGTCGACGCGGTGCAGTACCAGACCGTCGCGGGGCGGCCGATGTACGATGTGCGGGTCACCTTCGACACGTGCACCGACTACAACCGGAGGGACGTGTTCCTGCGCCGCGACCGCAACTTCGTCTGCTTCACCAAGGCGAGCGGCGTGTTCGATTGCAGCATGACAGCCAACTCGCCCGGCCTCGCGGAAGACCAGAAGCGCGAGGTGCCCAAGTAAGCGCATGGCGGATGGGGTGGGATTCGAACCCACGGTGGGCGTGAACCCACGCCGGTTTTCAAGACCGGTGCCTTAAACCACTCGGCCACCCATCCGCTCGGGGAAAGTCGGCTAGCGCTGAACGCCGGTATTGTCACCTGCGGTGACGTCTCCGGGCCGTTCCGGCCCTCCGACTCCAAGACCGGTGCCTTAAACCGCTCGGCCACCCATCTTCGGCCGCTCGCGCTAGCCGCGAAAGCCGCGGTTGTCACTGAAAGAGCGCGCGCAGTTCGCCGCACCACGCGTGACTCTTGCCCGGCCTTCAATTAGACAAAATCAAACAGGCCGGTAACGGCCGCCGGGAAGGGGATTTGCCGATGTCGAGGCGCATCGCGAAGGTTGGACTGCTGGCCATCACCGCCATCGCCGCGCTCGCGGCAACATCGCCGGCGGCGGCCCAAGGCAACTGCACACGCGACACGCTGCAGGATGTCGCGAACCGCTACGTGAAGGCGCAGCAACAGGGTTCGATCTTCACCCTGCCGGTCGGCGAGTGGGTCGATTACCGCGAGAACTACGGGCTCGTTTCCACGACCACGGGCGTCATCGGCCAACCATCCGACTTTGCTTGGCATGTCGACCTCGTCGATACCGGCAATTGCCGCGTGTTCGTGCAAGGCATGATCCTCAAGCCGAAGCCGTATATCGTCGGCACTCGCCTCGCCTGGAGCTTCAACGGGCTGGGCCAGATCGGCAGCGTCGTCACCCAGCCGGGCAATCCGCAGTTCGACGCCCAGAAGGCCGTCGACACGGCGGGCAAGGAGGACTGGGGCGTCATTCCCGAGGGCCGGCGCGACACCCGCGACGCGCTGATGAGCGCGGCCAAAGGCTATCTCGCAAGCTCGGGCCCGCAACTATCGAGCCCGGAATTCACGGTCGATGAGACCAAGGGCGCCGTCGCGGTGACGGGGCACGTCGGCGGGGATGACGGCCCGGCCGCCGCTGAGGTGTTGCGCATCGAAGGCGGCAAGGTTCGTTACGCCCACTCGATGATCACGAAATAAGCAGCAAGGGATCACCAAGGAGTTGCAAGTGAAGACAAGATTTTTGGCGGGAATTCTCGCCGGCGCGGGGCTGATGGCCCTCTCCAGCCCGGCCGCGGCGCAGTTCGGCGGCGGGCCGTGCGATCGCGCGAACCTGCAAATGCTGGCCGACAAGTACGTCCAGGCCCAGGAAGAAGGGCTGCCGCTGCGGATTCCGATGGGCAACTGGGTAGTCTACAACGAGAACGGCGCGCTCTCGACGATGTCGCAGGGCATTCTCTCCACCCCGCTCAAGATCACCTGGCACCGCGCGCTGCTCGATGAAAAGCAGTGCAAGGTCTATCTCGAGATGATCGCCGACCAGGGCGACCATCCGCACGTCATCGCCGTGCAGTTCAACGGCTTCGGCGGCAACGGCTCCAACTTCAACGTGATCGATACCGACAAGGGCGATTGGCTGTTCGACGCCGCCTACACGCACAAGTATGCGCAGATGGAGGACTGGTCGGAGATCCCGCCGGACAAGCGCGAGACGCCGGACCAGCTCAAGGCCGCGGCGGACGCCTATCTCGATTACTTCAAGGACAAGTCGGTGCAGGTGCCGTGGGGCACGCCGTGCGACCGGCTGGAAGGCAGCGCCTACATGGGCAAGGGCACGCCGCAGGACAGCTGCAACGTCGGCGTTCCCAACAACATCGCGATGGCCGATCGCCAGTATGTGATCGATCCATCGATCGGCGCGGTCGACGTGATGCTCAAGATGGGACCCGAGGGACGGGCCGACAGCCATGTGTTCCGGATCGAGAACGGCAAGATCCGCTACATCCACACCGTGACCAACTGCGGCAAGGACGACAACTGCGGCCTCGGCAACTTTGCGGAAATGCTCAAGAAAAACCCGGGCATGCATCCGGATCTCCCGGCCAAAGCCGGATAGCGCGGCATCGCCCCCGCTCGTCGCACGCGGGCGAGCGGGGAATTCACACGGGCGACGACCCGTGCAAAGATGGCGGCATGCCGATCAGCCGCCGACTCCTCGCCCTAGTCGCCTCCGCCGCTCTCTTGTTGGGTCCGTCGGCTGCGCCGGCGCAGAACAATTCCTTTGACGCCTACCTGCAATACGTGCGGGCCAAAGCGCTCGGCCAGGGCATAAGCCAGGCCGCGGTCGATTCGGTCCTGCGCGGCCTGCAACCGAGCCAGCGGGTGATCGCCCTAGACAGCGACAACGTCAGCTCGCCGGTGCGCAGCGGCTTCCCCGCGCTGGCGCCGTACCTGTCGAGCCACAACACGGCGTCGCGCATCGCCGCAGGCCGCCAGGTCTACCAAAACCTCGGCTCGCTCCGCGCGCGGGTCGAGCAGCGCTATGGCGTGCCGGCGCCGATCCTGATCGCCATCTGGGGGCACGAGACGAGCTACGGCGCGGTCAAGGGCAACTTCGATCTTGCCGAGGCGCTGACGACGCTCGCCTGGCAGGGGCGGCGGCGGGCGCTGTTCGAAACCGAGCTGATCGACCTGATGCGGATGGTCCAGCAGGGCGTGCCGCGCTCGCGCCTGGTCGGCAGCTGGGCCGGTGCGTTCGGCAACCCGCAGTTCCTTCCGAGCATCTACTTGCGGCTCGCGGTCGACGGCGACGGCGACGGGGTGCGCAATATCTGGGATTCCCGGACCGACACGCTCTATTCGATCGCCAACTATTTCCGCGATGCCGGCTGGCGACCCGGCCAACCGTGGGGCGTGCGGGCGCAAGTCCCGTCCAACCTCAACCGCCGGGCGCTCGTCAGCCCGATGAATCCGCCCAATTGCGCGCGGGTCTTTGTGCGCCACAGCAAATGGAAGACAGTGCGCGAATGGCGCGCGCTCGGCGTCGTCCCTCTCGGGTCGATCGGAGAAGGCGTCATGGCCTCGTTGTTCGAGCCCGACGGGCCCGGCGCTCCCGCCTATCTCTTAACGCAGAATTATAGGGTTATCCTGCAATACAACTGCTCGAACTACTACGCGATGAGTGTGGGGTTGCTGGCAGATGAGATTGCTCGGTGAGAGTTTCGCCGGCCGCGTGCGCGGCCTTGCGCTGACGTTGATTCTCGTACCCGCCCTTGCGGCGTGCGGCTCGCATCACGAGCTCGCCTCCGCCGGCGCCGGCCCGGCTCCGGTGAATGGACCGGCAGCGGACTATCCGATCGTGATCGGCTCGCCCTACAAAGTCGGCGAGACACTCTACACGCCGGCGGACAGGATGAATTTCGACGAAGTGGGCTATGTCGCAGCCGACAGCGGTAGAGGCGTCACCGCTTCGCACCACACCTTGCCGCTGCCCAGCTACGCCGACGTTACCTCGCTCAAGAGCGGGCATACCATTCTCGTGCGAGTCGAACGCCGCGGTCCGATGGACGGCAATGAAGTGATCGGCTTGTCCCCCGCCGCGCTGGCCCAACTCGGCGCTTCGGCTGGCGATCCGGTGCGGGTGCGGCGGGTCAATCCGCCGGAAGCGGAGCGGGCTGCCTTGCGCGCCGGCCGCAGCGCCCCGGCGCGAATGGACACGCCCGCCTCGCTGGTCGCGGTGCTCAAGCAGAAGCTCCCGGCGGAGGGTGCGGCCAATCTGGCGCTGCAGAAGCCCAATGCGCCGGCCACGCTCGCGTCGGTCGAAGTGCCGCCGAGCACCGCTACGCCTCGCACCTCGGTGATGCTCGCGAATCCGGAACCCCGGTTGGCGCGGTCTGGCGGCTCGGGTCCGCCGCCGCTGCCGCCTTTGCTGCCGCACGCCAGCGCAACAGTCAGCTCCCGGCCGCCCGGCGTCGTGGTGGCCCGCCTGGAGCAACAGACCCCGCCGGCCGATTCTCAGCCTGTCGAGGCGCGATCCTCTCGGACCGTTCCGCAGGCGCCGAGAGCCACGCAGACCGCGCAAAACGACGCCTACGTCGTCCAGGCCGCGGCGATGAGCACGCTGGAGCGGGCACGGAAAGTCGCCGGCAGCATCGGCGGCTCGGTCAGCAAGGCGGGTCAATACTTCCGTGTTCGCACCGGCCCGTTCGCCACCCATGAACAGGCCGAAGCCTCGCTCGCAAAGGTGCGGGCCGCGGGTTATAGCGACGCGCGAATCTTAACCAACGGCTGATCGCGCGGCTCCTTGCCGCCAGGCGGCAGGAGCAGGCTTGAAACGGTTTTTCGGAATTGTCGCTACGCTGGCGGTGGCAGCACTTGCCGCCACCGCAGCACCCGCAGATGCGCCCGTCGAGCCCATAACCGGCCCCGCGCCGGTCGATCCAGCGATCCCCGTGGCGCTGCTCGTCGATCTCTCGACGGGCCAGACGCTTTTTTCGCGCGAGCCCGACCGGCGTTTCATGCCGGCCTCCGTGACCAAGGTCATGACCCTCTACACGGCCTTCGACCTGATCCAGCGCGGCAAGCTGTCCCTCGACAAGGAAGCGACCTTCGACAAGGAGCTGGCTGATCAATGGCAGGATGTTGGCTCCTCGTTGCTCCTCAAGGAGGGCGACCGCGTCACGGTCGGCGAGTTGCTGATGGGCGTGGCGACGGTCTCCGCCAACGACGGAGCCGTCACCCTTGCCAAGGCTGGCGCCGGTTCGGTCGAGAACTGGGTGGCGCTGATGAACGACAATGCGGCCAGGCTCGGCATGCACGACAGCCATTTCGGCCGGCCCAACGGCTATATGGATGAAGGGCGGACATACACGACCGCCCACGACCTGGTCTTGCTCGCCGACGCGCTGACCAGGCGATTCCCCGACCTGTATCAGCGCTTCATCGGTCACCATGGAATGACCTACAACGGCATCACCCAGAACAACCACGATCCCGACATCGGCGTGGTCCCGGGCGCTGACGGCATCAAGACTGGCTTTACCGAGCAGGCCGGCTACACTTATCTCGGCTCCGCCGTTCGCGATGGACGGCGCCTGGCGATGGTGATTGCCGGCTCTCCGAGCTGGCAAATCCGCAATCACACCGCCCGTGAGCTGATCGAATGGGGCTTCGACAACTTCTCGACCCGCGAGTTGCTTCCGGCCGGCAGCCCTGTCGGAACGGCGGCGGTGCAAGGCGGCGCGGCGACCTCGGTGCCCTTGCGAACCGAGACGAACGTGTTCGCCAATCTCGCGAACGCAGGCGCTGGAAAAGCCCAGCTTAGCCTGCGCTATCGCGGCCCGCTCAAGGCGCCGATCGCCGAAGGCGAGGAGGTCGCCACCTTGCGGGTCGCCGTTCCCGGGCAGCAGCCACACGACGTGGCGCTTGTCGCCGCCAGCGCCGTGGCTAAGGCCAAGGCCTGGCAGCGGTTGCGCAACGGCCTGGAAGGCCTGTTCTGATGGCGCGTGGCCGCTTCATCGTGTTCGAAGGCGGCGAGGGGGCGGGCAAGTCGACCCAGGCGGCCCTGCTGGCCGAAGCGCTCGAGGGTCGCGGGCTCGAAACAGTCCTGACTCGCGAACCGGGCGGGACCAAAGGCGCCGAGGCGATCCGAAGATTGTTGCTCGATCCCGAAGGCCAGGACTGGGGCCCGCAAGCAGAGGCGCTGCTGTTCGCCGCCGCGCGCTCGGACCATGTCGCAAAGCTGATCCGCCCGTCTCTCGAACGAGGCGCGTGGGTGATTTGCGATCGCTTCGTCGATTCGACCCGCGCCTATCAGGGCGGGGGAGGGGGCCTGTCCGACACAGACATCCTGGCGCTGCACCGGGTCGGTTCGGGCGGACTCCTGCCCGACATGACGATCCTGTTGGAAGGGCGCGCCGCTATCGTTGCCGACCGGTTGGCCCGCCGCGACGGCGGCGAGCACGATCGCATCGGCGGGCGCGATAGCGCGTTTCATCGCAAGGTTGCCGCGGCCTTTCGGCGCTTCGCCGAGGCGGAGCCGGAGCGCTTCGTGCGCATCGACAGCTCCGGCCCGCGCGAAGAGACCCACCAAGCCGTCATCGATGCCCTGGGCTCGCTGCTCGGTCAGGCAGCATGAGCTACGCCGGGCATGAGGAACCCTGGCGGCAATGGCGCGCCGCCGTGGCGGGTGCGCGGATGCACCACGCGTGGATACTTTCCGGACCGCGGGGCGTCGGTAAGGCGGGGTTCGCGCTGCAGGCGGCGCGCGACCTGGTTGGTGGCCGGGTGATGGACCATCATCCGGACATCATCGCCTTGGCGCATCCGCCGAAAGACGAGAAGGAGGCGGCCAAGCGCGACGAGGGCAAGCCGTACGAGACAAAGCGGAACATTCCGATCGACGAAGTTCGCGCGATGCAGCGGCGGCTGACGACCCGCCCGACGCTCGGCGAGCGCCGCGTGGTCATCGTCGATCCGGCTGACGACCTCGAGACGAACGCCTCGAACGCGCTGCTCAAGAGCCTGGAGGAACCACCACGCGGTACCTTCTTCCTGCTCGTCTCACACCGGATCGGCCGTCTCCTGCCGACGATCCGCTCGCGCTGCCGCGTGCTGCGCTTCCCTGCGGTAGCCGACGAGAAGATCGACGCGGTATTGAAGCGTGAAGCGCCGCAGGCGGACGCGGCGACGCGGGCGGCGGCCATCGCCGCTTCGGCCGGATCGCCGGGCGTGGCGCTGGAATTCGTCGGTCTCGGTCTCGGCGAGCTGCACACGCTGATGGAGCAGCTCGTCCGCCGGGGCGATGCGGACTTCGTTTCGCGCGGAAAGCTGGCAGAAGCGATCGGCGCGCGGCCGGATCGCCAGCGGCAGATGGCGGCGATCGAACTTGCCCGCTCGGTTGTCGCGGAGGCGATGCGCGATGTCGACCTGCCGGCGATCCCGGCGCTCGCCGATGCGCACAGCCAGCTCAGCCGCCTCGCCGGCGAATTCCCGACTTACAACTACGACGCCGGGCTGCTGATCATGGAGATCGGCAGCTTGCTCGCCGCGCTGGCCGCTCCTAGTGAGCGGACGCATGCCTGATCCCTATTACATTACCACGGCGATCCACTACCCGAACGGCAAGCCGCACATCGGCCATGCCTACGAGACGGTTGCGGCCGATGTCGCGGCCAGGTTCCAGCGGCTGCGCGGGCGGCAAGTGCGGTTCCAGACCGGGACCGACGAGCATGGCCTGAAGATGGCGCAGAAGGCGCGCGACCTGGGCATCACGCCGCGCCAGTTGGCCGACGAGATGTCGAGCCATTTCCGGGCGCTGTTCGACCGCCTGAACATCTCCTACGACCGCTTCTTCCGCACGACCGAGGATGACCACCACCGCGCCAGCCAGGCCATCTGGCAGGCGATGGAGGCGCACGGCGACCTTTATCTCGACCGCTACGAAGGCTGGTACTCGGTCCGCGACGAGGCCTATTACGACGAGAGCGAGCTCGTCGCGGGCGAGGGCGGCGATAAGCTTTCCCCCCAGGGCACACCGGTCGAATGGACGGTCGAGGAGAGCTGGTTCTTCCGCCTATCGAAGTACCAGGAACCGCTGCTCCGCCACTATCGCGACAATCCGGAATTCGTCCGCCCCGCGACGCGGCTGAACGAAGTGCGCAGCTTCGTCGAAGGCGGCCTGCGCGACTTGTCGATCAGCCGCACGAGCTTCGACTGGGGCGTCAAGGTCCCGGGCGCCGAGAACCACGTGATGTACGTCTGGGTCGACGCGCTGACCAATTACCTCACCGGCGTTGGCTATCCCGACGATACGGAAGAGTTCCGCACCTTCTGGCCGGCCGACCTCCACCTGATCGGCAAGGACATCGTACGCTTCCATGCGGTCTACTGGCCGGCCTTCCTGATGAGCGCCGGCATCGCCCTGCCCAAGCAGGTGTTCGCCCACGGCTTCATCCTCAACCGCGGCGAGAAGGAATCGAAGTCGCTCGGCAACGTGACCGATCCGCACGAGCTGGCCGACCGTTTCGGAGTCGACGCGCTGCGGTATTTCCTGCTGCGTGAGTTCACCTTCGGACAAGATGGCAACTATTCGCTCGAAGCTATTGCCAACCGGGCGAATTCCGAGTTGGCCAATGGCTTCGGCAATCTCGCGCAGCGGACCTTGTCGCTGATCTACAAGAACTGCGAAGGCAGCCCACCGCCGATCAACGGTCATACCGATGCCGACAACGCGCTGTTCGACGCGCTCGAAAAGACTACCCGGCAGGAGATGCCGGAGGCTTACGGGAAGCTTGCCTTCGCCCAGGCGCTCGAAAGCTGGATGGGCGCGGTATATGCTTGCAACGCCTATATCGACGAGCAGGCGCCGTGGGCTCTGCGCAAGACCGATCCCGCGCGGATGCAGACCGTGCTCGCGACGCTGTACATCGCCATCGCCCTGCTGGCCGTGGCGGCGCTGCCGGTGATGCCCGAATCTATGGCCAGGCTGCTCGACTCGATGGGCTTCTCGGACGACTTGCGCACGTTCGACGGCGCGTGGTCGCACTGGTATTCGCTGCTCGCCGAAAGCGATTTCCGGCTCGACAAGCCGCAAGGCCTGTTCCCGCGTGTCGAACTGGACGAGAGCGAGGCGGCGTGACGCTGATCGACAGCCACTGCCACCTCGAATACGAAGGCCTCGCCGAAGACCAGCGCGGCGTGCTCGAGCGGGCGCGGGCAGCGGGAGTTGGCGGGTTCCTCAACATCTCCACACGTCGCGGCGAATGGGGCAGGGTCGTCGGCACTGCCGAGCGGGAGCCCGACGTTTGGGCGAGCATCGGCATCCATCCGCACGAGGCCGACCAGCACGCCGACCTCGGCGAAGCGGCATTGCTCGAAGCGGTAGCGCACCCGCGCGTGATTGGGATCGGCGAGACCGGCCTCGATTACTATTACGACAAGTCCGATCGCCAGGTGCAGCAAGCGCTGTTCCGCACCCACATCGCGGTCTCGCGCATCAATGGATTGCCGCTGATCATCCACACCCGCGACGCCGAGGACGATACGGTCGCGATCCTCGAGGACGAGTTGGGGAAGGGTGCCTTCCCTGCGCTGATCCACTGTTTCACCGCTTCCCCCGCCTTCGGCCGCAAGGTGCTCGAGCTGGGCCTGACGATTTCGCTGTCAGGCATCGTCACTTTCAGGAACGCGAAGGAACTGCAGGAATTCGCGCCGGAAATCCCGGCCGACCGCCTGCTGGTCGAAACCGACAGCCCGTTTCTCGCGCCGGTGCCGCACCGCGGGCGGCCGTGCGAACCCGCCTATGTCGCCGACACGGCGCGCTTCGTCGCGGATTTGCGCGGTGAAAGTCTTGAAGCGCTGGCCGAGAACACCACCCGCAATTTTCGAGGACTGTTTAGTAAGGCCGCGATGTGAAGCTGATCGTACTCGGGTCGGGTACCTCCACCGGGGTTCCGCGGATTGGCAACGACTGGGGCGAATGCGACCCGAACGAGCCGAAGAACCGCCGCTCGCGCGTGTCGATCGTCGTCGAAAGTCAAGCCGGCGCGCGGATCCTGGTCGACACCTCGACCGACCTCCGCAATCAACTTCTCACCAACGGCATCGAGGCCGTCGACGCGGTCGTCTGGACCCACGATCACGCCGATCATTGTCACGGGATAGACGACCTTCGGCCCATGCGCTTCGGCCGCAACGCGCCTTTGCCGGGTTATGCCTCGGTCAACACCGTGGGACGGCTGAAGCAGCGGTTCAGTTACGTGTTTGCCGGCAAGTACGGCTACCCGACCATCGTCGACTTGCAACCGCTCGGCACGGTCCGGATCGTGGCCGGATTTGCTATCGACACCTGCGAAATGCCGCATGGCCCGATCACGAGCACCGCCTTTCGTTTTGAGGCCGATGGCAGGAGTGTTGGATATGCTACTGATTTTAGTGATGTATCTGAGGATATGATCGAACTATTCGAAAGTGTCGACATTCTCGTAACCGATTGTCTCCGCCGCGAATTCCATCCCACTCACGCCAGCCTGGCGATGGCGCTGGACTTCGCCGAGCGAACGCGCGCGGGCCTGACGGTGCTGACACATCTCGACAAGAGCATGGATTACGCGACGCTTACGGCCGAGACGCCGGCCAATGTGCTAGTCGGGTATGACGGGATGGAGATCGAGCTCGGATGAATTCGAGCTGGGTTTCGGTCATTGCGTTGCTCGGTTGGCTCGTCCTTGCCGGATCGGCGTTGCGCGCGCGGCAGCTCAACGCGCGCAAAGCGATCTTGTACGCGCTGATTTGGGGCGCCATCTTCTTTGCCGCGGCGGCGATCTTTACTGCGATAGGGTAGGATCTGCCTCGACGATTGCTTCTTGATTTAACATAATATATATTATCATCCTTGGATGTCCGAGCAACTCAACCGCCTCCTCTCAATCATGGCCCGCCTCCGCGGCCCTTCCGGCTGCGAATGGGACCGAGCGCAATCGTTCTCAACGATCGCGCCGTACACGATCGAGGAAGCCTACGAAGTCGCCGACGCGATCGAGCGCTCGGACATGGATGATTTGCGTGGCGAGCTCGGCGACCTGCTGCTCCAGGTCGTGTTCCACGCGCGCATGGCCGAGGAAGCCGGCCTGTTCGATTTCGCCGACGTTGCCGCTTCGATCGCCGACAAGATGGAGGCTCGCCATCCGCACGTCTTCGGCGACGCCGACCATTCGCCCGGATGGGAGGCGCTCAAGGCCACCGAGCGAGCGCACAAGGGCACCGAGAGCGCACTCGACGGCGTGGCGACCGCGCTGCCGGCCTTGCTTCGGGCCGAGAAGCTGCAGCGCCGGGCAGCGCGTTCGGGATTCGACTGGCCCGATGCCGAGGGGCCCGCGGCGAAAATCATCGAGGAAGCCAACGAATTGGCTGCCGCACCTCAGGACGAGCGGGCGGAAGAAGCCGGCGACTTGCTGTTCGCCGCCGTGAACCTGGTCCGCGCTTATGGGATCGCGCCCGAAGACGCCTTGCGCGCCGCCAACCTGAAGTTCGAGCGTCGCTTTCGCGCGATGGAGGCGCTGGCCGGCGGCCCCGAGGCGTTCGCTGCGCTCTCGCTCGACGAGCAGGAAACGCTGTGGCAGCGGGTAAAGGCGGGCGAGATTTAGCCTCCGGCGTGCTGACGCGCCCATGTGCGCGCGCCATCTTGCGATTGCCGTTCGATCCTGGGAATCTTCACGGCGGCGGACGGGTCTATTTCTATTTCGAGGTATTCGGCCACGGCGTCGATGGCCCTCCCGGGAGCGGTGAGCACGTCCTCGTACCACAGCATCAGAGGTTCGATTCCGAGATCGACCAGCATGGCGCGCCAGGCGCCTTCCTGGCTTTCGATCATTCGTTCTGCCCGCTCGACGGCTATTCGGGAGTATTCCGGTTCGGTCATTTCCTCACGCTCCTGTTCGGCGCGCCAGATGCCTGAAATGATCGCCCGGGCGTAGGAAATCGCGTGAGCGGTGCGATCTCGGCGACGCAATAAAACGATGCGGCCGCGAGCGCGGGAGGGAAGCACGTCGCGCATGACCTCTGCAAGCAATGCCGGGTTATCTCGCTGGAGCGCTTCGAACTGGACCGGAAAGCCCTTGAGCCCGAAGACTCCGTTCGGCGACGTCCTGCGGATCAACACTTCTCGCCACAGTCGTTGCTGCTCCGATTGTGACTGGTGCGCATCTCCGTAGGGCCCGTTCGGATCGAAGTTGCAGTACTCCAGGGGGGCTCCCAGGCACCCGGTCTGCCACAACAAATGGCTGACGAACGTGCTGCCTGAGCGCGGGACACTGGCAAGAAGATACGGGCGCGGCGGCGGCCCACGGAACGGTGGAAAGTCGAACTCCGCTTCGTAGCCGGTTTCGATCCCAGGAAGCATTTGGCCAACATCGCGGGGGCGCGGGCGCCCGTCAACGGCTACAAACTGGCGTAGCGGCCGAACTCCTTGTCGGTTAAACGCACGTCGAGGCGGCGAAGCGGCCCCGCCTCCCCTTCCCCGGCGTCGCTTTCGCCCAGAACTTCGCCGTGGCGGTGCAACCATGCGATCCGCGCGCCGTCGGTTGCCGGAACCGTGAAGGTGTGTATGCGCGCACCTTCGGTCAACAGGCGGCCGATGCGATCGAGCATCGTTTCGACGCCGAGTCCGGTCTCGGCCGATATCGCCAGCACGCCCGCATCCCGCGCGGCCATCGTTTCCAGCTCCGCGCGCCGTTCGTCCTCGAGCAAGTCCCACTTGTTCCACAGCTCGACGATCGGCACGCGGCTTTCATCTCCTTCCCCGTCCCCTTCGACGACGCCGAGCTCCCGAAGAACTTCGAGCACCTGGCGCTTCTGCGCGGCGCTGTCGGGATTGGCGATGTCGCGCACGTGGAGGATCAGGTCGGCCTCGGTCACTTCCTCCAGCGTAGCGCGGAAGGCGGCAACGAGCTGGGTCGGCAGGTCGGAAATGAAGCCGACGGTGTCAGAGATGATCGCCTTCTCTACGCCCGGCAGCGAGATTGCCCGCATGGTCGGATCAAGCGTGGCGAACAGCAGGTCTTCGGCCCTCACGTCGGCGCCGGTCAGGCGGTTGAACAAGGTCGATTTGCCGGCATTGGTGTAGCCGACCAGCGCGATCACCGGCCACGGCGCCCGCTCGCGTCGCTTGCGATGTAGCGCACGGGTGCGACGGACCTGCTCGAGCTCGCGCCTGATTCGCGCCATGCGGTCGCGGATCATTCGCCGGTCGGCTTCGATCTGGGTTTCGCCGGGGCCGCCGAGGAAGCCGAAGCCGCCGCGCTGGCGCTCGAGGTGGGTCCAGCTGCGAACCAGCCGGCTCTGCTGGTAGTCGAGGTGCGCCAGCTCGACCTGCAGCCGTCCTTCCGCCGTCGCCGCGCGCTCGCCGAAGATTTCCAGGATGAGGCCCGTGCGGTCGATCACCTTGCGCTTCAGCTTTTCCTCGAGGTTGCGCTGCTGGATGCCCGAGAGCGCACCATCGACGATCACCAGCTCCGCTTGGTCGACTTCGCACTCGGCGGCGATGCGCTCGATCTGACCTTGGCCGAGCAGCGTCGCCGGGCGGACCTGGCGCAATGGCACCACGATGGCGTCGGCGACGACGAGCCCGATCGCCAGCGCGAGGCCCTTGGCTTCCTCGAGCCGCGATTCGGGCTCAAGCCCGTTGCGCGTGCCGCGGATGTCGGGATGCACAACCAGCGCGCGCGCCCCGCGCGCGACTTCACCGATTTCGTCCACGATGTTCAGGCCGCTTCGCCTTCTTCCTCGCCCCACTCGCTCGTCAGGTCGACCGGCGCCGCCGGTTGGATGGTGGAAACGGCGTGCTTGTAAGCAAGTTGCACGAAGCCTTCGCGCTCGAGAAGCATGCAGAACAAGTCGTAAGCGGCGATGCGCCCTTGCAGCATCACGCCGTTGACCAGGAACATCGTCACCTGCACCGCGGCATCGCGCACGCGGCTCAGGAACACGTCCTGCAGCAGCCGCTGCTTACGGGGCCCCTCGCCACCGGGGCCGAATTGCGCTGCGTCGATCGGCTGGCTGGGCATGATGGTTGAGATGGCGTGCTTATAGACAAGTTGCGATTGGCCGTCGCGCCGCAGCAGGATCGAGAAGTTGTCGAACCAGGTGACGATGCCCTGCAGCTTGACGCCCTTCACCAGGAACATCGTGACGGGCATCTTCTCGCGCCGCAGGTGATTGAGGAAGACGTCTTGCAGATTTGCGCCCTTGACCCCGATCGGCGTCGGGATCGAAGGCGCTGGGGTTGCCTCTTCGCTCGCAGGCTTCGGTCGGGCGGTTAGCGTTCCCTTGGGCATGTACCGCACTCCTTCTTCTTTTTGGCGGCCGCTTCTGCGGTCCGCGATCTGGCCCGTTACGAAAGTTGGGCCGGGGGTAACGCGGCCATTATCGCCCGGTCCGCCAGATTCAGCAAATGACTTTGATCAATCGCAGTTCCATGACGGCAGGCGTTTGTCGGATTCGCAGCCCCGGAGGAGGTTTCAAGGTGAGTGATTGGCGCCAGGAAACGCTCGATCGTATCCGCAAACTTATCGAGCAGGCCGCGCCCAATGCGACCGAGGAGCGCAAGTGGCGCAAGCCGTCGAACCCTGCCGGCGTGCCCGTGTGGGAAGACGGCGGCATCATCTGCACCGGGGAAACCTACAAGGACAAGGTGAAGCTGACCTTTGCGCGGGGTGCCGCGCTCGACGACCCTGCGGAGTTGTTCAACTCCAGCCTCGACGGCGGCACCCGCCGCGCGCTCGACATCTTCGAAGGCGATGCGATCGACGAGGCGGCGTTCAAGGCGCTAATCTCAGAAGCCGTCGCGCTTAACCATGCCAAGGCATCACGCTAGCCGCCGCCATCCCCGCCGCCGTTCACCTCGCGCTCGCCCATGCCGAGGAGCTTGAGCTTGCGGTGCAGTGCCGAGCGCTCCATGCCAATGAAGCCGGCGGTCTTTGAAATGTTGCCCGAGAAGCGGCGAATCTGGATCCGCAAGTACTCGCGCTCGAAGTTCTCGCGCGCCTCGCGTAGCGGCACGCCCATCAGCGCGGACATGCCGCTGCCGCTCTCCGACGAGCCGCCGATGATCTCCTCGGGCAGCATGTCGGCTTCGATCCGCTCGAGCCGGTCGCGCGGAGCGAGGATCACCGTGCGCTCGATCACATTGCGCAACTGGCGAACGTTGCCCGGCCAGTCATACGCTTGCAAAGCGGCCATCGCTTCCAGCGATACGGCCGGCGCGGCGAGACCCTGCTCGCGGGCGTAGCGGGTGAAGAAGTGGTCCGCCAACGCCGGAATGTCCTCTCGCCGGTCGGCCAGGGGCGGGATCGCGACCGGCACCACGTTGAGGCGGTAGAACAGATCCTCGCGGAAGCGCTTCTCCTCGATCTCGTTCTCGAGGTCGCGCGCGGTCGAGGAGACGACCCGCACGTCGACGCCGATCTGGCGGTTGCCGCCGGCGCGAACGAAGCTCTGGTCGGTCAGGACGCGCAGGATCCGCGCCTGTGTGTTGATCGGCATGTCCGCCACTTCATCGAGGTAGAGCGTTCCCCCGTCGGCCATCTCGAGCAGGCCGGCACGCACGAGCTTGCCGTCGGCTTCTTCCCCGAACAGCTCCTGCTCGAAACGTTCGGGGGTGATGCGGGCGGAATTGACGGTGACGAAGGCCTTGTCGGCGCGCGGGCTCCAGGCGTGGAGCAGCCGCGCGGCGACTTCCTTGCCGGCGCCGGCGGGGCCGGTGATCATAACCCGGCTGCCGGTATTGGCGACGCGCTTCAGCGTCGCGCGCACCTGGTTGATCGCGCTCGAATTGCCGGTGAACTCGTCAGTCTGGACGAAGCCTTCGCGCAAGCGAGCATTCTCGCGTTGGAGCCGTTCGGTTTCTGTTGCTCGGCCCACGAGGTGCAGCAGCCGCTCGGCCTCGAACGGCTTCTCGATGAAATCCATCGCCCCCCGGCTCACCGCCGAGACCGCGGTATCTATGTTGCCGTGACCGGAGAAGATGATGACGGGCAGCGCCGGCTCGCGGACCTTGATTGCGTCGAGTAGCTCGAGCCCGTCCATCGGGCTGCCGTGAAGCCACACGTCCAGCAGCACCAGGCTGGGGCGACGTTCGTCGACCAACTGGAGCGCGCGTGTGCTGTCGCCCGCGGTACGGCACTCGTATCCCTCGTCGGTCAACACCCCGGCGACCAGTTCGCGGATATCATGCTCATCGTCGACCACGAGGATGTCGAGCGCCATCAAAGATCTCCAGTATATTTCATTCGGCCGCCTCGGCCCCCGCGGCCAGCGGGTCGCGCGCGAAGCGCAGCGTTACGGTGGTCCCTTCCCCTCGATTCCTCGCAAAGCTCATCTCACCTGCGTGCTCCTCGACGATTTTCTTGACGATCGGGAGGCCCAGGCCGGTGCCCTTCTCGCGCGTCGTCACATAGGGTTCCAGGATCCGTTCGGCGCCCTGGCTCGGCAGGCCCACGCCGTTGTCGGACACGGCCACGGTGAAGTAGCGCTCGTCGGCGCTTACCTCGACCGCGATGCGCCCGCGAAAATCGGGCTCGGCCTCACGCTTCCTTGCCTCGATCGCCTCGGCGGCGTTCTTGAGCACGTTGGTCATCGCCTGGCCGAACTGATGCCGGTCGCAGGCGATAGGCGGGAACTCCTCGTGCGCCGTAAAGCTGAAGTCGATATCCGGCCGCGCGACCTCCTGCAGGAACAGCGCCTGGCGCACGAGGTCGACCGCGTCTTCCTGACGGAACACCGGTTTCGGCAGGCGCGCGAACGAGGAGAATTCGTCGACCATTTTCCTGAGATCACCAACCTGGCGGATGATCGTATCGGTGAGTTCGTCGAAAAGCTCGCCGTCGTGCTGGATCTGCTTGCGGTAGCGTCGATTGAGCCTCTCGGTCGCGAGCTGAATCGGAGTGAGCGGATTCTTGATCTCATGAGCGATACGCCTGGCGACATCCGACCATGCCGCCTGGCGCTGGTCGATGAGCTGGCGGGTGATGTCCTCGAAGGTGATGACCCAGCCGCTGGCCGTGGCCGCCAGCCTCACGGCCAGAGTCAGCTCGCCCTTCCGGTTCATCTGCACCAGCCCCTGATCTGTGCCGCTGTTCATCATGGCCGCAATTTCCGGAGCGATGGCGTCGAGCTTGAGCCCCAGCGGAGCCGGGCCCGTCTTCTCCAGCAGCAGCATCTGCGCCGTGGCGTTCATCAGCTGGACTTCGCCGTCGCGATCCACCGAGACGATCCCGGCGGTGATCGATTGCAGCACCGTTTCGATGAACGCACGGCGCTCGTCGAGCTGGCGGTTGGCGGCGACCAGCGCCGTGGTCTGCCGCTCGATCTGGCTGGTCATGCGGTTGAAGGCGCGGTTCAGGAGGCCGATTTCGTCCGCGCCTGTTCGGCCCTCCACGCGCATGTCGTAAAGGCCGCTGCCGACCCGGCGGGCGGCAGTGACGAGATCAGTCAACGGCCGTACCTGGCGGTCGGCGAAGCGCAGGGCGAACCAGACCGCGAGGCCTACAAGCGCCAGTGAGAATGCAAACAACAGCAGGTTGAAGCGCAACTGGGTCAGGCGCGATCGCGTCGTCAGCACGTCGTAGGCGGCAAGAACATTCTTGGCGCGCTGCCACTGCTCGATGGCCTGTCTGTCCGAATTTCGCGCATTATAGAGATAGAGGCCCGACTTCGCGTCGATCGCGGCCATGGCCTCGACCCGGTCCTGGCGCGCCGAGATGACCAGGTCGCCGGAGCTCTTCAATTTCGGCAGCGCCGTCCTGACCGCCTGCTTGATAAGCTGCACTTTGTCCGGGTTGACGATAGGAACGATGGCGACAGTGTTGAGATGGCCGTCGGGCGTTTCCTGCAACAGCGCACTCTGGTCCATTTCACGCTGATAGACCTGCGTGACGTAGCCGTCGGCGAAGTCGGGCCGGTTAATCGAATAGTGTTGTAGATAATCGCGAATGTCAGTCGTCATCGCCGAAGTGTTGTCGGCCACGGAGCGCTGCGTCTGTTCGTAGTACCCGCGCGCCAGGGTACGGGCGTTCTCGAGAATGCCGCGCGACTGGCTGGAGAACCACAAGTCGATGCCGGACTGGAACAGGATGCTGGCGAAAACAGCCACCAGCAGCGTCGGCACCGCGGCCACCAGCGAGAAGAAAAACACCAGCTTCACGTGAAGCCGTGCCCCCGCGTCGCCGGCGCGGCGGATCGCAATGCGTCGGCCTGCCAGCACCACCAGCGCGAGCGCAGGAATCAGGGTGCCTATCAACAGCGCGGCTGCCTGGAAGCCCGGTAGCGGCACCGCCGGATTGCCCGCGCGGGACAGCGCGAGGTACGAGCTGGCAACCATCACCACCAGCGCCGCGGTGGCGATCACCTCGAGCCACAGGAACAGGTTGATCCGCCGCGAGGTCAGCAGCGCCCGCCGCCACCAACGCGGGAAGCGTCGTCTGCGCGACGCCGTCACGATTTCACTGGCTGGGGGCTCGGCCATCGTTGCAAGGTTACAACGGGCCTGTTGCCCTTTTGCAAGGGTTTTTCGCCGCCCTGACGTCAACTCGTCGTGGAAAATCGCTCGGGATCGATTTCGAGGTCGCTCAGCCGCTTGCGCAGCGTGTTGCGATTGATGCCGAGCATCGCCGCGGCGCGCAACTGGTTGCCCCCGGTGCGGGCCAGCGCATGCTCGAACAGCGGCTTCTCGAAGGCGGCTAGCGCCGTGTGATAGAGTTGGCCTTCCTTCGGAGCCGCTTCGCCGAGCCATGCTCTGAGCGCGTTCGCGAAATCGGCGCGGGCACCGTCGTCCAACGCGGGACTTTCAATAAGCAATTGCCGAATGATGGCGGCATCGATGACGTCGTCTCGCGCGAGCAGTGCGGCGCGGTATACAACGTTGCGCAGTTCGCGGACGTTGCCGCGCCAGGGCTGCGCCGCCAGCACGTCCGCCGCCGTGTCGGACAAACGCCGTGACGGCAGTCCTTCCGTCGCCGCCAGACGCAGAAAGTGGTGCGCTAGCGGCTCGACGTCGCCCGCGCGTTCGCGCAGCGCCGGCAGGCGGATCGGAACGACGTTAAGGCGATAGAACAGGTCCTCGCGGAAGCTGCCCTCCGCGATCATCGGCCCGAGGTCGCGGTTGGTTGCCGCGATAATGCGGACATCGATGGCGATTTCGTCCCGTCCGCCGACGCGGCGGATGCGGCCCGATTGCAACGTTCGCAACAGCCGCGTCTGCGCTTCGACCGGCATGTCGCCGATCTCGTCGAGGAACAGCGTTCCGCCGTTGGCCTGCTCGAACTTGCCGATGTTGCGGCTGACCGCGCCGGTGAAGGCGCCCTTCTCGTGCCCGAACAACTCGCTCTCGATCAGCTCACGCGGAATGGCTGCCGCATTCAACGCCACGAACGGTCCCTCTTGGCGATGGCCGAGCTGGTGGATCGCCTCGGCCACGAGCTCTTTGCCGGTGCCGCTTTCGCCGAGGATCAACACCGTAAGATCGTTCCGCACCACGCGGCTGATCATGCGATAGACTTCCTGCATCGCCGGGCTGCGGCCGATCATCGGCAGCCCTTGCCCTGGCTCGACTGCGCTGTCCCCCTCGCGCTCCGCGCGATCGGCCGCCTGGCGCGCGGCGCGGACCAGTTCGTCGAGATCGAACGGTTTGGGGAAGTACTCGAACGCGCCGGTCCCAGTCGCGCGGACCGCGGTGTCGAGCGTGTTCTGCGCCGAGAGGATGATCACCGGCATTTCCGGCCGCAGCGCCTGCACCGTGCCGAGCGTTTCAATTCCGTCGCCGTCGGTCAGGATGACGTCGGTCAGCATGACGTCGTAGTGTCCGTCCGCCAGCAGCCTGTCGCGTTCGGCAATGGAATCGCACCGGTCGACGGTGAATCCCTCCTCATGCAGGGCGGCGGTGATCACGGTGGCGATGGCGGCGTCATCCTCGACGAGCAAGGCGCTCCAGCTCATTTCCTTTTCTCCTGGCGCGCCATCGGCAGGTGGACGCGAAAATGCGTAAGCCCCGCGGCCTCGTCGCGCTCATGGGTGATGCGGCCGTTCATGTCGCGCACCACCTTGCTGACCAGGGCAAGGCCCAGGCCCTGCCCGCGCGGCTTGCTGGTGACGAACGGTTCGAAGATGTGGTCGGCCAGCGCAGGATCGATGCCTGGGCCGTTGTCGGTGACCTGAACTTCGATCGGCAGCTTCACCGGTCGGCCCAGGCGCATGACGTTGAGCACGAGGCCGCTCACGAACCGCGTGCGCAATGTGACCGTCGGCGATCGACTGGCGAGAGCAGCATCGCGGGCGTTAGCGATCAGGTTGATCAGCACTTGCACCAACGCACCTTCGTTGCCGAGCACCGGCGGCAGCGACGGGTCGAATTCCTCGCGCAGCGCCACGCCGGCATCCGCGGCCGCGAATACGGTCTGGCACGCTCGGCGGATAGCTTGGTGAAGATTGATCGGGGCGACGGGGTCAGGATCTTCGCGGCCCAGCCGCTGCATCCTGTCGATCAATTGCGCAATTCGGTCGACTTCGTCGGCGATCAGGTTGGTCAGCCGCTTTTCCCCGTCGCCGGCCCGCCGCGCGAGCAACTGGGCCGCGCCGCGGATGGCCGAGAGCGGATTCTTGATCTCGTGCGCAAGGATCGCCGGCCCCCGCAACGACGAGCCGCGCTCGTCGTCACCGAAGCGCTCGCCCTGACCGGAGTCGGAAAACGTGAGGACCCGCCAGCCCGGGTGTGAACCGAGCGAGGAGACGGTAACGTTCACACGCGTGTCGCGCTCGCCGAAGCGCACCGGCACGCCGCGGGCGGTCAATTGCGCATCGGGTTCGGCGATGCGCTCGGCAATCAAATCGTCGCCGAAAGACAGCAGGTCCCGCAGGGTCTGCCCCACCATGCGCCGGGCGCCGGCTCCAAACAGATCTTCGGCGGCCTGATTGACTTCGCGGACCGTTGACGTCTCATCGAGCAACAGCAAGGCGAAAGTCAGCTCGGCTATCTGCGCGGCCGCGGAGGGTGCGGCTCCCTCCCCCGCGTCGTCGATCACGCGGCCCGGCGTCGCAGGAACGGCTCGTAGAACCGCTCGAGTTCACCAAGGACCCGGTCTGCATCGTCAATGAAGTTGACATGATTCCGGAATTCCGCCGAGCCCGGCAGCCCCTTCGTGTACCAGCCGAGGTGCTTGCGCGCGATCTTGACTCCGGTCTCGCGACCGTAATGCTCGAGCATGGCTGAATAATGTTCAACAAGAACCTGATACTGTTCATTAAAGTCAGGAGTTGGCAACTCCTCACCGGTACGCCACCAATGCATTACCTGGGCCAGGAACCACGGCTTGCCGTAGGCGCCGCGGCCGATCATCACGCCGTCCGCGCCCGACTGTTCGAGCGCCGTGGCCGCGTCTTCGATGCCGCAGATGTCGCCATTGACGATTACCGGGATCGATACCGCTTCCTTGACCTTGCGGATGAACGCCCAGTCCGCCGCGCCCTTGTACATCTGGTTGCGCGTGCGGCCGTGAACGGTGACCATCCTCACACCCAGGTCTTCGGCAATCCGCGCCAGCTCGGGCGCGTTGAGGCTGTCGTGGTCCCAGCCCATGCGCATCTTGACCGTCACCGGTACCGACACGGCCTTCACCGTCGCTTCCATCAGCCTGATGGCCAGCGGCACCTCGCGCATCAGCGCGCTGCCGGCGTATTGGCCGACGACCTTGCGGACAGGGCAGCCGAAATTGATGTCGATGATCGCCGCGCCGTTGCCTTCCTGCAGCTTGGCGGCCTCGGCCATCGAACTCGGATCGCAGCCGACAAGCTGCATCGACACCGGGTCCTCGATCGGCGCCCAAGCCGCCTTCTGCACACTCTGGCGCGTCTCGCGAATGGCAGCTTCGCTGGCGATCATCTCGGTGACGTTGAGCCCCGAGCCATAGCGGCGCACGAGCGTGCGGAACGGCCGGTCGGTCACGCCGGTCATCGGCGCGAGGATGACCGGGCAGTCGATCCGCACGTCGCCGATCATGATCGGCCGGAGCGCCGGTGGGGCGGGAAGCTGGGACATTGGGTGAACTATGCCTAAAATTTGGGCAGCGCATAGTGGATTGCCCGGTCCCGCGCAAGCGGCTAGCCGCGCGGCCCATGGCCTCCCTGCCCCCATTCGCCGCCGTGATCGTCGCCGCGGGCAAGGGTTTGCGCGCGGGCGGCGACGTTCCCAAGCAATTCGCCATGTGGCGTGGCAAGCCGCTGGTGCGGCACTCGGCCGAAGTCTTCGCCCGGCTCGGTGCGCGCCCGATCGTGGTCGCAATTCCTCCGGGTGCGGAGGATCCCGCGCGCGCCGCACTGGCGGCGCTCGAAGGTGTGCGTCTCGTCACCGGCGGGGCAACGCGCCAGCAGTCGGTGCGCGCGGCGCTCGAAGCACTCGCCGACGTGGCGGCCGTCTCCGTGCTGATCCACGATGCGGCCCGGCCCGATCTGCCTCCGGAAGTCATTGAGCGGCTCCTGGCGGCGCTCGGCGAGCGCCGAGGTGCCATTCCCGTGCTCCCGGTGATCGACAGCATTGCCGTCGCTGGCGGGGCTCTCATGGCGGGAGCGGCGGATCGAGACGCCCTGCGCCGCGTGCAGACGCCGCAAGCCTTTCGCTACCAGGACATTCTGGCGGCTCACCGAGCGTGGCACGGCGATGCGACCGCCGGCGACGACGCCCAAGTGGCGCTGGCTGCGGGACTCGAGGTGGCGCTGGTCGAAGGCGACGAGCGCTTGCGCAAGTTGACCTTCGCCGCCGATTTCCGCACCGGCGCGGCGATGGTCCGCATTGGCACCGGCTTCGACGTTCACCGCTTCGCCAAAGACGAGGAGCTATGGCTGTGCGGAGTCCAGATCCAGCATGACAAAGGGCTTGCCGGCCACAGCGACGCCGACGTCGGCTTGCACGCCGTGGTCGATGCGATCCTCGGCGCTTGCGCCCAAGGCGACATCGGCGAGCACTTTCCGCCGAGCGATCCGCGCTGGAAGAACGCGTCGTCAGAGAAATTCATCGCCCATGCAGTCGAATTGGCCGATAAGGCCGGATACCGGGTCGGCAACGTGGACGTAACCTTGATCTGCGAAGCGCCGAAGATTGCGCCGCACCGAGATGCGATGCGGGGCAAGCTGGCGACACTTCTCGGCGTTGACTTGTCGCAGGTCAGCGTCAAGGCGACGACAACCGAGCGACTCGGCTTCACCGGCCGCGGCGAAGGCATTGCCGCCCAGGCCGTGGCGACACTGGTTTCCCGGGAGGAACACGAGACATGAAGCTTAACGTCCTTTTCGCCGTTGCAGCGACCGTGACGCTGACGCTTGGCGCTGCCGCCCAGGCCGCGCCGAAGCTGCCCGACATGTCCGGCGACGAAGCTGCCGCGCTTGCGGTGTACTCCGTGCCCGACTTGATCTCGGCGACCAGGCAGACGTGCGCGGGCCGTCTTTCGCCCAACGGATTCCTCGCCATGCGCGGCGACGCGCTCTCGCAGCGCTATGCCGCGCAGCAGAATGCCGTCTGGCCGCAAGCGCGCGCGGCCCTGTTCAAGTTCGCGGCCGGCAAGGCGGGCGACCAGCTGAAGAGCTTCAGCACCCTGCCCGACAACGCCATCCGCCCACTGGCCGACGCCCTGATTCAGCAGGAGGTCGCGCTCAAAATCCATCCGGGTTCGTGCCGCAACGTCGAGCGCTTGATGGAAGCGGTTGCTCCCCTGGAGCCGCAACAGGCCGGCACGATCCTGAGTGTATTGTTCGATTTCGCTTCTGCGAGCGACAAGCTGGTGGCCAGCCTGGAGAGCCATTCGGCGCGGCCATGAGCCAGTTTCTCCTGCCAGAGGAGATTATCGACCTGGCCCGCCGCGTTGTGGAGGAAAACCGCGCCATCGGCCGCAAGATCGCGCTTGCCGAAAGCTGCACCGGCGGTCTCGTCGCCGCCGCCCTGACCGAGATCGCCGGCTCGTCGGCGGTGCTCGATCGATCCTTCGTGACCTATTCAAACGAGGCGAAGAAGGAAATGCTCGGCGTCGCCGGCGACGTCATCGATGCGTTCGGTGCGGTGTCGATCGCCTGCGTCTACGCCATGGCGCAGGGCGCGCTGCAGCACAGCGAAGCCGACGTAGCAGTGGCAATAAGCGGCATCGCCGGTCCCGAAGGCGGCAGCGAGCAAAAGCCCGTCGGCACCGTCGTGTTCGCCCGGGCCGTGCGTTACGCCGAGGAACGCGAGGCGGAATCGAAGGTATTCGAGGCTAGCGACCGCTCGGAGGTACGGCGTCAGGCGACGCTCTGCGCGCTCGAGCTTCTTTTGCCGTAGAGCTGTTCCGCGCGGGCCTCGAACGCCGCCACCATCTTGCGGAACGCGCGGTCGAAATATTGCCCGGCAAGCGCCTGGAAGACCATGTTCTTGAAGGCGAAGTCGACGCAGAAATGAACTTCGCAGCCGCCGTCCGGCAGCGGCTCGAATTCCCAGACATTGTCGAGGTCCTTGAGCGGACCGTCCACATAGATCACTTCGATTCGCCGCGGCCGCTCTTTCACCACGCGCGACGTAAACTTCTCGCGCAGTGACTTGAAGCCGACCAGCATATCGGCGACCATTTCGGTCTCGCTGTTGGAGCGGACCCGTGTGGCCACCACCCACGGCAGGAACTCCGCATACCGCGCGACATCGGCCACCAGGTCGAACATCTCGTCGCAGCTGAAGGGCAGCCGCCGGGTTTCGCGGATGCCGGGCATCAGGCCTGCCGTTGCGCCAGCCGAGCTTCGCGCGCGGCTTTCATCAGCGCGAAGTCCTCGCCCGCATGATAGCTCGAGCGGGTTAGCGGGCTCGAGGCAACCTGGAGGAAGCCCTTGGCGCGGGCGATGGCGCCGTAGGCATCGAAGGCTTTCGGGCTGACGAACTCCTCGACCCGCGCATGCTTCGGGGTCGGCTGCAGGTATTGCCCCATAGTCAGGAAATCGACGTCCGCGCTGCGCATGTCGTCCATCACCTGGTGCACTTCGAGCCGCGCTTCGCCAAGGCCGAGCATCACGCCCGACTTGGTGAACATCGCGGGATTGTGCGCTTTCACTTCCTCGAGCAGCCGCAGCGAGGCGTAGTAGCGCGCCCCCGGGCGAATGGTGGGATAGAGCCGGGGAACGGTTTCGAGGTTGTGGTTGTAGACGTCGGGCCCGGCGGCGACGATCGCCTCGACCGCCGGCCGCATCTTGCCGCGAAAGTCGGGCGTGAGAATCTCGATTGTGGTTGCGGGCGTCTCGCGCCGCAGCGCTTCGATGACCTTGACGAACTGCCCTGCCCCCCCGTCCGGCAAGTCATCGCGATCCACCGAGGTGACGACGATGTGCTCCAAACCCAGGCGCGCCGCGGCGGTGGCGACGTGCCCCGGCTCGAACGGATCGACCACGCGTGGCATCCCGGTCTTGACGTTGCAGAAGGCGCAGGCGCGGGTGCACACGTCGCCGAGGATCATCACCGTGGCATGCTTCTTGGTCCAGCACTCGCCGATATTCGGGCAGGCGGCTTCCTCGCATACGGTGTTGAGGCTGAGTTCGCGCATCAGCGCCCGCGTCTGCTGGTAGCCCTTGCTGACCGGCGCCTTGACGCGAATCCAGTCGGGCTTGCGCTGGCGTTGCGGCCTTGGAGCAGACGAAAGGTCGTTCATCTCGCGCCACTTAGGCATGTGCCTTGCCATAGGCAATGCCGCGCGGCATGGGCGCGCCCATGGCAATCGAACCCAGCCTCGAGCTCGCCGGCCTGATCGAGGGCTACCGCCGCTTCCGCACCACCGGCTTTGCCGAGCGAAGAGAACGCTGGGCGGCGCTGCGCCAGGGGCAGGAGCCCCACGTGATGGTGATCGCCTGCGCCGACAGCCGGACGGATCCTGCGATGGTATTCGACGCCGATCCCGGCGAGATCTTCGTGGTTCGCAACATCGCGGCCATGGTGCCGCCGTTCGAAACCAACCCCGGGCACCACGGCGTCTCCGCAGCGCTCGAATTCGCCGTGCAGGTGCTCAAGGTGCGCGAGATCGTCGTCATGGGCCACGGCATGTGCGGCGGCTGCAAGGCGGCGCTGACCCAGGAGCTGCACGGCGCGGAGCCGGGCCAGGGCGGCTTCATCGCCGACTGGATCTCGATGCTCGACGAAGCGCGCGGGCCGATCGCGCGTGAGCTCGGAACGGAAGGCCGTGAGGCCGAACGCGCGATGGAGCACGCGGCGGTGAAGGTGAGCCTCGAGAACTTGCGCACCTTCCCGTGCGTCAAGGAACTGGAGGCTCGCGGCAAGCTGCGGCTGCGGGGAGCGTTCTTCGCCATCTCGGAGGGCGTGCTGCACCTGCTCGACGAAGACAGCGGCGACTTCGCGCCGGTCACCTAGCTTGCCAGCAGCGCTTCGCCGCGCCATCACGGAGCGATGCCGGAAGAAGCGCTCAAGAACATCGCCCTGCTGATCGACGCGGATAATGCCAATCCCGCCGGGATCGACGCGGTCCTGACCGTGCTGGCCGAACTCGGCCAGGTAAACGTCCGCCGCGCCTACGGCAATTGGACCAAGCCGGGATTGTCGAAGTGGGACAAGATCACCCACCGTTACGGCCTTCAGCCGATGCAGCAGTTCGACCTCACCAAGGGCAAGAACGCCACCGACATGGCGATGACCATCGACGCCATCGACCTGCTCTACGGCGGTAAGGTCGATGGTTTCGGGATCATGAGTTCCGACAGCGATTTCACCCCGCTGGTCACCCGGTTGCGACAGGATGGGCTGATCGTCTACGGTTTCGGCGGCGCCAAGGCACCCGAGGCGTTCAGGACGGCATGCACCCGATACATCGATGTCGACCAACTGATGCGCACCTCGGCTCAGGACGACGTGATGGAAGAGGCGGGTGCGCCCGACAGCGAACCGATCGACCAGGACCTGAACGATTTGCTGGGTGCCGCGTGGAAGGCGGCGAAGCGCGACAGGGACGGTTATGCCTCCATCAGTGAGGTCGGCAACATCGCCGGCAACCGCTCCAGCTTCGACGTGCGCAACCACGGATTCAAGCGGCTTTCCGACTTGTTCCGAGCGAACGAACGCTTCCGCGTCGAGGATCGCAACGGCCATCTTTTCGTGAAGCGCGTGCGCTGAGGCACCATTCCGCGTCCCCTCCGTTGAAGCGCGCAGGTCAAGGAGTTGGGATGCCCGACGCGCCGGAACAATTCAGTTGGCTCGTTCGGTCGGGTTATGCCGGGCGCGGTGTCGTTTACCTGCTGCTCGGCTGGCTCGCGCTCGCCACGCGAGCCAGGGTCAATGCCGGAAACCAGGCTGTCTTCGACATGCTGCAGAAGATGCCGCTCGGCCGGATCGTGCTGGGGGTTCTCGTGGTGGCGCTCGCCGGATACGTGGCGTTCCGGCTGCTGTGCGTGGTGTGCGATATCGAGCAGCGCGGCAGCGACGCCAGGGGCTTGTTTCACCGTCTCGCCAGCCTGCCGTCGGCCGTCGCCTATTCAATCGTCGCGTACTCGGCGCTGCGCTTCGCGCTGGGATTGAAGCACGGCGCGGGAGCGGAATCGCAGACCCGCGCCACCGTGCACACGGCGCTCGACTGGAGCATGGGCAAGGTGGCAATCGGCGTTGTCGGCGCGGGCTTCGTCGTCGCCGCGGCGATGCAGGTGCGCCAGGCGGCGACCGGTCATTTCATGCACCGCGTGAGCGGCCGCGCCCCGGCGTGGGTCGAAGCGCTCGGGCGGATCGGTTTTGCCGCGCGCGCGGTGGTGTTCGCGATCGTCGGCTGGTCGCTGGTGCGCGCGGCGTGGTGGCACCACTCGAGCGACGCCAAGGGCCTCGGCGAAGCGCTCGTCAGCCTGCGGTCCAGCGGGCTGCTGTACACCGTGGTAGTCATCGGCCTGATGGTGTTCGGTGCGTTCAGCCTCATCGTCGCCCGATACCTCATCATCCCTCGCGTCGAGCGGCAGGACCTGAAGCCGGCGTTCGGCTGACAAACGGCTGCTCGAACACGTTGAGGATCGGGCATGGCCCGTCACCGCCTTGCACGCAGTCGTGCTCGAGCTTGACCAGCGCTTGCCGCGCCGCCTGCAGCACGGCGATCCGGTCGTCGAGCGCGGCGATGCGCTCGCGGGCCATGGCGCGGGCGGCCGGGCGGTCGTCGGTATGCGACAGCTCGATCAGTTGCGCGATCTCGGCGAGAGTAAAGCCGGCGTTCTGCGCCTGCTTGATATAGCGCAAGCGGCGCAAGTCCTCCTCGTCGTAATGCCGCCCGCCGGGGGCGTCTCCCCGCGGAACGGCGAGCAGCCCCTTGCGCTGGTAGAACCGCACCGTTTCTCCCCCGACGCCTCCCGCGCGCGCCAAATCGGAAATGCGCATCGCTTTCATGCTTGACTCCGTACTGTGGTACGGGGGCTATAGGAACGGACATGAACACCGGCAACATCCCCAAGACCGCCCGCCTTTATCGCATGGTGATGCCCGAGCACGTCTGTCCCTATGGCGTGAAAGCCCGCTGGCTGCTGGAGAAAAACGGCTACCTGGTCGACGACCGTTGGCTGACGACGCGCGAGGAGACCGACGCGTTCAAGCGCGAGCACAAGGTCAGGACAACTCCGCAAAGCTTCGTCGAAGGCAAGCGCATCGGCGGCTATACCGAGCTGCGCAAGTTCCTCGGGAAGCCGCTGCGCGCGGCTGACGCGACCAGCTACGCGCCGGTGATCGCTGTGTTCGCGATCGCCGCCCTGCTGGCGATGGCGGTGAGCTTCCATGCATTCGGCTCGCCGTTCACCGTGCGCGCCGGCGAATGGTTCGTCAGCTTCACGATGGCCATCCTGGCGATGCTCAAGCTGCAGGACGTCGAGAAGTTCTCGACGATGTTCGTCGGCTACGACCTGCTCGCCCGGCGCTGGGTGCCTTATGCCTACGCCTATCCGTTCCTCGAAGCCGCCGCCGGCGTGCTGATGGCGGCGCACGCGCTCAACTGGCTGTCGATTCCCGTGGCGCTCTTTATCGGGACGGTCGGCGCGGTAAGCGTCTATTACGCGGTTTACGTGCAGAAGCGCGCGATCAAATGCGCGTGCGTCGGCGGATCGAGCAACGTGCCGCTCGGCTTCGTCTCGCTGACCGAGAACCTGTGCATGATCGGAATGGCGATCTGGATGCTGTTCAACCCCTGAGGGAGCGCTCGTGAAGTGACCAAGTTGCTTCTGGCCGGCGCTGCGGCGCTGGCGCTGCTCCCTGCCCCGGCCCTGGCGCAAGACGCCGCGCCGGACCAGGCCGCTGCCCCACCGGCCGATGATTCCTCGCCCGATCAGGGATCTATGAAGGGCATGAACATGTCCGGCATGGACATGAAAGGCATGAAGGGGATGGACATGTCCGGCATGGATATGTCCGGCCAGGGCTCGGGCACGTCGCGCTTGCCGCCGAACGAGAAGATGGGCGGCACGATGCTCGGTCTCGGTGGGCAGACGATGCTGATGCTGAGCGGTTACGTCTGGCCGATCTACACCGACCAGACCGGCCCGCGCGGCGACGACAAAGTTTACGCCCAGTCGATGGGCATGGCGATGCTGACCGCGCCGTTCACCGGAGGCAAAGTCACCCTGAACTCGATGATGAGCCTCGAACCGGCGATGAAGCACGACGGCTATCCGCTGCTGTACGCCACCGGCGAGGAGGCCAAAGGGCAGCCGCTGGTCGACCGCCAGCATCCGCACGATCTGTTCATGGAGCTGTCGGGCCGGCTCGATCTCGACATCGCGAACAAGACCACCGCGTTCCTCTATGGCGGCCCCGTTGCCGAGCCGGCGCTCGGGCCGAGCGCGTTCATGCACCGCGCCAGCGCGAAGTATAACCCGGAGGCGCCGATTACCCATCACTGGTTCGATTCGACCCACATCAGTTACGGCGTGGTCACCGCCGGCGTTTCGGCACCGAAATGGCAATTCGAAGCGAGCGCCTTCCGCGGCCAGGAGCCCGACGAGTTTCGCTGGAACATCGAGACGCCGAGGCTCGACAGCTGGAGCGTCCGCGCCACCTTCGCCCCATCGCCTGCCTGGCTGCTGCAGGCGAGCCATGGCCACATCCACGCGCCCGAGGCCGCGCATCCGACCGAGGATGAAAACCGCACCACGATTTCGGCGCAGTACAACAACGGCAGCGGCCTTTCGGCGATGGCGGCGTTTTCGGTCAAAGACCGCGTTCCCGGCCGCAACTTCAGCGCCTGGCTCGGCGAGGTGAACTGGGACCTGACGCGGCGCCACACGCTGTTCGGGCGGATCGAGAACGTCGACAACGACGAGCTCTTTCCGAACCCGGCCGATCCGCTGCACGATGTCGCCTTCCGCGTGACCAAGCTCCAGGCCGGCTACGCCTATCGCCTGCCGCTCGGGCCGGCGAACCTGGCGCTCGGCGGAACGGCCGCGGCCTTCCTCAAGCCGGATGCGCTCGACGCGGCCTACGGCAAGTCGCCGATGGGCTACACGGTGTTCGCGAAGCTCAGCCTGGGAGACTAGGCCGGCTGGGCAACCACGGGTTGGCAGCCTGTGAACCGTGAAATTGGTTACACTAGTTACACCCTGTAACTCTGCGCGCGCCCTAGGTATTGCATTGTATATTAGATAGTTAGATGCCGAAAACCGACACAGTGGCAGGGTTACAGTTCGCAAAAACGGCGCGACCCTGCGATGCAGGCTTTCGGTGACCCATGGTTGTCCAATGAGGGGCAGAGGCGTGGACGGAACCGCGAACGCATGTCTGGAACATAGACAGAACACGCCCGTGTAGGAAAGTGATTTCAACCGATCCTCTCCCATTTTGCCAAAGGCCAAATGGCAGGATCGGATTATCCGCCGCACTGCACGTCGCCGTCGGTAGCATAGAGCACCCGCCCCTTGCCGTCGCTCAGCGTGACCGAGCCCGCAAAGCCGATCGTCCCGGCGTGCTCGCTGCGGCTTTCCTTCTTCACCGAGAGGTCGAGCACATAGCCCGGCGCGACGTAGCGCGAGCCGGTGCCTTTCTCGAGCTTGTCGCACTGCGGATCGAGCGTGAAGCGCTTGAGTGCGCCGCCGAGCTTCATCACCGCGGCATCGTTCATCGCCATCACCACCGCGCCCATGCTTTTGCCCGCGGCGTAGTTGCAGCTGGGGCCGGTGAGCTTGGCGGCTTCGATGTCCATGTAGGTTATTGGTTGGGCATCGAGTGACTGGGTCGCAGGTGACCTTTGCTCCGCGCTGCCGCATCCAGCTAGGAGCAAGACGGGGAAGAGCAGAAATTGACGCATCAGTTCTTGCAAAGTTCGGCCGAGGAAATGAAGCGGATCAAGTGAAACTTGTCGTCCTGCCATAGATAGTAACTCAAGCCTTCACGGCTCACGTCTTCGTTAGGTGACCCTGCCACAATAAGCAGACGGCTGTCCCTTCGGTAATTCAGCCTCTCGACGTTTGCGTCCCGAAAGATGAATACGTTTCTGAGCTTTGGTGAAAAGAACACCCGCCCAGTCAGTGCATCCGCAATGGCGAGACAAACCATCCCGGCTCCACAACCGATGCGCACAATTGTGAAATGCCCCGCAAAATCGGGACCCATTTTGGCCTGTTCACGAATGACCGTCCGGAACAGGTGGGCTTGTCCCTTGCTCACGACAGGCGTTGCCGGTTTGGATAGGCGAACGGGCTTGGCCGGATAGCGGTTGAAGAACGCCGGGCCTAACAACCTTTCGAACGGTGCCTGGCAAAGTGGAATGGAGGTTTTCGACTGCGCGCTCAGCGACGAAGCGGCGAGCAAAGTGAACAGACCGAGAATAATCCGCCTCATCAATGCCGCCCGAACAGCTTCTCGACGTCGCCCATCGACAGCTTCACCCAGGTCGGCCGTCCGTGGTTGCACTGGCCGGAGCGCGGGGTGCGTTCCATTTCGCGGAGGAGCGCGTTCATCTCGGCGACGCTGAGCGTGCGGCCGGCGCGGACGGAGCCGTGACAGGCCATCGTTGCGAGGACGTGCTCGATCTTCTCGCCGAGCAGCAGCGCCTCGCCGTGTTGGGCAAGGTCGTCGGCGAGGTCGGTGAGGAGCTTTTCGGGGTCGGCGCCCTTCAGCGCGGCGGGCATCGCGCGGACCAGCATCGCGGCGGGGCCGAAGCGTTCGAGGGCGAGGCCGTATTCGGCGAACTTCGCGGCGCTGTCCTCGAGCCGGTCGCAAGCCGGTTCGTCGAGCTCGACCACTTCGGGCAGCAGCAGCGCCTGGCTCGCCGCCACCGCCTCCGCCGCCCCGGCGGCGCGCAGCCGTTCGAGCACCAGGCGCTCGTGCGCGGCGTGCTGGTCGACGATGACCAGGCCGTCGGCGGCTTCGGCGACGATGTAGGTGTCGGCGATCTGGCCGCGCGCGACGCCGAGCGGGTAATCGGCGGCGTCTTCGGGCAGTGATTCGGCCGCTTCGGCGCGGCCTTGGGGAAAGAAAGCTGAGCGGCCTTCACGTAACAATAGCCCTCCCCCTTGAGGGGGAGGGTTGGGTGGGGGTGCTCCGACGCCAGCGTCGACGCGATGCCTGTCGGCCACGCGCCCCCCCCCCCCCCCCCCCCCCGCCCGGGGGGGGG
>JANWHA010000018.1 GCA_025450635.1 Croceibacterium sp. | reverse complement strand
TCGGCGAGGGTCTCGTCGCGCATGATCCGGCCGCGAGGGATGTCTTTCGCCTGCGCTTCGCTCTCCCGCCACGCGGCCAGCGCCTTGAGCCGCCCGAGCACCGCCGGGCTGCGGCTCGGCGCGCGGATGCGCTGCCACGCCTCGCCGAGCTCGTTGGCGTAGTTGGCCGGGTCGGCGAGCTTTTCCATCTCGGCGTCGAGCCAGTGGCCGCGGCCGCTCTTGACCAGCTTCTTGAGCAGGCGCGGGAAGATCTTCGCGAGGTAGGTGACGTCGCCGATTGCGTATTCGAGCTGCCGTTCGGTCAGTGGGCGGCGGCCCCAGTCGGTGAAGCGGGCCCCCTTGTCGATCTGCTTGCCCATCCAGCTCTCGACCAGGTTGGCGTAGCCGATCTGTTCGCTCTGGCTCACGGCCATCATGGCGATCTGGGTGTCGAATATGGGGTGCGGGGTGCGCCCGGTGAGGTTGTAGACGATCTCCACGTCTTGCCCCCCGGCGTGGAAGACCTTGAGCACGTCCTCGTTGTTGCAGAACAGCTCGAGCATCGGCGCGAGGTCGATGCCGTCGGCCAGCGGATCGACCGCCGCCGCTTCCTCCTCGTTGCCGAGCTGGACCAAGCACAGCATCGGGTAATAGGTATTCTCGCGCATGAACTCGGTATCGACGCAGACGAAATCGCTTTGCGCCAGCCGGGCGCACAGCTCGGCCAGTTCCTCGGTCTTGGTAATCAGCGGGTGTATTTTCATTCTGCGGTTTTCTATAGGGCGCGCGGGCCGCGCCCTGGAACATGTGCGGCCGGCTTGACAAGCGAAAGGCCATCGCCTGTTAGCGCCGGCTCCCTAGCGCCGTAAACCGTTCAACCGAAAGAGTCTCGATGCACGCCTACCGTTCCCACAACTGCGCCGAGCTTCGCGTCGGCGATGTCGGCGAGAGCGTGCGCCTGTCGGGCTGGGTGCACAGGAAGCGCGACCACGGCGGCATCCTGTTCGTCGACTTGCGCGACCATTACGGGCTGACGCAGATCGTCGCGGATTCGGATTCCCCGGCGCTGGCGCTGCTCGACGCCCTCAAACTGGAATCGGTCGTGACGATCGACGGCGAGGTCAAGGCGCGCACGGCGGAGACCGTGAACCCCAACCTGCCGACCGGCGAGGTCGAGGTCTATGCCCGCGCGGCCACCGTGCAGAGCCGCGCCGAGGAGCTGCCGATGCCGGTCGCGGGCGAGCAGGAATACCCGGAAGACATCCGCCTCAAGTACCGCTTCCTCGACTTGCGCCGCGAGACGATGCACCGCAACGTGATGCTGCGTTCGCAAGTGATCGCCAGCCTGCGGCGGAGGATGCACGAGCAGGGCTTCACCGAGTTCCAGACCCCGATCCTCAGCGCTTCCAGCCCCGAGGGCGCGCGCGACTTCCTCGTCCCCAGCCGCCTGCACCCGGGCCGGTTCTACGCGCTCCCGCAAGCGCCGCAGATGTTCAAGCAGCTGCTGATGGTCGCCGGGTTCGACCGCTATTTCCAGATCGCCCCGTGCTTCCGCGACGAGGACTTGCGCGCCGACCGCTCGGCGGAATTCTACCAGCTCGACTTCGAGATGAGCTTCGTCACCCAGGAAGACGTGTTCGCCGCGCTCGAGCCGGTGCTCGCCGGCACGTTCGAGGAATTCGCGAACGGCAAGGCCGTCACCCCCGCCGGCAGCTTCCCGCGCATTCCCTATGCCGAGGCGATGCTCAAGTACGGCACCGACAAGCCCGACTTGCGCAACCCGCTGGTCATCACCGACGTCTCGGGCCACTTCACCCAATCCGGCTTCGGCCTGTTCGAAAAGATTGTCGGCTCGGGCGGGGTGGTGCGGGCGATCCCCGCGCCGCAGACCGCCGGGCTCAGCCGCAAGTTCTTCGATGACATGAACGAGTGGGCCCGCAAGGAAGGCTTCGCCGGCCTCGGCTACGTCACCCGCAAGGGCGGCGAGTTCGGCGGGCCGATCGCCAAGAACCACGGCCCCGGGGGCATGGAGAAGCTCTACGGCGAGCTCGGCCTCGGCCCCGACGACGGCCTGTTCTTCGCCGCCGGCAAGGCCTCCGAAGCCGCCAGGCTCGCCGGCGCCGCCCGCACCCGCGTCGGCGAAACGCTCGGCCTGATCGAGCCCGCTTGCTTCAAGTTCTGCTGGATCGTCGACTTCCCGATGTACGAATACGACGAGGAGGCGAAGAAGGTCGACTTCAGCCACAACCCGTTCTCGATGCCGCAAGGCGAGCTGGAGGCGCTCGAAAACAAGGACCCGCTGACCATCCTCGCGTGGCAATACGACATCGTCTGCAACGGCTACGAGCTTTCCAGCGGCGCGATCCGGAACCACCGGCCCGACATCATGTACAAGGCGTTCGAGATCGCCGGCTATTCGCGCGCGGACGTCGACGCCAACTTCTCCGGCATGATCGAGGCGTTCAAGCTCGGCGCCCCGCCGCACGGCGGCTCGGCCCCGGGGATCGACCGCATCGTCATGCTGCTGGCCAACGAGCCCAACATCCGCGAGGTCATCGCCTTCCCGATGAACCAGCGCGCGCAGGACCTGATGATGGGCGCGCCGTCGATCGTCGCGCCGAAGCAGTTGCGCGAGCTCAACATTCGCCTCGCCGAGCCCGCCCGGGCGGCGGAAGCAGCGGCGAGCGCAGCGGAAAAGGCCAACGTCGACAAGGCCGTCGCGCCGGAATAGCGATCCTCCCCGGGACGGGGAGGGGGACCGCCCGCGGAGCGGGTGGTGGAGGGGGTTCGCCCCACGCACTGACGCTCGAGGCGGAGCGCCCCCTCCGTCAGCGCTGCGCGCTGCCACCTCCCCGTCCGGGGGAGGATCTAGGCCCCGTCATCCCCCGCCTCCCCCTCATCCCCTTCAACCCACTCGCGGCGCGCGATCTCCTCGGCCCGAAGCCGCTCCTTGTCCGCCTCCTCGGCGACGAACTCCGCTTCCAGCGCCTCGTTCGCCAGCCGCTTCTGCCGCAGCCCTTCGAAGAACGCGTCGAGCGCTTCGACGCTCGCCTCGTCGTCCTCCTCCTGCTCGGCCTCGTAGGCTTCGAGCACTTCGGCCTTGATCTTCTCGTACAGCGGATGCCCCGGGCGGAGCGCGCGCCAGTCCGGCGCATAGCGCTCGCCCCGCCGGTTGCGCAGGAAGAACATCACCAGCGCCTCGTTGTGGCGGATCTCGGTGCCGAGCACCTTGCCGCCGCTGACTACCATCCGCTCCTCGCCCTCGATCGCGCGGGAGAGCGCGGTGTCCTCCAGCCGGGCGACGCCGCGGTCGATCGCCGCGTCCCACGCCGCGCGGAATTCCTCCGCGCCCGGCCAGTTGCGCAGCTTGTAGAGCGCCTCCATCGACGCGCCGATGCTGCGCGCCGCCTGGGTGACGATGCCGCATTCGGCGAGCGAGGCGATGAATGCCCGCTGCCGCGCCGGCGTGATCGAGTTCCGCCGCGGCCGCTTGTGCGCGACCGGCCTGAACCCCAGCAGCGGATCGTCCGGATCGAGCGGCTCGTGGCGAAAGGCCATGTACGAAGTCCCCTGCCGCGCAATCGCGCGCTTGCTGACGGGCGGCTGGGGAGGGCTGGATTGGTCGGTCATCGTCGCTCCGCGAAAATCGAGGAAGCCGGCCACTTGTCACATACCGCTGTCCGTAGGAAAGTTCTTTCTATGTTCTCGCGGCATTTTGTAGGAAATGGGAGAGGCGAAACGCCGATCCTCCCCGGCACGGGGAGGGGGACCGCACGAAGTGCGGTGGAGGGGGCTCGCGGCCAAGCACACCAGCCGAGGCCGCGGGGGAGACCGCAAACCCCTCCGCCACGCTGGCGCGCTGCCACCTCCCCGCCCAAGCATTGGCCGAAACCGGCGAAAATCCGCCGCCGGGAGGGGGCGGGCCGTCGCAAATCCGACGCCTCGCTTGGCTTGCCGGAAACTCTCGGCAGAACAGTGCGTTATATAGTTGATATTTATTAACCGGAACACGGGCGGGAAACAAAGCAGGGGTAATGCCGCCATGCCTGGCGATCGAATTGTCGCTGTCAGCCTGCTGACCCAGAGCGAGCTCGACCGTTACGGCGGCGCGCTCAAGAAGGTCTTCGCCATCGAGGACACGCCGCGCTTCGCCGAGCTGTTGCGGCTGCTCGACGAGGCCGACCGCCAGCACTGGCCGGAGCAGGACCGGCGGGAGGCGCTCCGGCGGCTGCGCTCGCAGGGCGACGCCTAGGCCTTCCTCGCAGGCAACTCTCGTAAATCTCGTGCGTTTGCCTTATATTGAGTCCACCACTTGACCACATACTCCCACGCCCACTCCGCGGGAGCCGAAAGAACGGAAACCGCAATGACACGCACCATTATCAAGCTCGCCCTCGCGGCGGCGGCACCGCTGGCGCTTGGCGCCTGCACCAACGGCTATACCGGCTTCGACGTCGGCCTCGGCTACGGCGGCGGCGGCTACGGCTACGGTTATGACTACGGCTACCCCGGCTATTATCCCGCCTATGGCTACGGCTACGATCCCTACGACGTGTGGTACGATGGCTACTACGGCCCGTACTCCAACGGCTATTGGGGCACCGACGGGTTCTTCTGGTACCAGGGCGGCGACCGCCATTGGCATCGCGGCGACGGCGACCACTTCCACCACGGTGGCGACCATGACGGCGATCATGGGGGCAACTGGCAGCACAACGGCGGGAACTGGCAGCATTACACCGGCCAGCCGATCCCCGGCTGGGGCGGCAACCGCGGCCAGCGGACCACCAGCGGCCAGGCGCCCACGCGCAGCGCGCCGAGCACCCGCAGCAGCGAGAGGTCCGCGCCGGCGACAAGCAACGGCAGCTCGTCCGGCGGCTGGAGCGGCTGGGGCGGCCACCGCCGCCACTAAGCCGGGTCAACACCTTCGGGACGGGAGTTGCGACCAAACGCCGATCCCGTGGCGAAGGCGGGCGGCCGGGCGCACCACTCCGCGCCCCGCCGCCCGCCCAAGCCTTTCCAGTCCCGCCGTTTGTCCCGCGGGAAAGCGGCAGGATCGGGCGGCTGCGGTAAAACCGGGGAACCGATCCGCAAGCCGCCGGTTCATCCCCCCGACCGCGCCCGCGCACACCCCCCCTCCCGATGCGCGGGCGCGGCATTCATAACGATAATGAGGGCCGGGAAGGCTTGGAGCACAGGGGACCTTCCCAATCGCAGCCATGGCAGGTGGGGGCACCTGCGTGCAGTCAGGGCACCGGGTAAGTGAGCGACCAATCCGACAAGGACGTTGACGCGGCGCAGGCCGCGCTCGAGGAATTGCAGAGCGGCCTCAGCCACGCCAAGGAGCTGGTCGAGCGGACCCGCTTGCTGCTCAACGGCGAAACGCCTGCCGGCGAGGCCCACGTGGCCGGCGCCGACGAGGGCGAAGGCGCCGCTGCGCCAGAGGGCGAGGGGCAGGGCGACGAGCCGCCCGTCCGGGTTGACCCCGCCGTCAAACCGGCCTAGGGCGCCGGCATCCGCGGCAGGACATGTGACCAACTGCCCTGCCGCGGTGAGATAGAGCTGAACATTGCCGGTCATGTCCCGGGGCCTTCGCGATCACTCGCAAGGCCCTTGTCTATTGAACCCCGCGAAAGCGAAGGTTTGGGGCAGCCGTCAAAGTAACCCGGCGTCCGCGTTCGGGTGGAGTGTTTCAGGCTCGCGCGACCATCGCTTCGGCCCGTCGGCCGGGCGCCGCGCGTTCCTTTGTTCCTTCACCCTGCCGCGCCAACGCCGCCGGTTTCGCCGAGCTGAAGGTTCGTGGCGTGCGCCGCGCTCCCTTCAGCAAAAGTGGGAACCGGTTTTGCGCCCGGAAGGGGCGCGCCGGGCCGGCAATTCCGCCGGACCGGACAACAAGGTGAAGAGAGTCAATGCCGACGATCAACCAGCTGGTCCGCAAGGGCCGCGAGCCGCAGAAGGCCAAGTCCAAGGTCCCTGCGATGGAGCAGAACCCGCAAAAGCGCGGCGTGTGCACCCGCGTCTATACGACGACCCCGAAGAAGCCGAACTCGGCGCTGCGCAAGGTCGCCAAGATCCGCCTGACCAACGGGCGCGAGGTCATCAGCTACATCCCCGGCGAGGGGCACAACCTGCAGGAGCACTCCGTGGTGCTGATCCGCGGCGGCCGCGTGCGCGACCTGCCCGGCGTGCGCTATCATGTGCTGCGCGGGGTGCTCGACACGCAGGGCGTGAAGGACCGCCGCCAGAGCCGCTCCAAGTACGGGGCCAAGCGGCCGAAGTAAGCCGCGTCCGCTGGTTTTGTCCGGCCGCGCCATCGCTGCGGCCCGAAGATAAGGAATTCATCCGATGAGCCGTCGTCGCCGTCCCGAGAAGCGGGAAATCCTGCCCGATCCCAAGTTCGGGGATCAGGTCCTGTCCAAGTTCATGAACAACCTGATGCTCGACGGGAAGAAGTCCGTCGCCGAGAGCATCGTCTACGGCGCCCTCGACACCGTCGAACAGCGCGCCAAGACCGATCCGATGGCGGTGTTCCACGACGCGTTGAACAACGTGAAGCCGCAGGTCGAGGTGCGCAGCCGCCGCGTTGGCGGCGCGACCTACCAGGTGCCGGTCGAGGTGCGCCCGGAACGCTCGCAGGCGCTCGCCATCCGCTGGCTGATCGCCGCCGCCCGCGGGCGCGCCGAGACGACCATGGCCGGCCGCCTTTCGGGCGAGCTGATGGACGCCGCCAACAACCGCGGCAACGCGGTCAAGAAGCGCGAGGACACGCACCGCATGGCCGACGCCAACCGCGCGTTCAGCCACTACCGCTGGTAAGAATCGTAACTACATAGGCGAGGGCCGGGCGGCAAAAGCCCCGGCCACTCCCTCACCAAGGAATAGACAATGGCCCGCGAATATCCGCTGGAGCGCTATCGCAATATCGGCATCATGGCGCACATCGACGCCGGCAAGACGACGACGACGGAGCGCATCCTCTATTACACCGGCAAGTCCTACAAGATCGGCGAGGTGCATGACGGCGCCGCGACGATGGACTGGATGGAGCAGGAGCAGGAGCGCGGGATCACCATCACCTCCGCC